>JBMSQF010000075.1:0-9901 GCA_049423145.1 Burkholderiaceae bacterium
AACCGCCCAGGCCCATCAGCAGGATGGAGTTGGTGCAGTTGCCGCCGATCCAGTTCTTGCCGCCAGCAGCCAGGGTCTTGTGGATCAAACCATCGTTGACGGGGTCGAGGATGATGACGGCATCCTTTTCCATACGCAGGGCCGAAGCGGCATCAATCCAGTGGCCGTTCCAGCCGGCGGCGCGCAGCTGGGGAAACACCTCTTTGGTGTAGTCGCCGCCCTGGCAGGTGATGATGATGTCGCACAGGGCCAGTTCGGCCACATTGTTGGCGTCGCGCAGGGTGGTGTGCTGCTTGGCCATCGTGGGGGCCTTGCCGCCTGCACTCGATGTGGAGAAGAAAACGGGCTCGATGAGCTCAAAGTCCCTTTCGGCCTTCATGCGGTCCATGAGGACAGACCCCACCATGCCACGCCATCCAACGAGGCCTACCAGCTTGCTCATGTCAATTGCCCTTTCACGGTTTTCAAACGAAGTCGTTTGACTGCTCGCCCGGCTCGTCTGGCCGGAGGGCGCACGACGAACCGGGGCGAATCAGCCCTTGGTAATCGTGGTCTTGGTGGTTTTGGAGGCAGCCGCGATCACGCCAGTGGCGGGGATCAGGGCGAACGCGCGCAGGCTGCTGCAGTGGGCAGTTGCCGGGATGCGGGCGTTGTCATTTGCACTCATCCCGCCTATTGTAACGGGAAAACCCTGATGGGCGCTTGGTCTTCGGTGACCGCTGATGTCCGTCCCACTGCGGCGGGGGTTCCTTTCGCGGCCTCACCGCTCAACGAGAAACCGGCCCAAACCCTCCGCCGCCGGGCGTGTGAATCTCGAACACATCCCCCGGCTGCATCGCCACCTCGCCAATATGCCCCAGCGCCTCCGCGCGCCCATCCGCCCGAATGACCCGGTTCACACCCGCGGCACCGGCTTCACCGCCGGCCGCACCGAAAGCCGGATGCACCCGCCCGTTCGAGAGGATGCCAGCCGTCACCGCTTCCAGAAACTGAACGCGCCGCACGCCACCATCGCCACCCTTCCAGCGGCCGGCGCCGCCCGAGCCTCGGCGGATCTCGTAGGACAACAACCGAACCGGGAAGCGGAATTCGAGCACCTCGGGATCCGTCAGCCTTGAATTCGTCATGTGCGTCTGGACAACGCTCGTGCCATCGAAGCCGCCCACCAGCGCGCCGCGCTCATCGAAGCGTCCACCCGCGCCGCTCCCACCGGAGATGGTTTCGTAATACTGAACCCGGTCGTTGCCGAAGGTGAAGTTGTTCATCGTCGGCTGGCTGGCCGCCATGACGCCCAGCGCGCCGTACAGCGCATTGGTGATGCAGCTGCTGGTTTCCACATTGCCTGCCACCACCGACGCGGGTGGCCGCGGGTTCAGCATTGAGCCCTCGGGAATGATGACCTTCAGCGGTTTCAGGCAGCCGGCGTTCAGCGGGATGTCATCGTCGACCAGCGTGCGAAACACGTAAAGCACCGCGGCCATGCAGACTGCGGTGGGCGCATTGAAGTTGTTGGTCAACTGCGCGCTCGTGCCGGTGAAGTCGATCTCGGCGCGGCGTGCAGCCGCATCCACACGGATGGCCACTTGAATCTGCGCTCCGTTGTCCAGCTTCAGCGTGAACTGTCCGTCCTTGAGGCGGGTGATGACGCGGCGAACCGCCTCCTCGGCGTTGTCCTGCACATGGCGCATGTAGGCCTGCACCATGTCCAAGCCGAACTCGCCCACCATACGGCGCAACTCCTGCGCGCCCTTCTCATTGGCCGCAATCTGCGCTCGGAGGTCCGCCAGATTCTGCTCCGGGTTGCGGGCGGGAAACCGACCGCTCTTCAAAAGGCTCAGCAGATGAGCCTCCTGGAACATGCCTCCATCCACCAGGCGCACGTTCCGAAGCTGCACGCCTTCTTCGTCGATGGTCGTGGAAAACGGTGGCATCGACCCTGGCGTGCTACCACCGATGTCGGCATGGTGCCCGCGGCTGCCCACGTAGAACTGGGGCTCGTCGCTTGCATCGAGCCACACCGGCGTGATGACGGTCACGTCCGGCAAGTGCGTACCGCCGTGGTACGGGTCGTTGAGCACGAACACATCGCCGCGCCGCATGCGCCCACGGTTGTCGGCGATCACCGCGCGGATGCTCTCACCCATCGAGCCCAAATGCACCGGCATATGCGGCGCGTTGGCGATCAGGTTGCCCTGCGCATCGAACAAGGCGCAGGAGAAGTCGAGCCGCTCCTTGATGTTCACCGAGTGGGCCGTGTTCTGCAACTGCAGCCCCATCTGTTCAGCGATGTTCATGAACAGGTTGTTGAACACCTCCAGCAGCACCGGGTCCACCGTGGTGCCGGCCGCAAAGCGCTGTGCACGCGGGCTAAGGCGCACCAGTTCCAGATGGTCCAGCGCCGTCAACGTGGCGGCCCAGCCCGGCTCCACCACCGTGGTGGCATTCTTCTCCGCGATGATGGCAGGCCCATCGATCACATCACCGGGTCGCATGTCCTCTCGCACCACCAGGGCTGCCCCGTGCCACTGGCCGCCTGAATACATACGCACCAACTCCCGCCTCGGCACCTCGCGCGGGCCATGGACCGGGTGCCGTGCTTCAGCAGGCGCATCGCCGCCCACCACCGCCTCCACCGACACCGCTTCCACCACCAGACGGCGGCCGGGCATGAGAAAGGCAAAGCGCTGACGGTAGGCCACTTCAAACCCCGCCACGATGGTGGCCTGATCTCCATGCGGCACCACCAAAGCCGAATCGCTGCCTTCGTAGCGCACATGCACCCGTCGGTGAACGCGCGCCGGTGCGTCGCTGAATCGTTGGCGCTCAATCTCTGCCAGGGCGGCCTGCGCCAGAGCATCCAGCACACGCTCCACGGCCTGCAGCGCCTGCTCATCCAGCACCCTCTCCACTGACTGCTCACGGATCACCGTCTGGTCCGCCAGCCCCATTCCGTAGGCCGAGAGCACGCCGGCCAAAGGATGCACGAGCACCCGATTCATCCCCAGCGCATCTGCAACGAGACACGCATGCTGCCCGCCTGCGCCGCCGAAGCACTGCAGGGTGTAGCGCGTGACGTCATAGCCTCGTGCCACCGAGATCTTCTTGATGGCATTGGCCATCTGCTGCACGGCGATATCGATGAAGCCCTCAGCGACTGCCTCGGGCGTGCGTCCGGTGCGTGCAGCCCATTGCGCAAAGCGCTGCCGAACCACGCCGGCATCCAGGGCCTCATCTCCCGCAGGACCGAAAACCTTCGGGAACCAATCTGGCTGGATCTTGCCCACCATCACATTGGCATCGGTCACTGCCAGCGGCCCGCCACGCCGGTAGGAGGCCGGCCCCGGGTTGGCCCCCGCGCTCTGCGGCCCGACTCGGAAACGCGCGCCATCGAATTCCAGGATGGACCCACCACCGGCGGCCACCGTGTGGATGCTCATCATCGGTGCGCGCATGCGCACACCCGCCACCTGGGTCTCGAACTCACGCTCGAATTCGCCCGCAAAGTGGCTGACATCGGTCGAAGTCCCGCCCATGTCAAAGCCGATCACACGCTCATGCCCGGCCAAGGCTGCGGTTCGCGCCATGCCCACGATGCCGCCTGCCGGCCCCGAAAGAATCGCATCCTTGCCATGGAAGACCGACGCATCGGTCAGGCCTCCCGAGGACTGCATGAAGAACAGCCGCACGCCCGGCATCTCGGCGGCCACCTGGTCCACATAGCGCCGCAGGATGGGGCTGAGGTAGGCATCGACCACGGTGGTGTCGCCTCGGCTGACGAACTTCATCAGGGGGCTTGTTTCATGCGAGGTGCTGACCTGTGTGAAGCCCACCTCCCGGGCAATGCGGGCCGCTGCGGCCTCATGCGCCGTGAAGCGCCATCCATGCAGAAAGACGATGGCCACGCCGCGCAGCCCGGCGTCGAAGGCGGCCCACAGGCGTTCACGCAGGTGCGCTTCATCCAAGGGCTGCAGCAGTTCGCCCTGCGCACCCACCCGCTCCTGCGCCTCGATGACCCGCGAATAAAGCAGCTCCGGCAGCACGATCTGCCGATCGAACAGGCGCGGTCGGTTCTGGTAGGCGATGCGCAGCGCATCGCAAAATCCGGCCGTGGTCACGAGCAAGGTGGGTTCTCCCTTGCGCTCCAGCAGGGCATTCGTGGCCACGGTGGTGCCCATCTTCACGCAGGCCACCCGCTCGGGCGTCACCGGCTCTCCCGGCTTGAGGCCCAGCAGATGCCGAATCCCCGCTACGGCGGCATCGCGATAACGCTCCGGGTTCTCACTCAGCAGCTTGTGCGTGACCAAGCTGCCATCGGGCCGCCGGCCCACGATGTCGGTGAAGGTACCGCCGCGGTCGATCCAGAATTGCCAAGGGGCCAATTCGGTCCTCACAGCGACGCCGCCGAACGGGCGGCCTGGTCGTAGATGCCCGACAGCACTCTCAAAAGCCGGGCCAGCTCCCCAATGTCGTGGTTGAGCGCGTCATCGGCCTTCAAGGCATTGATGAGGCAGTTCTCCCGGATCTCCCGATAGCGGTCCACATAGGCCTTCCCCTGGGTGGTGGGGGCGTAGGTCACCTCCTTGCCGGTCTTGGTGGATTCCACCACCCCGAGGCTCTGCAGCTTCTTGAGCGAATAGTTGATCAGGTGGGTGTCCTCGACATTCATGATGAAGGCAATGTCGGCCAGCCGCTTGTCGCGGGCGCGATGGGTCACATGATGCAGAACCAGCACATCCAAGGCCGTCAGATCCTTGAGGCCTGCAGCGCTCATGCAGTGCATGACCCAGCGGTGGAAGGCGTTGCCAGACACGATCAGACCGAACTCGAATTCACTCATCTGCGCACTCCGCGGCGAGACCAGGTGTGCAGAAGAAACGATGGGGTTGGCGGCTGCCGGGTCGGCAGGTTTGCGACGAACTCTGGAACGGGTCATGGCGGAACTCGGTCTAACTTCAGAAAAGTGTAGGCTCGATACCAACGTTTTACCAACGATTTGTTGACATTAAGGGAATTCACCGATCGCGATCGAAGACGTGACAGTTAGAGTCTCCGCACCCCTCTTCACCGGAGCCACGCCATGAATCGTCGCCTGTTCAGCATCACCCTGGCCGCCAGCGCGATCGCGCTCAGCCTGCCCGCCGCCGCCCAAACCAAGTGGGACCTCCCTGCGGCCTATCCGGCCACCAACTTCCACACGGTCAACCTCACCCAGTTCGCCACCGACGTGGACCGCCTGAGCGGCGGCAAGCTCAAGATCACCGTCCACGCCAACGCCTCGCTGTTCAAGGCGCCCGAGATCAAGCGCGCCGTGCAAGGCGGCCAGGCCCAGATCGGCGAAATCCTGCTGGTCAACTTCCAGAACGAGTGGCAGCCCTTCGGCGCCGACGGCCTGCCCTTCCTGGCCGACAGCTACGACGAATCGATGAAGCTCTACCGCGCGCAGAAGCCGCTGCTGGAGAAGAAGCTGGCCGAGCAGGGCATGATGCTGCTGTACTCGGTGGCCTGGCCACCGCAGGGCATCTACAGCAAGAAGCCCATCAACAGCGCGGCCGACTTGAAGGGCATCAAGTGGCGAGCCTACAGCCCTTCCACCGCCCGCATCGCCGAACTCGTCGGCGCGCAGCCGGTGACGGTGCAGGCCGCCGAGTTCTCGCAGGCTCTGGCCACCGGCGTCGTGGAAAGCACCATGACCTCGGGCGCCACCGGCGTGGACAGCAAGCTCTTCGAGCACCTGAAGTTCTACTACGACGTTCAGGCTTGGCTGCCCAAGAACGCGGTGATCGTCAACAAGCGCGCCTTCGACGCCCTGGACAAGGCCACGCAGGACGCCGTGCTCAAGGCGGGTGCTGACGCCGAAACCCGCGGCTGGGCGGAATCGCGCAAGGTCAATACCAGCACGCTCGAGACTCTCAAGACCAACGGCATGACGGTTGCGCCTCCCTCGGCGCAGCTCAAGGCCGACCTCACCAAGATCGGCGACACCATGCTCAAGGAGTGGCTGGACAAGGCAGGCGCCGAAGGCAAGGCCATGGTGGATGCCTACCGCAAGCCCTGATGTCCTTCCAAGCGCGCTTCAGCGGCGCCGCGAATGCACGTTGACCCGATGATGCGGCGCCTGCTGAACGCACTCTATGACACCTGCGCGGCGCTGGCGGGTGTGTTCATGATGGGCCTGCTCCTCATGGTGCTGCTGTCCATCGTCAGCCGTGAGGTCGGCTTTCATGTGCGCGGCACCGATGCCTACGCCGGCTACCTCATGGCCGGCTGTGCCTTTCTCGCCCTGGCCCACACGCTCAAGCGCGGCGAACACATCCGGGTGACCTTGCTGCTGCAGGCCGCTTCGCCGCGTGCGAAGCGGATCCTGGAGGTCTGGAGCCTCACGGCAGGCGTGCTGCTGGCCTCGCTGCTGGCCTTCTACAGCGTGCGCTTGGCGTGGCAATCCCACCTTTTCCACGACATCTCCACGGGCAATGACGCCACGCCGCTGTGGATCCCACAGCTGGCCATGGCTTTTGGGGCGGTGGTGTTTGCCGTGGCGATGGTGGATGAGTGGGTGCTGGAGATCACGGGCCAGCGGGCGGTGAGGACCTCCACCGAAGCCAGCCGCAACGAATGACGAATCAGACCGCGCAATCACCTGGGGGTGGCTCGTGAGCGACCTCTCCATCACCCTGCTGCTCATCGCCAGCCTCTTCCTCATCCTGGGCTCGGGCGTGTGGATCGGCCTGACGCTCTCGGGCGTGGCCTGGATCGGTATGCAACTCTTCAGCAGCCGCCCAGCGGGCGACGCCATGGCCGTGACCATCTGGGGCTCCTCCTCCAGTTGGACCCTCACCGCCCTGCCCCTCTTCGTGTGGATGGGCGAAATCCTGTTCCGTACGCGTCTGAGCCAGGACATGTTCAAGGGCTTGGCGCCTTGGATGCAGGCGCTGCCCGGGCGCCTGCTGCACACGAATGTGGTGGGCTGCGCCATCTTCGCGGCCGTGTCAGGGTCCAGTGCCGCCACCTGCGCCACCATCGGCAAGATGACCCTGCCCGAACTCAAGAAGCGCGGCTACCCCGACGACATGGTCATCGGTACGCTTGCCGGCTCCGGCACACTGGGCCTCTTGATCCCGCCGTCCATCATCATGATCGTCTACGGCGTGGCCGCCGATGTGTCGATCGCCAAGCTCTTCATCGCCGGCGTCATTCCCGGCATCCTGCTGGCCCTGCTGTTCTCCGGCTACATCGCCCTGTGGGCCCTGCGCAATCCGCAGGCCATACCGCCCCGTGACCCCGTGATGAGCCTGGGGCAGAAACTGCGCGAATCCAGCAGCCTGATTCCGGTGGTGCTGTTGATCGTAGCCGTGCTCGGCTCCATCTACAGCGGCATCGCCACCGCCACCGAAGCCGCTGCCGTGGGCGTTCTGGGGTCGCTCGTTCTTTCCGCCGCGCAGGGCTCTATGAGCTGGAGCGTGTTCAAGGAATCGCTGATGGGCGCCGTGCGGCTGTACTGCATGATCGCGCTCATCCTGGCGGGTGCGGCCTTCCTCACCTTGTCGATGGGTTACATCGGCCTGCCACGCCATCTCGCTGAATGGATCTCGTCCATGGGCCTTTCGCCCTTCGTCCTCATCCTGGCCCTGATGGCCTTCTTCATCGTGCTGGGCTGTTTTCTCGACGGCATTTCCATGGTCGTGCTCACCATGGGTGTGCTCATGCCAACCGTACTCAAGGCTGGCATCGACCCCATCTGGTTCGGCATCTTCATCGTGCTGGTGGTGGAGATGGCGCAGATCACCCCACCCGTGGGCTTCAACCTCTTCGTGCTGCAGGGCATGACGGGGCGCGAGTTGCCCTATCTGGCGCGCGTCTCGCTGCCCATGTTCTTCCTGATGATCTTTGCCGTGCTGCTGATCTGGTTCGTGCCGGGCCTCGTCACTTGGCTGCCATCACAGATGCGGCTGTAGTGGACGTCACCGAATCGGCAACCAGATTTCGTTCTTTCGCATGAACCACGGCACCCAAGGCCCGTTGTAGCGGGCGTAAACGGGTTCACCGTCCACCTGCAGCCCCTGCCGCTGCGCGGTATCCCGCAGCTTCTGCAGGTGCTCTTCGTAATTGGACTGAGTCCACGTGCCCGAATAGGTGATGGCCACCACGCGCTGCTCGGCCACGGGCTTGAGCGTCACACGCGGGTCCAACGGCTCCGGCAGGGTTTCCATCGTGAAGGATGAGGGCATCATGAACTGCACCGCAAAACCGCCCTTTCCGCCGGCCACCGCGTTTTGCGTCACGGGTGCCGTCATTTCAATCTTCACCGGCTGCGCGGACTGCGTCACCGGTGCGGTCATCGCAATCTTGCGGTCACCCTTGTTGCGGCCGAAGATGTAGCCGCCCAGGAAAGAAAAACCCTGGTTGCCCGCCTGCTCAGCCGGGCCCGGCACCACCACCTCGGCGACGATGTAGGGTTCGTAGCGGCGCACTTCGATGCTGTCGGCCACCAGCACCTGCTCCACGCGAAAGCGCGGCTGTTCAATGGCCTGGGCAGCAGGCGCCGCAGCACCTAAGGTGAAGGCTGCGCCAAGCAGCACGGCGAGGGTGGATCGCGACATGGGGTGCCTCTGTTGAAGGGTTAAGCGAGTAGTGTGGGTCCGAGCGCAGCAATTGGCAGGCGCGCAGGAAATGTCCTGCCATCACCCTCGGGGATTACCCCAGTGGGCCATCGACCATCCCCATCAACGCGACTGGCTCATACCCAGGGTCTGCTCGCTCGACAAGCGGCGAACGCAGCGCTAGCCTGTCCCTACCTTCCCTGATGGAGAGCCGCATGACCTCCTCGCGCGCCACCCGCCGCCGCTTCCTGAGCACTGCCGCCGCTGCGGCAGGACTGGCCGGCATCCTGACCGGACTCGTGCCCATCCATGCCCATGCGCAGGCCGGCTCAGGATCGTCCGCCTACCCCAATAAACCCATTCGCCTGGTCGTCACCTTCCCCCCAGGCGGCGCCCCCGACATCCTCGCCCGCCTGTTCTCCGAAAAATCCACGCTCGGCCAAAGCGTGGTGGTGGACAACAAGCCCGGCGCCGGCGGCAACATCGGCGCGGACTTCGTGGCCAAGTC
This sequence comes from Burkholderiaceae bacterium, assembly GCA_049423145.1. GTDB lineage: Bacteria > Pseudomonadota > Gammaproteobacteria > Burkholderiales > Burkholderiaceae_C > RFTU01. Next base: position 9,106 of record JBMSQF010000075.1, read on the forward strand.
ACCGGCTGATGGCCACACCTTGGTGCTGGCCACCGTGGGCACACATGCCATCAACGGCTCGCTGTACTCCAAGATGCCCTACGACATGGTGCGCGACTTCGCACCGGTGGGTCACATCGCCTCAGCGCCCAACCTGCTTGTCGTCACCAACAACCTGCCAGTGAGGAACGTGGCGGAGTTCATCGCTTACCTCAAGGCCAATCCCGACAAGGTCAGCTTCGGCTCACCCGGCATCGGCACCTCGGTGCATGTCAGCGGCGAACTCTTCAAGTCCATGACCGGCACCAAGATGCAGCACGTCCCCTACAAGGGGCGGCAGTTCGCCATTCCCGACCTGGTCGGCGGGCAGATCCAGGCCATGTTCGACAACATGCCCTCGGCCCTGCCCATGGCCAAGGAAGGCAAGATCCGCGCGCTGGCGCAAACCACCGCCCAGCGCTCGCAGGCTGCGCCGGACGTGCCCACCGTGGCCGAGACGGTACCGGGCTTCGAGGCCACCACCTGGTTTGCGATGTTTGCGCCCGCGGGTACGCCGCGTGAGGTGGTAGCGCGTCTCAACGCCGAGCTGCAGCGTGTCTTCAAGCTGCCCGAGGTGGTGGAGAAGATGAAGACCCTGGGCCTGGAGACCTGGATTTCCACGCCGGAGGAACTCGCGCGGCACCAGGGGGCCGAGATCGCCAAGTGGAGCAAGGTGGTGCAGGAATCGGGGGCCCGAGCGGACTGACCTTCTGTCGAGAGTCGGCTGACGGCGCGCCAGGACCAAGAAGACTGGCGCCGCCAGAAAGCCCACAACGCC
>JBMSQF010000076.1:0-9668 GCA_049423145.1 Burkholderiaceae bacterium
GTTTTTCCCAGTTCCCGAGAGACCTGAGTTTTGTGGCCAAGCACATCGGCTACAGCAAGGCAGTAGGTGCGCAGCGCCAGATCTACCTGGTAAGGGATGGTGGCTACGACACCCACACGGGTCAGCTGGAGACCGGCGATGCCAACCCGGGGCTGGATCGCAGGTTGCAGGTGGTGGCGCAGTCTTTGTCGGCCTTTGACAAGTCGATGGTCGACATGGGCTTGGATTCGCAAGTCCTGACCCTGGTGATCAGCGAATTTGGCCGTACGCTGGACCCGGCGGCCGGCGCCGGTTCAGACCACGCCTGGGGCAACCATTGGTTTGCCATGGGCGGTGCTGTCAAGGGCGGCACGGTGTACGGCAGCACGTTCCCGACCCTCCAAACCGGCGGGCCTGATGATGCGTCGCTGTACAACCCCAAGCGCGGCCAGTGGGTCCCGCAGTTTTCGTCCGACCAGTTCGTGGCTGACGCGATGCGTTGGCTGGGCCTGAGCGCTGATCAAACGGTGGCTGCGATGCCCAACCTGGCCAATTTCAAGAACCGCACCATCGGATACATCTGAGGACTCATCGTGGCGACCATTCGAGGAACCAGCGGGCCGGATGTATTTGAACTCACCACCAACGATACTTACGAAGCCCTTGAGGGGGATGACAAGATCACGGTAAAGGGCCGGTGGGGCACAGTTCAGCCAGGGCAGGGAAACGACACCGTCATCATCGATCCGTCCGTTGGCAACAATGCCACCGTTTGGTACTGGTCCTCGCCTGCTGCGATTACGGTGGATTTGGAGGCCGGCTATGCATTGGACGGGTGGGGTACGCGCGACACGTTGGAGAACGTGCACAGGGTGCACGGCTTCAAGCAGCCTGGTGATAAGGGATACGGGTCGCAGACCTCCGATTGGTTTTGGGTTAACGCTTGGCGTGGAACTCAGACGGGCAGCATCTTTATCGATGGACGCGGGGGTGTGGACGAAGTCGACTTTGTCGTTGATGAAACAGCCAACCGCGGCAAGTGGGTTTTCGAAGTGTCTGCGGATGGGCGCACGCTGACTTCGTTCTTTGAGTCGGCACCCTCGTTCACTTTTGAGTTTCGAAACATTGAGCGCGTCAATGTCCGTTCGAGCAACAACTCCATTACAACCACATTGGATGTGGCGAATCTGGCCACTTTCGACAAGGCCGGCCAGGACATCCTGTTGCGCGGCGCGGCGGGCTGGCAAACCCAGGCCCCTGGTGCCGCCGCCACGATCACCTACAGTTTCTTGACCGAACGCCCGCCTGAGGGTGCCGAAGGCGGAACCGGCTTCGCTGCCTTCTCGGCGCCGCAGCAGAAGATCGTTCGTGACCTTTTTGCCAAGCTCCAGGAACAGACTGGTGTTACTTTTCGGGAGGTGGCGGGATCCACTGGTGACGTTCGATTGGGCATCAACCAACAGGCCGACACGCGCGGCTACTCCTTCATCCCCGACTTCTTCAGGGGAAAGGCCCAGGCCGGCGATGTGTGGTTGGATGTGGAGTCCGCCGCAGTCATGAACCCGGGTCAGGAGGGTTACTACGCCCTCCTGCATGAAATTGGTCATGCCTTGGGTCTTCAGCACCCGTTGGGTGAGTCGGACACCAGTGGGGCCGTGGTGTTGTTGGACCGTTTTGCGTCGCTGTCCAACTCGGTCATGATCGACAGAACCCAAGTGCAAACTGGTGGGCTTTGGCCCAACTGGTTCGGCGCATTGGACATGCAGGCCCTGCGCTTCCTTTACGGCAACAAACCTGTCTCTACCGGTGCCGACCGTTACCTGGTGGCCGATCTGGCGTCGAAGTCGTACACGGTTATCCTGGATGATGGCGGTGACGACACCTTGGATGCATCGACTTCGGCCACTGGCGTGACGATCGACCTGCGGCCGGGCTGGTTGAGCTCTGTGGGTGCGGATGCTGGCGGCGAGCCCCTAAAGTTCAACCTCTCCGTGGGGGTGGGCGCCATGATCGAGACCGCCGTGGGCAGCCCATATGACGACTTGATCATCGGATCCGAAGCCCCGAATCGCCTACGGGGCAACGGCGGAAGCGACATTCTCGACGGCAATGGCGGGCTGGACTGGGCCATCTTCAAGGGGGCACGTGCCGCGTGGACCCTGGAGCCACTTCCTGGAACGGCCAATTGGTTCGTGAGCGCCCGCGACGGCCTCAGCGGTTCGGTCGAAGTCCGCCGTATGGAGCGCGTGCTGTTTGACGACAAGGCGGTCGCGTTCGACCTCACCAAGAACGACAATGCCGGCAAGGCTCTGCTACTGATCGGTGCGGTGCTCGGCAAGGACTTGACCATGGTCAAGTCCGCTTTGGTGGGACAGGTCATTGACCTGTTCGATCAGGGCTTTACGACCACGCAACTGGCTGGTGCCTTGATGCGACTTCCCATCTGGGGAGGTGTATTGACGCCCACCAATTCGTCTGAGGACATTGCCCGCTACCTGCTTCGCTTGAACAAGGGCGCAGAACCGACTGCTGGTGAACTGGCTTCAGGGGTGCAGACCCTCAATACGCAGCCGCAGGGTACGCTATTGGCTAATCTGGCCCAAAGTGACGCGAATGTGGCGTTGATCGGGCTGTCGAGCCTGGCTGGAACTGGCTTCGAATACCCCATCGGGGGCTGAAGCACCGCGCGGCCTTCAGCCGGCAGGTGATGCCACGCTGTAGGCGAAGCCGCTGGTCTGCAGGCCCACCAGATCAACCTGAACCTGATTGGCTGTCGAGGCCGCGAGCGCAGCAAGCCAGTTGCCTTGCTGCGCGGGCGCTTCCGCACTCAAAGCCTCGGCGGCCGTCGCCACAGCGGCCTCTGTGGGCTCGGACCGATTGACTGTCCGCAACAGGTAACGGGCAATGTCCTGGTTGCTATTGGTGGGGGTAAGTGTGCCGCCCCAGATGGGCAAGCGCAGCAGCGCTCCGGCCAACTGAGGCATGGTGAAGCCTTGATCAAACAGGCCAATCACTGTGCCCATCAGTTCTTCCTTGAGCGGCAACAGGCTCTTTCCCAGCACCGCACCGATCAGCAACACCGACTGGCCGGCGGCGTCACCGGCCCCCAGGTCCAAGGCTACGCGTTGGCCTCCAGTGAACTCCAGCCGTTCGAAGTTGGTCAGGAAGTCATCGGCGCTGCTGCTGTCCTTACGCTTCAGCAGCACGGTCGCAGGGCCATAGTTGGCCGACACCGATAGATTGGCCCGGGTGGCATTGATGATGAAGGAGTCGATTCCGGGGCCACCATCGAAGAAGTCGGCCGATGGCGTGTCGATCAGGCGATCCTTGATCTCCAGGGAGATGGTCTTGTCGCGAAAGACCAGGGTTTCCACGTTTCGGAGTGTCACGCCTTGACCAGTCGATGCGCCTGAAGTGACGTCCAGATAGGTCACGCCGTTGATGGTGGAAACCTTGAACTCGGTCGAGTTCGATTCAACAACTACCGTATCCCGACCGCGGCCGCCGTCGACCACGTCGTTACCACCCAGTGGGTTGATCTCATCATCCTCGGCGGTGCCGACGATGATTTCAGTGCGTCCAGGGCCATGCTTGCCGAAGATCTTGGCCATCTGCCGAGTTTATGCGGCTTCCAAAGCCTTCCGCATCTTCTTCAGCGCCGCCACTTCAATTTGCCGGATGCGCTCGGCGCTCACACCGTACTCCGCTGCCAGCTCGTGCAGCGTCATGCCGCCGCTGGCGTCGTCGTTGACCTTCAGCCAGCGCTCTTCCACGATTCGTCGGCTGCGGTCATCCAAGGCAGACAGGGCACGCGTGATGCCGACACCCGAGAGTTCGTCGCGGGTGCGTGCTTCCAGAACGCGGCTGGGTTCGTGGCGCTCATCGCTCAGGTAGGCGATGGGCGCCGGGGCCTCATCGCTGTCGTCGTTTTGGGGGTCCAAGGAGACATCACCACCGGCCAGGCGCGTCTCCATCTCCAGCACGTCCTCGGGCTTGACCTGAAGTTCGCGCGCGATGGTCTGAACCTCCTCGGGCGTGAGCGTGTTGCGGTGCGTGTGTCCGTCGGCCTGCTCGCTCGCATCTTGCTTCAACCCCTGCTTCATGGAGCGGAGGTTGAAAAACAGCTTGCGCTGCGCCTTGGTGGTGGCCACCTTCACGAGCCGCCAGTTCTTGAGGATGTAGTCGTGGATCTCGGCCTTGATCCAGTGCAGGGCGTAGCTCACCAAGCGCACCCCCTGTTCAGGGTCGAAGCGCTTGACGGCCTTCATCAGGCCGACATTGCCTTCCTGGATGAGGTCGCCCTGCGGCAGGCCGTAGCCCAGGTACTGGCGCGAGAGGCTCACCACCAATCGCAGGTGGGACAGCACCAGGCGCCCGGCGGCCTGCAGGTCGCCCTCGTCGCGCAGCTTGCGGGCGAGGTCGAGTTCCTCTTCAGGGGTGAGCAGCGGCAAGCGGTTCACCGCCGAGATGTAGGCATCGAGATTGCCCAGTGACGGCACCATGGACCAAGGGTCGCGCAGGGCCAGGGCATGGGAACTGTTCACAGTCATCGCACGAGGGGACAAAGGTGATCTCCGAATAGGCCAGATGTTAGCACTCTTTTTGTTCGAGTGCCAAACCTCCAAAAGGTTCCGAAGTGAGTGTCCGCTATCGCCTGTGGGATTGATAAATCAAGCCGTCACCTGCAGGCCTCAGACGTTGAACAAGAAGTTCATCACGTCGCCATCCTTGACCACGTACTCCTTGCCCTCCGCTCGCATCTTGCCCGCCTCCTTGGCCCCGCCTTCTCCCTTGTGGGCGATGTAATCGTCGAAGGCGATGGTCTGGGCGCGGATGAAGCCGCGTTCGAAGTCCGTGTGGATCACGCCGGCGGCTTGCGGGGCCGAGGCACCGATGGGCACGGTCCAGGCGCGCACCTCCTTCACCCCGGCCGTGAAATAGGTCTGCAGGCCCAGCAGCTTGAAGCCGGCGCGGATGAGCCGGTTCAGGCCCGGCTCGTCCTGCCCCATCTCGGCCAGAAAGAGGGCCTTGTCCTCATCGCTCATATCTGCCAGATCGGCCTCGGTCTTGGCGCAGATGGCCACCACCGGTGCGTTCTGCTGCGCCGCGTAGGCCTGGAGGCGATCGAGAAAGGGGTTGTTCTCGAAGCCGTCTTCGCTCACATTGCCCACGAACATGGCCGGCTTGGCGGTGATCAGGCACAGGGGCTTGAGCACCACGCGCTCTTCCTTGCTGAAGTCGATGCTGCGCACCGGCAGGCCCTGATTCAGCGCGGCCTCACACTTCTTGAGCACCTCGACGATTCGCAGCGCTTCCTTGTCGCCGCCGGCCTTGGCCACCTTGGTGTAGCGCTGCAGGCCCTTTTCCACCGTGGAGAGGTCGGCCAGGCACAGTTCGGTCTGGATGACCTCGATATCGGCGATCGGGTCCACTTTCCCGGCCACGTGGATCACATTGGGGTCCTCGAAGCATCGCACCACGTTGACGATCGCGTCGGTCTCGCGGATGTGGGAGAGGAACTGATTGCCCAGGCCTTCACCCTTGGAAGCCCCGGCCACGAGGCCTGCGATGTCCACGAACTCCACGATGGCCGGCACGATCTTCTCGGGCTTGACGACATCGGCCAACTGCTGCAGGCGCGCGTCGGGCACTTCCACCACGCCCACATTGGGCTCGATGGTGCAGAAGGGGTAGTTCTCGGCCGCGATGCCGGCCTTGGTCAGGGCATTGAAGAGGGTGGACTTGCCGACGTTGGGCAGGCCAACGATGCCGCACTGGAGGCTCATGGGAATTCCTGTTGGGGGAGGGGCGCCATGGACGAGCGTCCAGAGGCGGACGCAGGCGCCGAACCTTTGATTTTATGAGGACCCGCGCCCCAGCCCCAAGGCCAGGGCGCTTCCGCCAATGGCCAGCCGCCAGGGCGGCCTCGTCGGGCCTGCGCGCTCGCTCAAAAGGCCACCGTGGCCGTCACCGCATCCCCACGTCGAAGCGTGCAGCCCACGCCTTTGAGGATCACCCCATTCATCCCGAAGGCGATGGAGCCGCCCAGTCGTTCATGCGTGCGGTAGCCGCGCAGGATGTCGCTGATATGGGGCTGCCGCTCGCCCGTGGCCGGGTCCACATCGGGGATGGGGCAGCGCGGGCAGGGCTTGGTCAGCGCGATCTCCACCGGTCCTTCGGCTGTTTCCACATGCAAGCGGCTGATGCTGTCTTCACCGTGCGGCGTGTCCACGCCCGCAAGCACGAGGTTGGGGCGGAAGCGCTCCAGGCCCACGCGGGGGTGTCCGGCTGCTTGCAGTCGGCGGTTCAGTTCCTCCAGGGAGGCCTCGCTGAGCACCAGCAAGGGAAAACCATCGCTGAAGGCGTTCAGCGCCACCGTACCGGCGCTGTAGCGCGCTTCCGCCGTGCGTCGGGCCTCACTATCGAAGGCGGCCAGCCGCAGGCCCGTCACGCCCAGGAAGTCTCGGCACCACTGCGCGGCCAACTCGCCCATGTCGAAGGCGGGCATTTCATCGTTCCAAACCCGCACCCGGGTCTCGCCTTCTGCACCATCCAGGCGCAGGTGGAGCGGCAGCATGCCGGGGGCGCGCAGCACCAATTCACTGTGGCGCAGTTCCGGCTGGATCAGCGTCATGCGCGGCAGTTCGCGCTGGCTCACGAATTCACCGTCCTGGTCCACCACCATCCACTCACGGTCGTACTGGAGGCCGGTGTCGCTGATGGTGGCGCGGTCCACGCGCAGGGCGGCGCCCGATTTCAAGGGGTGCAGGCACAACTCGGACAGTGTGAGGGTCTGGCTGGAGGACATGGGCGTACCGGTTGAAGGCGAAGGACAATAGGCGTCAATGACAAGCGATCCTCATTCCGCCCCGCGTCGGGCCCCTTCGGCAGCGTCTGCCGCCGGTGCCTTGGCGCCGGGTGCCACGGCGGCTGCCGCTGCATCCACCCTGGGCCGTGTGCGGGTTCGAGGAGACGGTATTGTCGGTTGCGCCGCGGCCCTGGCCTTGGCGCGCTTGGGGATACCCGTCGAGCTGCAGGGCTCGGCTGCCGCACCAAAGGCGCCGACCGATGATGTGCGCACCTATGCCCTCAATGCGGCCTCCGTCGTCCTGCTGCAGCAACTCAAGGTCTGGGACGCGATGCCCGCTTCGGCGGTTTGTCCCGTGCTGGAGATGCAGATCCAGGGCGACGAGGCCTCCTGGTTGGCGTTCACCGCCTGGCAGCAGGAGGTGGAGGCCTTGGCCTGGATCACCGATGCGGCGGCCCTGGAAGCGGCCTTGCGGCAAGCGGTGCGCTTTGCGCCCCATGTGGCCACCGTGGACGCGCCCGCAGTGGTGGGCCTTCCCCAGAGCAGCCAAGACCTGCTGGTGCTGTGCGAAGGCAAGGACTCGCAGGCCCGCGCCGCGCTGGGCGTTCAGTTTGACCGCCAGCCTTATGGGCATCACGCCCTGGCCACGCGGGTGGTGGCAGATGCGCCGCACGCGGGTGTGGCCGCCCAGTGGTTCGGTCAGCCCAGCGTGCTGGCTCTTTTGCCCTTCGACAGCCCCGAGGCGGGCCGGTCCTACGGCGTGGTGTGGTCGCTGCCAGCCGAAGAGGCGCAGGCGCTGCTGGCCGCGGACGAAGCGGAATTCGAGCAGCGCCTGAACGCGGCCACGCAAGGGCGCTGCGGTCGCTTGCGCCTGGCCGCCGCACGCCGCACCTGGCCCTTGATGCTCGGGCGGGCCGATCGCGTTCACGGGCCGGGCTGGATGCTCCTGGGCGACTGTGCCCATGCGGTGCATCCACTGGCCGGCCAGGGTTTGAACCTCGGATTGGCCGATGTGGCGGCGCTGGCGCGGGTGATGGGCGAACGCGAGCCCTGGCGCGATCTCGGCGATGAAAAACTCCTGGCCCGCGCGGCGCGCGAGCGCGCCGGGCCCAACGCCGCCATGGCCAGCCTGACCGATGGGCTGTGGCATCTTTTTGCGAACCCCCACCCGGCGGTGCGCGCCTTGCGGAACCGTGGCATGAATCTGTTGAACCATTTGCCGATGCTCAAGCGGGGCCTGGCCCGCCGCGCCATCGGCTTGAGCCTGGCCCTTGCGTGTGTGGCCGCCGGCCTGGGCCTGCTCGGGGCCGGCCATCAGGCCCTGGCGCAAACGCCCTCCGCCGCTGCGGTGCCCACCGCGAGCCATGCGGCCGTCGAAGCGGCCATCCGCAAGGCCTTGAGCGAGCGGATGCCCAGCCTGCCCAAGCCCGATGAGGTGCAGCGCACGCCGGTTCCAGGGCTGTGGGAGCTGCGGTTCGGCACCGAGATCCTCTACACCGATGACAAGGGCGACTTTCTGATTTCGGGGCCGGTGATCGAAACCCGCACCCGCAAGGACCTCACGGCCGAGCGCATCGACAAGCTCACCGCGATTCAGTTTGCCGCCTTGCCGCTGAAGGACGCCATCGTGATCAAGCAAGGCAGTGGTGCCCGCAAGCTGGTGGTGTTTTCCGACCCCAATTGCGGCTTCTGCAAGCGGTTCGAGCGCGACCTCATGGGCCTCAAGGACGTCACCCTCTACACCTTCCTCTACCCCATCCTGGGCAAGGATTCGCAGGACAAATCCCGCAACATCTGGTGCGCACCGGATCCGGCCAAAGCCTGGCGCGATTGGATGGTCGATGGGCGGCTGCCCCCGGTGGCCATGGGCCGCTGCGATGCCTCGGCCCTGGAGCGCAACACGGCACTGGGTCAGAAGCACCGCATCGACAGCACGCCCACCAGCGTATTGGAAGACGGTTCGCGCCGCAATGGCGCCCTGTCCACCACCGATGTCGAGCGCTTGCTTTCCCAGATCAAACTTCCGAAGTCATGAACACCACGACGGCTGTCACCGATCCCGATCCCGCCCGCTCACCGCGGCCATCGCCATCCGCCGACGGGCCGCTGCAACCGCCCCCCGTGGCCTGGCGCCTGGGCTATGCAGGCCTCATTCCTTTCGTGCTCGGCGCTGCACTGGTGTGGCTGGTGGGAGGCGAAGCCCATCCCTATGTCGCCGCGGCGCTTTCAGCCTATGGCGCCGTCATCGTTTCCTTTCTCGGTGGCATCCATTGGGGCCACGCCATGGGCCTGAGGCCGGCCCAGGCTGAGGCGGCGGGCTCGGCGCTGGTCTGGGGTGTGGTGCCCTCGCTGGTGGCCTGGATCGGCGTGCTGATGCCGCCCTACGCCGGCTTGTTTGTGCTGGGCTTGGCGGTCATCGGCTGCTACTTGGTGGACCGTCGGCGCTACGCCTCGCTGGGGCTGCAGTCTTGGATGACGCTGCGCTTTCGCCTCACCGCCGTGGCCAGCCTGTGCTGTTTCCTGGGGGCTGCCGGATCATGAGTTTGAAGCCCGTGCACTACCGTGTCGACGTTTCCGACACCCACGCGCACACCTTTGGCGTGACGCTGACCATTCCCGAGCCCGCTGCAGAACAGGTGCTGAGCCTGCCGGTGTGGATTGCCGGCAGCTACATGGTCCGTGAGTTCGGCCGGCACCTCAGTCGCCTGGAAGCGCGCCAGGGCCGCGTGACGCGCGAGGTGCAGCAGATCGACAAGACCACTTGGCAAGTGGATTGTGCGGGCCAGGGGCCCCTGGAAGTGCGCTACGAGGTCTATGCCTTTGACACCTCGGTGCGAACCGCTTTTCTGTCTGCGCAGCGCGGTTTCTTCAACAACACCAG
>JBMSQF010000077.1:0-9582 GCA_049423145.1 Burkholderiaceae bacterium
TGAACACGTACATCGGGTCGGCGAAGTAGGAGTAGGTGCACTCCTTCTTGTCCAGAATGATCTGGTCCATCTTGTCGTCGGCCTTGAAGACCACCTCGGCACCGCCGCCGTTGAGGAGGTTCTTCATCTTCATTCGCACCGTGGCCGCACCGCGGCCGCCGCGGCTGTATTCGGTCTTCAGAACGACCATCGGGTCCTTGCCCTGCATGATCACATTGCCGGCGCGGATTTCTTGAGCGAGTTTCATGGTGGAAGCGGTTGAGGTGGGCCTTGAAGCCCGGAGCAGGTCCGAATTTCGGGTAACCCCGGATTCTAACCGGCCCCTCGCTGCTGCGCCACGAAGGCACTCAGGGCTTGGGCCAGCGGTGGGCGGGCCCTTGCGGCGCGTGCGGCGCGCTGCACCGCCTGCGACCACTCCTGCGGTGTCCCATGCTGGCGGCCCGGCTCGCCCGAGGGCGGGTATCCCTCCCAGGTGAAGGCGGGGCCGGGCCGGGGGGCCAGTCCGTTCCAAAAGAGCCACCAGGGTTCAAGGCCTCGTCGGGCCCGATCGGCCGCAGGGCCTGGTGACCATTGCCACAGCCAGTTCCAGAAGGCCTGCAGCTTGTCCGCATGCACACCGTCTTGCTGCGGATAGGCCTGCCAGATGAAGGGCATGCCCGCCCACAGGGCTCGGGTCAGCGAGTCTTCGCCCCGAACAAAATTCAAGTCTGCCGACCACAGCAGGCGGTCGAAGTCCTCGCTGCTCAGCCAGGGAAGCGCCACGATGCGCAAGCCCGCTGCCGCCTGCGGGTTTTGCTGCACCCACTGCTGGGCGCGCGCCTGCAGCGGTCCTTCGGTCATCATCAGCGCCGTCGGGGTCGGGGCGGCTGTCAGACTGGAGAGCCAACGCTCCAGCGGCGCGGTGGGGTAGGCAAAGATCGAGATGACGCGTTCGACCTGCGCATCCACCCCCCATCCCTTAAGCCAGCCCTGGCGATCGAAGGCTGCCCGTTGGGCGGCAAGGCCGTCCTCGAACAACAGGCCGCCGGTGCCCTCGGTGAACCCGGGGTAGAAAAACCACTTGGTCAGGCCCCTGCCCGGTCCGGTGTGCTGAGGTGAGGGCAGGCCGTGGCTGCGCCGCACATAGTCTTCGGCGCTGAGGTATTCGAGGTTGATCCACACCGGCGGCGCAGGCCTGCGGGCGGCCATGCGCTCCACGAAGGGGGGCGGAGGGTTGCAGCCGAAGGCCTCCACCACGACATCGCCCGGCTCCAGGAGCCCGGGGGCGCCTGTTGGCACGGCCTCGGACCACGCCAGCCAGGTCAGGCCGGGTCCTCCGTCGTTCGCACCGGGGCCGTGCGGGATTTCGGGGGCCATGCGGGCCATGAGTGCGGGGTCGTCCACCCACAAACGCACCGAGTGCCCCAACGCGGCCAGGTGCTGGGCCAGGCGTCTGCAGACGCCCAAGTCGCCGTAGTTGTCGACCACTTGGCAGAAGACCTCCCATCGCATCGCGCCGGATGCTTCAACAGCAGGCGGCGGGAGGCGGGCATCGGCGGGTGACATGGGGGCATTATCCGAAGCGGGGGACTGGGACCTTGCCCATGCACAATCTTGGCAAGCGCAGACCACCATCCGGCCGATTCCCAACCGGTGGCCGAACGCACCGAAGTTCGCCGTGAACCACGACCGCCCGCCTGAATCCGATGCCCCCTTGTCGGCCTCTCCAGCCGAGGGGGCGGTGGATCATCGTCTGCGCCTCATGGCCGAAGTGTCGGCGCTGCCCTCACTGCCGGGGGTCTACCGCTACTTCGACGCGCAAGGACAAGTGCTGTACGTGGGCAAAGCGCGCAACCTGAAGAAGCGCGTGGCGAGCTACTTTCAGAAGGACCACGGTGGCACCCGCATCGGTCACATGGTCGGCCGTATCGCGCGCATGGAAACCACGGTGGTGCGCAGTGAGGCCGAGGCCTTGCTGCTGGAAAACAACCTCATCAAGACGTTGAACCCCAAGTTCAACATCCTGTTCCGCGACGACAAGAGCTACCCCTATCTGCGACTGGTCAGCGGACCGTATCCGCGCATGGCCTACTACCGAGGTGCCGTGGACCGTCGGCACCGTTATTTCGGGCCTTACCCCAGCGCCTGGGCCGTCAAGGAAACGATCCAGCTCATCCAGAAGGTTTTTCGCCTGCGCACTTGCGAAGACTCGGTGTTCACCAACCGCAGTCGGCCCTGCCTCCTGCATCAGATCAAGCGCTGTTCGGCTCCATGCGTGGGTCTGGTCAGCGAAGCCGACTACGCGCGCGATGTCGCCGACACCGAACGGTTCTTGCTGGGGCAGACACAGCATGTGATCGAGGAATTGCAGTCGAGGATGATGGGTCATGCGGATGCTCTTGAATTCGAACAGGCCGCGGAGCTGCGCAACCAGATCACCGCCTTGTCACGCGTGCTGCACCAACAGTCGGTCGAGGCCAGCAGCCTGTCCTCCCTTGAGCAGGATGTGGACATCCTGGCCGTGAAGGTGCAGGGTGGCCGCGCCTGCGTGAACCTCGCCATGGTTCGGGGTGGCCGACACTTGGGTGACCGAGCCTACTTCCCTGCGCACGTGGAAGATGGGGCGGCCCTGGCCGAATCGCTGGACGACGGGCGCGCTGACGATTCCCCTGCAGCCAGCCCCGCGCGCGTGGATGTGCAGACCATCGAGAACCGCGTCTTGGAGGCCTTCATTCGGCAGCACTACCTGGACCTTCCAGCGCCGCCGCAGCTCATCGTGAGTCATCCGGTGGACCGTGAATTGCTGGCCCTTCTGTCGACCCATGTGGGCGTGAAGCTGCACGCCACCCACCAGCCGCGCGAGCAGCGTCGTATCTGGCTGGAGATGGCTGAAAAGAACGCGCGGCTCGCGCTGGCGCGACTCTTGGCCGAGGAAGGATCCCAGCGGGAGCGAACCCGTGCATTGGCCGAGGCGCTGGATCTTGCCGGTGAGGAGTTGGATCGCTTGCGTGTGGAGTGCTTCGACGTCAGCCACACCGCCGGCGAGGCAACCCAGGCCAGCTGTGTGGTGTTCGAAAACCACCAGATGCAGAGTGCGCAGTACCGGCGCTACAACATCGACGGTGTCACCGGTGGCGACGACTATGCCGCCATGCGCCAGGTCCTGCATCGTCGCTATGCCAAGGCCGAGGAGGCCCGTATGCCCGATGTGGTGCTGATCGATGGGGGCAAAGGCCAAGTCGGCGTGGCGCGCGAGGTGTTCGAGGAACTGGGTCTGGACCTGTCGCTCATCGTTGGCGTGGAAAAGGGCGAGGGTCGCAAAGTGGGTTTGGAGGAACTGGTGTTCGCCGATGGTCGACCCAAGGTCTTCCTGGGAGCCGACTCCGCAGCGCTGATGCTGGTGGCGCAGATTCGGGATGAGGCGCACCGTTTCGCCATCACGGGCATGCGCGCCAAACGGGCGCAGACCCGCACGGGTGGCAGCCGACTGGAGGACATTCCCGGTGTGGGTCCTAAGAAGCGGGCACGGCTGCTGCAGCGCTTTGGCGGCGTTCGCGGGGTGGCCAGTGCCAGTGTGGAAGACTTGTGCAGCGTCGAGGGCATCTCCCGAGCCCTGGCCGAGGAAATCTACCGTGCCTTGCATTGAATCTGCGCCGGCTGCAAGCCGACCCTGGACTGGACTGTTGACGGCTGTGTTGTTGGCTGCACTGGCCGCTTGTGCGCCCACGCGTCCTCCCTTGGTGCCCCCGACGCCCCCAGCGACGACCCCCACGCCGGTGGCACCGGCCCAGCCACCCGCGCAACCCTTGGCGCGCAATTGGCAGGAGTACCACCGCATGGCGGCGCAGCGGCTGGTCAAGGCCAATCCGGATCGCTCCTACACCGGGGCCGTACCCGAACCGCTGAAGGGGATCCCCATCCTGGAGGTGGAGCTCAACGGCGATGGCAGCGTTCGCCAGATCAAGGTTCAGCGGCGGCCTAGGCCCGCAGACGCGCAGCACACGGTGCAACTGGCCATCGACGCGGTGCGCCGAGCGGCGCCGTTCCCGCCGGTGTCGCATCTGCCCAGACCCTGGGCCTACACCGAGGTGTTCCTGTTCAATGATGACGACCGCTTCAAGCCGCGCACCCTGGACGAGTGAGCGTGCGGCCGGGGCGGTCGTGCGGATTCTTGATGCCGTTAGGATGACGGGATGTTCCTGACGATTCCGACCCTGTTGACCTGGATGCGCATCGTGGCCATTCCAGTCATCGTCATCGTGTTCGCGATGCCCGTGGATGCGCCCACCCGGAATCTGGCCGCCACCGTGATCTTTGTGGTGGTGGCCCTGACCGATTGGGCGGACGGCTATCTGGCGCGCAAGCTGGGTCAGACATCGGCCTTCGGGGCCTTTCTCGACCCGGTGGCCGACAAGTTTCTGGTGTGTGCCTGCCTGCTGGTGCTCGTGCAGATGGGGCGGGTGGACACCCTGGTCTCCCTGGTGATCATCGGTCGCGAGATCGCCATTTCGGCGCTTCGTGAGTGGATGGCGCAAATCGGTGCGTCGCGCAGTGTGGCCGTGCATCTTGTGGGCAAACTCAAGACCACGGTCCAACTGGTGGCCATCCCCTTCCTGCTCTATGACGGTTGGTTGTTCGGTGTGATCGACACGGCCTTGTGGGGCACCGTGCTCATCTATGCCGCTGCTGTACTGACCATTTGGTCGATGGTTTATTACCTGCGCAAGGCCTTACCCGAAATCCGAGCCAAGGCGGGTTGACCGGTGCCGATGGAATCACCGAGCGCTGCTGAGCGTGGCGCGCTGGACCTCGTGGCCCTCATGCCTGGGGTGTTCGTCCTCATCTGGAGCACCGGCTTTGTGGTGGCGCGACTGGGAATGCCGCATGCGCCGCCCATGACCTTCCTGTGCTGGCGCTATGCCTTGTCCATCTTGGGGCTGGGTTTATGGGCCTGGTGGGCCCGGGCGCGGTGGCCGGCCTCGCGAGCGGCGTGGGGGCATCTGGCGGTTACGGGCGTGTTGCTCCAGGCCGGCTACTTGGGCGGTGTTTGGAGCGCGGTGAAGTTGGGCCTGTCAGCTGGCACGACCGCCCTCATCGTCTGCCTTCAACCGGTGCTCACGGCCATCTTTCTGGAGTGGCGGGGTGGGTCGGGCCGGGTTCGACCGGTTCAGTGGCTGGGGCTGGCCTGCGGACTGGCCGGCGTCCTGGTGGTGGTCTGGGACAAACTCAACTTGGGAGAGGCCTCCATGTTCAACTTGGCCCTGGCATTCGCGGCCCTGTTCAGCATCACCGCCGGCACCCTCTACCAGAAGCGCCATGTGGGCCCAACCGATGTCCGGAGTGCCGGGGTGGTTCAGATGGCGGCCGCGCTGGTGGTGAGTCTGCCGTTGGCCCTCCTGGAAACCGAGCCCGCCGTGTGGCACCCGCAAATGATGGTGGCCCTGGCCTGGTCGGTGCTGGCGCTCACCATGGGCGCGAGTTCGCTTTTGTACCTGCTGATCCAACGCGGTGCGGCCATGAAGGTGGCCAGCTTGTTTTATTTGGTCCCTCCGTGCACCGCTTTCATGGCCTGGATGCTGTTTGGCGAGCCGCTGACCCTGGGGCTGCTGCTGGGTCTGGCTTTGGCTGCACTCGGCGTAGCCTTGGTGCAGCGATCCTAGGCAGCCTGCCTGGCTCCCTGTCCCGCTAGCCGAACATCCGGAACACTGTCAACCGGGGTTTTCTGAGCCGCAACCCGCATGAAACCTGAGCGTGCGGGCATAGAATCCCCCTCCCGCCTCACACTGACCGGAGACCTGAAAACCATCGAAGGCAAGCTGTGGTGCGTTGGATTTCTGCGGGCCCCGGCCTGCAGCCCGAATTGAAAGATTGGAGATATACGCTGTGAACAAAGGTGAACTCATCGAACACATCGCCAAGCAGGCCGACCTGTCCAAGGCTGCTGCCTCTCGCGCTCTCGAAGCGGTGATCGGCGGCGTGCGGACCACGCTGAAGAAGGGCGGAACCGTATCGCTCGTGGGCTTCGGGACCTTCTCGGTCACCAAGCGCGCTGCCCGTACCGGCCGCAACCCCCGCACCGGTGCCACCATCAAGATCAAGGCCGCGAAGGTGCCGAAGTTCCGTCCGGGCAAGGCGCTCAAGGACGCGCTCTGATTCTCGATTCCGTGCGCACCTGCGTGCGCTCGGGTGCTTAGCTCAGTTGGTAGAGCGGCGCCCTTACAAGGCGTAGGTCGGGGGTTCGAACCCCTCAGCACCCACCACTGAATCCCCGGCCCAGCGGCCGGGAGCGTTCGGCCCAAGGCCTCGGACCACCGGGGCCTTTTTCATATGCCCAACACCATCACCACCGTCGAGTTGTTCCTGGTCGCGATGACGGTGATCTTCACCGTTCCCTTTTTGATTTGGCGGCTGGGCAAGACGGAGTACTTCGCGCCGCTTGTGGTGGTGCAGATCGTCACCGGGGTTTTGCTGGGCCCGGGCCTGCTCGGTCGCTGGTGGCCCGAGGGTTACCAGTTCGTCTTCACGCCGGCGGTGATCCAGGCCCTCAATGGTTTGGCCTGGTGGGCGGTGATGCTCTTTGTTTTTCTGGCAGGTCTGGAGTTGGACCTGCGCAAGGCCTGGGAACAGCGGCGTTCCACATCCGTGACCGCCGCCCTGGCGCTGGGGGTGCCGTTGTTGGCCGGTTGTGCAGCGGCGATCCTGCTGCATCAGCAGGGTGGCTGGATGGGGCCCCGCGCGCAGTCATGGCAATTCATTGTGGGCATCGGCATGGCCTGTGCGGTGACGGCGCTGCCCATTCTGGTTTTGTTGATGGAAAAGATGGGGATCCTGCGCCAGCCAATGGGGCAGCGGATCCTGCGCTACGCGAGCCTCGACGACATCGCCATATGGGGCGTGCTCGCACTGATCCTGATGGACTGGACCCGGGTGGGGCGGCAAGTGGTCTTTCTGCTGGTGTTTATCGCAGCCGCGGCCTTGATGCGGCGCGTCATGGCGCGCCTGAGCGCGGGAGACCGCTGGTATGTCGCCTTGATTTGGCTGGCGCTGGTTTCGTTTGGGGCGGACTGGGCAGGCCTGCATTTCATGGTTGGCGCCTTCCTGGCCGGGGCCGTCATGGATTCCGAATGGTTGGGCTTGGACCGGGTGGACGCGTTGCGCCACCAGGTCTTGCTGGTGCTGATGCCGGTCTTCTTTCTGTCAACCGGGCTGCGCACCAACTGGGAGTTGGGCGGGCTGGCCGTGTTCGGCGCGGCGGGTCTGCTGCTATTGGCTTCGGTGGGAGGCAAGTTGGCCGGCATCTGGACTGCAGGCCGCATGCTCCATTGGGCACCGGGCGAGGCGGCTATCGTGGGTTGGCTGCTGCAGACCAAGGCGCTGATCGAGATCATCTTCGCCAACATCCTGCTGGACAAACAGATCATCACCAGTGAAACCTTCACCGCCATGCTGCTGATGGCCGTGGCCAGCACCATGCTCACGGTCCCGGTGGTCACGCCTCTGCTGCGGCGATTCCCGGATGTCGCCGCGCGGCCAGGGTGAGCACGCGATAATCACCGGTTTGACGCGCCGTTTCTGCGCTCGACACAGAAGAAGCCTTGCCCATGTTTGATTTCGTACGCAACAACACCCGCCTCATGTTGGGCCTTCTCGTGTTGTTGATCATCCCGTCCTTCATCTTCTTCGGCATCGAGGGCTATTCGGGCTTCAACAGCCCGGAGAACCAGCCAGTCGCCTCCGTGGCGGGGCAAAAGGTCACGCAGGCCGAGTGGGATGCGGGTCACCGTCAGCAGAGCGAGAACCTGCGGCGTCAATTACCCAACCTGGATGCGTCCTTGTTGGACAAGCCTGAAGTCCGCTATGAGTCCCTGGAACAGGTGGTTCGGCAGCGCGTGCTCGCCGAAGTGGTTCAGCAGCAGTTCCTGACCGTCAGCGATGCTCGCTTGCAGCGCGAAATTCTGTCCAACCCTCAGTTGGCTGCGTTGCGCAGGCCCGACGGTTCCATTGATCTGGAGGGCTACAAGGCGCTGCTCTCCTCACAGGGCTACACCCCCGAGTCGTTTGAAGCTGCGGTTCGGCAGGACCTGTTGTTCCGGCAGGTACTCGGTCGTGTGAGCGACACGACGCCTCGTTCAACGTCGGCGACCGAGGCCGCGTTGCGCGTGCTCTTCCAAGAGCGGCAGGTTCGTCTCCAGCGCTTCCAGTCCGGCGACTACCTGGCGCAGGTGTCCCCGACCGATGCGGATGTGCAGGCGTATTACGAAAAGAACCAGGCCGAGTTCCGCACGGTGGAGCAAGCGGACATTGAATACATCGTGCTGGATGCGGCTCGGCTTCGCGATGCCTTGGTGGTTTCAGAAGAGGAAGCGCGCAAGTTCTATCAGGACAATCTGCCTCTGTACACGCAGGCGGAGGAGCGCCGCGCCAGCCATATCCTGATCAAAGCCGACAAGGGCGCTGCGGCAGATGAGAAGGCCAAAGCGCGTACCCGTGCACAGACCATACTTGACGAGGTGCGCGCGGCCCCCAAGCGGTTCGCCGAGATCGCGAAGGCCAAATCGGAGGATCCTGGCTCGGCCGCCTCGGGTGGCGACTTGGATTTCTTCAGCCGAGGGGCCATGGTCAAAGGCTTTGAAGATGCCGTCTTCGGTATGAAAGCCGGTGAGATCGCCGGTCCGGTGGAAACCGAGTTCGGCTTCCACATCATCCAGCTCAATGCGGTGCGCGGTGGACAGCAGAGGCCCTTCGATGCGGTCAGGGGCGAGATTGAAGCCAAGCTGAAGCAAGATCTCGCCCAGCGGCGCTACTCCGAAGCTGCCGAGCAATTCAGCAACTTGGTCTACGAACAGTCTGACAGCCTTCAGGCTGCGGCGGACCGCTTCAAGCTCACCGTGCAAAAGGCCACGGTCACGCGTGAGGTGGCCGCAGGCGTGCAAGGCCCTCTGGCCTCCGCCAAGTTGCTCAGTGCCGTCTTTTCAGACGACTCGCTGCGCAACAAGCGCAACACCGATTCGGTGGATGTGGGATTGAACCAGCTGGCCTCGGCGCGCGTGGTCGAGCATCGGCCCTCGGTTCTCAAACCACTCGAGGAAGTCAAGGCGCTTGCGAAGGAGAAGGCGCGACAGGAACAGGCGCTGGCCAAGGCCCGTGAGGCTGGACAGGGGCGCTTGGCGGCCGTGAAGTTGCGTCCGATGGAGCTGGACAAAGCGCCCCCGCTGAGTGTGTCTCGTCCGCAGCCCATGGGTCTGCCCCGTGACTTGATGGAGGCGATCCTGCGGACGGACGTGCGGCAGCTGCCGGCTGTGGCTGGTGTGGACCTGGGCGCCAACGGCTACGCAGTGGTCCGCATCGATGCGGTGCGCAGCCCAGAGGTGCCGGCGCCGGTCCAGGCACAGTGGGGGCCCCAATTGACCCAGGCCTATTCGGCGGCCGAGGCGCAGCTCTACTACGAGTCACTGAAGAAGCGGCTGGATGTGCAGGTGAAGATACCCAAGCCCTGAGCGCGGCAGCGGCTGCCAACAAGCCCCTTCGGCTATACTGAAGGGCTATGCGGTGGCTGTAGCTCAGTTGGTAGAGTCCCAGATTGTGATTCTGGTCGTCGTGGGT
>JBMSQF010000078.1:0-8909 GCA_049423145.1 Burkholderiaceae bacterium
CCGGCGGCGTACTTCCAGGTGATCCACACGGCCTTCTTGTGGCCGCGCTTGACCATGGTCTCGCCCAGGGCCAGCGTGGGTTGACTGTTGGAGAACGAGGTGCGGAACACGTTGGGCGCGCACTGCGCGCGGGTGGCCACATGGACACCGGCGTTGGGGATGATGCTCAACACACCGGATTCGCGGGCCACCCGATGAATGCCCATCTGAACGCCCGAGTGAACCGTGCCGAGGATGACGTCGACCTTGTCGCGCTGCACGAGCCGGTTGGCGTTTTCCACGCCCTTGGGCGGGTCGGATTCGTCATCGACCTTGAACCACTCGATGTCGCGGCCGCCGAGCTTGCCACCGGCTTCTTCGATGGCCATGCGGAACCCGGCCTCGATGTTGATGCCCAGGGCCGCGAAAGTCCCCGTGTAGGGCAACATCAGGCCGACGCGCACCCTGTTGGACTGGGCGCGCACGATTTGGGGCAGCAAGAGACCGGTGCTGGCAGCGCCCAAGAGGGCAGCACCTCGGCTCAGTACGACTCGGCGGTTGGTCATGCAGATCCTCCGTTCGGGGGTTGAAAGTGACCGAAGATGATGTCACACGACCCGCCGTTGACGGCACTGTACTGCTACCGAGCAAGATAATGCCTAGTATTTACCTTGCAAAATGAAATAAATTGCATTCTGGTCTATGCGGCCGCGAGGAAGTCGCGGGCGATGCGGTCGCCGATGTCGTTGATCCGGTTCAGGAAGCGGGTGAGGTAGGCATGCAGGCCGTCGTCGAGGATCTCGTCGATGCGCCCGTACTGGAGATCGCTGCGCAGGCGGCCGGCGCGGCGCAGTGTGTCGCCGCTTTGCTCATTGGCCACCTGGGTCAGGTTGTTGACGAGCTCGCTGGTGCACGCGGCCAATGAACGCGGCATGTCCGGGCGCAGGATGAGCAGTTCGGCGACCTTCTCTGGCAGGATCACGCTGCTGTAGACGCGTCGATAGATTTCGAAGGCCGAAACGGAGCGCAGCAGCGCCGACCAGTGATAGAAGTCGGTTTCCGGGGCGATGACGGCCGCTGCCGCGGGTGGGGCCGCGCGGGCTTCCATGGGAAGCGCATGGCCATCCACATTGGGATGACCGTGGAACTTCACATCCAAGAGCCGCGCGGTGTTGTCGCCGCGCTCCAGGAAAGTGCCCAGCCGGATGAAGTGCAGGGCCTCGTCCTGCAGCATGGTGCCCACGGCCACGCCGCGCGAGAGATGTGAGCGGAACTTCACCCACTCAAAGACGGCCGAAGGGTCGCGCTCCAGCGCATCGCCGGCCATCATGCGCGAGAACTCCAGCCAGGTCTGGTTCGTGGTTTCCCACAGTTCGGTCGTCAACGCGCTGCGCACAGCGCGAGCGTTTTCGCGCGCAGCCGACAGACAAGAAGCGATGGAGGAGAAGTTCGCGGTGTCGCGCACCATGAAATGCATGACGCCGTCGCTGTTCAGGGTGCGATGGCGATTGAAGTAGGCGTGGTGCAGCTCCGAAATCCCCAGCACGGCACTCCAGGCGGCTTCGCTGCTGACGCCCCGCTCCGGCAGCAAGGAGGTCTGGTAGTTGACATCCAGCATGCGCGCGGTGTTTTCTGCACGCTCCATGTAGCGGGCCATCCAAAAGAGGTGGTCGGCGGTGCGCGAGAGCATGGGGGGTCCTTCCTGCGGCAGTCCGTTTTCAGGCGTCGAGCACCCAGGTGTCCTTGGTGCCGCCGCCCTGGCTGCTATTGACCACAAGGGAGCCTTCCTTGAGCGCCACGCGGGTGAGGCCACCCGGCACCATCTGCACGGTCTTGCCGGAGAGCACGAAGGGTCGCAGGTCGATGTGGCGCGGGGCCAGGCCTGATTCCACGAAGGTGGGGCAGGTGGACAGGCTGAGCGTGGGCTGCGCGATGTAGTTGCTGGGGTTGGCCTTGATGCGGTCGGCAAAGGCTGCGATTTCGGCTTGGGTGGCCGCCGGGCCGACGAGCATGCCGTAGCCGCCGGCGCCATGTACCTCCTTGACGACCAAGTCCTTCAGATGGGCCAGTACGTGCGACAGGTCCTTGGGGTCGCGGCAGCGCCAGGTGGGCACGTTCTCCAGGATGGGCTTTTCATCGAGGTAGAACTCGATCATCTGGGGCACGTAGGCGTAGATGGACTTGTCGTCAGCCACACCCGTGCCGATCGCATTGCACAGGGTGACATGGCCGCTGCGGTAGGCCTTGAGCAGTCCGGCGCAGCCCAGGCTGGAATCCGGGCGAAAGGCTTGAGGGTCGAGGAAGTCGTCGTCGATGCGGCGGTAAATGACGTCCACCCGTTTCGGACCTTGCGTGGTGCGCATGTAGACCTTGTCCTCGCGAACGAAGAGGTCCTGACCCTCGACGAGCTCCACCCCCATCTGCTGGGCCAGGAAAGCGTGTTCGAAGTAGGCGCTGTTGTACATGCCCGGGGTAAGCACGACCACAGTGGGATCGTTGCCGCCGGAAGGCGCCATGCTGCGCAAGGTGGCGAGCAGCAGATCGGGATAGTGGGCCACGGGGGCCACACGGTGCAGCGAAAACAACTCCGGGAAAAGCCGCATCATCATCTTGCGGTTTTCCAGCATGTAGCTCACGCCGGAAGGCACGCGCAGGTTGTCCTCGAGCACATAGTAGGTGCCGCTGCCGTCGGCCTGCGCCGCGCGCACGATGTCGATGCCAGCGATGTGGGCATAGACGCCGCCCGGCACATCCATGCCCAACATCTCCGGGCGGAACTGCGGGTTGCGCAGCACTTCGTCGGCCGGAACGATGCCCGCTTTGATGATGTCCTGTCCGTGATAGACATCGTGGATGAAGCGATTGAGCGCCGTGACGCGTTGCTCCAGGCCCTGCTTCATTCGCGACCACTCGGTCGCGGGAATGATCCGGGGCAGCAGGTCAAAGGGAATCAGCCGCTCGGTGCCCGCGCCGTCCTCGTCCTTCTCACCGTAGACGGCGAAGGTGATGCCCACGCGACGGAAGATGACCTCGGCCTCTTCACGACGAGCGGCCATGGATGCCATCGGCTGGCGGGCCAGCCAGTCGGCGTAGCTTTGGTAGTGCGCTCGCACTGAATTGGTGCCTTGGCGCATTTCATCGAAGGCCAGTCCCATGCTCGGCTCCTGGTCGGGCGGGGCACGATGCAAGTCTTGGGCCACGGCTGTGACTTGCGGCACTGGACCGGTCGGTTTGTGGAGCGGGAAAGGGCCTGATGAGACCGCGCCGCACAACTGACGGTGCAACCGAACCTCGTGGACCAGTTCGACCCCACAAGGGTCGACCGAACCCGTCACCGGTGCAGCATGGCGCGGCTCGGGCGCACTGGCCAAGGCCAGGTGGCCGACGCCCGCCCACTGGCCCGAGGTGGTGTCCAGGCCCACCCACCCGGGCCCAGGCAGGAACACCTCGCACCAGGCGTGCAGTTCGGTGCCGTCCTCGTGCACGCCGGCAGGCCCTGCTGACGCACGTCCGTCCTCACGCAGCTGAACCAAATAGCCCGAAACAAACCGCGCTGCCAGACCCAGCTCCCTCAGCAAGTTGACCATCAGCCAGGCGCTGTCACGGCAGGAACCCGAGCGCCGCTGCAGGGTCTCATGGGGTGTCTGGACACCGGGTTCGTGCCGAACCGTGTAGGCGATGTCCCGGTGCACCTGACGGTTGAGCCGCTCCAGCAGCGCCATGGTGGGCGTGGATCCGCGGGAAAGCGGCCCGAGATACCGCAGCAGCTCCAGGCTGGGCGGCTGGTGGCCCGAGGAAAGGAAGGCCGCCAAGGAGGCCTTCTCTTCGTGTGAATAGTCAAAGGGAAAGCAGGCTGCATGCTCGTCCGGCTGCGACTCTCGCGCCGCTTGCCAGTCCAGGTCGGCCGTGAGCGCGACGCGCAAGTGCAGTTCCTGCACCGGCCGATCGAACTCCAGGCGGGCACAGCGGTTGCCCCAGATGTCGGACTCCCAGACCAGGCGCGATGGCTTGGGCTCCACGGCCAGGTCGTAGCTCGACAGGGGCGTGGTGCAATGGGGCGAGGGGCACAGCCGCACCAGCTGCGGCGACAGCCGCACCGCGCGGTCATAGCGGTAGTGGGTCAGGTGCTCCAGACGGACGCAGATCGACAAGACGGTGAACTCCTCAAATCACGCGGTTCACGGCTGGGTCAGAAACAGCAGATGTACGCGGGGGAGCAATCCTTGTGCCGACAAGGCCGCACCAGCTCGGTGCATCACACGATGAGCTGCCCCGAATGGGTGACCTTGCGCAAGGGCTCGTAACGGTTGGAGACGGTGCGCAAGGGCGTGGCCCCGCCCGCGCCCGACCACTGTGGGTCCTCGATGCCCTCGAACACTTCACGCAGCCGTTGGCCCCAGGTGCTGCGGATCATGTTGAAGTAAGGGTTGTGCTCGTCGATGCAGATGTGCTGGTCGCTCGCATAGGCCCCTTCGCGATACACCACGAGGTCCAGTGGCAGACCCACCGACAGGTTGGACTTCAAAGTGGAGTCCATGGAGATGAGTGCGCACTTGGTGGCTTCGTCCAGGGGTGTGGTGGGCACCAGCACGCGGTCAAGGATGGGCTTGCCGTACTTGCTCTCGCCAATCTGGAAGAAGCAGGCCTCGCGGGTGGCCTCGATGAAGTTGCCCGGCGAGTACACCTGAAACAGGCGCATCGCCTCACCCCGGATTTGACCGCCAAAGATGAACGACGCGTTGAAGTCCAGGCCCGCGGCCTTGAGGGCCGCGCCGTCCTGCTGGTAGACGCGTCGCACGGCGCTGCCCAGCACCCGAGCGGCATCGAACATGCTCTGGGCATTCCAGATGGTCAAGGGCTCCGCGTCGGGTCGTTCGAGCCTCTCCACTTGAAGGATCTCGCGCACCGACTGGCTGATGGAGAGGTTGCCCGCGGACATCAGCATCATGAAACGCTCACCGGGCTTCTCGTAGATCAGCATCTTGCGGCAGGTGCTGATCTGGTCCACGCCCGCATTGGTTCGGGAATCGGACAGGAACACAAGGCCGGCGTTGAGCCGGATGCCGACGCAATAGGTCATGGGGTCTCCGTCAGTTGTGCGCTGGGCCGCCGCACGCGTGTGATGCGGCGATTATGGGCTTCAGGCGTGAGCAACTTGGGCCGCATGATCTGGGGCGGGGAGCCGGTGCGCACGGGCGATCACGCCGCCGCCCAGGCAGACCTCGCCGTCGTAGAGCACAGCCGATTGACCCGGTGTGACGGCCCACTGGGCCTGGGCAAAGCGAAGGCCCATGGTCCCGGTGGGCATGCCCGAGCCGGCACACCGCAGCTCGCAGGCGGCATCGGCCTGTCGATAGCGTGTCTTGGCGGCATAGGGGCCGGGCTCGGGCGCGCGGCCGGCAATCCAGCTCAGGTCATTCGCCTCCAGTTCGTGCGAGCGCAAGGCGGGGTGGTCGTGCCCCTGCACGGCGATCAGGGCATTGCGTTGGGGGTCCTTTTCGGCGACGAACCAGGGGGCATGGTCCCCGCCGCCGCGCGGCGCCCCCTTTTCCTTGATGCCGCCGATGTGCAGCCCCTGCCGCTGGCCCAGCGTATAGAAGCTCAGCCCCATGTGCTGGCCCAACCGCCGCCCACGCTCGTCGAGGATGGGCCCGGGCTCGGCCTTCAGGTAGCGGTTGAGAAACGCCCGAAACGGTCGCTCACCGATGAAGCAGATGCCGGTGGAGTCCTTCTTCTTCGCATTGGGCAGCCCGATTTCGGCGGCGATCCGGCGCACTTCGGTCTTGGGGAGCTCGCCCACCGGAAAGAGGGTGCGGCCCAGCTGGGCCTGATTCAGTCGATGGAGGAAATAGCTTTGGTCCTTCAGCGGATCCCGGCCCTTGAGGAGCTGGTACTCGGTGCCCGAGCCGGCCACGGGCACCGCACGCACGCGGGCATAGTGGCCTGTGGCGATCTTTTCGGCGCCAAGCCGCATGGCGTGGTCCAAAAATGCCTTGAACTTGATCTCGGCATTGCACAGAACGTCTGGATTGGGCGTGCGGCCGGCCTCGTATTCCCTGAGGAATTCGGCGAAGACGCGATCCTTGTATTCGGCCGCGAAGTTGACGTGCTCAATGTCGATGCCGATGACGTCGGCCACGGCCGCGGCATCCACCCAATCCTGTCGCGTGGTGCAGTGCTCGCTGTCATCGTCGTCTTCCCAGTTCTTCATGAACAGGCCCACCACTTCATGGCCCTGTTGCTTGAGCAGCCAAGCGGAAACCGCAGAATCGACGCCGCCGCTCAGGCCCACGACCACGCGCTGGGCTCGCGTATCGGGGGTCGGGGCTGAGGAGGCGGCGGCCATACCGGTATTGTCGGCCAGGGTGGCCTGCCCGGGGTGCCGGCCGGGGTGGTCGCGCAGCGTCATCCGGCCTTGAGGTTCTGGGGTTCAGACCGATGGATCCGTGAACACGGCCTCCAGGGGCAGGCGGCATCCGGCTTGGAGGTCTTCGATGCAGCGCAGAACCAGCGGGCTGCGATGCCGCGGGGCGGTCTCGCGCACTTCCTCCAGCGTGAGCCACAGCGTGCGCACGATGCCCTCGTCGAGCGAGCGCTCCGGATCGGGTTCACCGACGGTGCCGGCATAGGCCAGCCGCAGGTAGGTGATGTCTTCACCCGTTTGGTGGCGCTGGAAGCGCGCGAGGTAGACACCCAGGAGGTGGGATGGGGCGAAGGCACGGGCCGTTTCTTCCAGCGCCTCGCGTACCGCCGCCTGTTGGGGCGACTCACCGGGGTCGAGGTGGCCGGCGGGGTTGTTCAGTCGCAGCCCCTCGGCCGTGTGCTCCTCCACCAAGAGGAAGCGTCGCTGCCCATCGGGATCGTCTCGCCAGACGATGGCCGCGACGGTGACGCTGGGGCGCCAGCGCTCGGGTTTTGCAGGAATGACCGGGGTGGGCATGGGCGCCAAGCCTACTGGGGTTGGAGGACGGTGTGGCCTTCTCGGGCGGACAACACCGAATCGTCCAATAGTGTCTATCATCAAGGGTTTCCCCGGAATTCGGCGGGTCGTCAGTACTTATCTGCAGGCCCACAGCCAGAAGACGCCCAAGGAGGGCACCATGCTCATTGGAGTACCGCACGAGACAGCGGTTGGCGAAACGCGTGTGGCGGTGACGCCCGAAACGGCCAAGAAGCTCAAGGCACAGGGCCACACCATCCGGGTGCAGGCCGGCGCCGGTTGGGCCGCAAGCTGCACCGACGAAGCCTATGTGGCCGCGGGCGCCGAGATCACGGACCGGGCCGGTGCGTTCGCCGCCGACCTCGTGCTCAAAGTTCGCAGCCCGTCGGCCGAGGAGCTGGGCTTGACCAAGCGCGGCACGGCCCTGGTGGGCATGCTTGATCCGTTCAACCGTGCCGGCCTGGAAGCCGCCGCCGGTGCCGGCCTGACCGCCTTCGCGCTGGAGGCCGCACCGCGCACGACGCGCGCGCAGAGCATGGACGTCTTGTCGTCCCAAGCCAACATCGCGGGCTACAAGGCGGTGATGATGGCCGCCAACCACTACCCACGGTTGTTTCCCATGCTGATGACGGCCGCCGGCACCATCAAGGCCGCGCGTGTCGTGATCCTGGGCGTTGGCGTGGCGGGCCTGCAGGCCATTGCAACGGCCAAGCGGCTGGGTGCGGTGATCGAGGCCTCCGATGTGCGCCCCTCGGTGAAGGAGCAGGTGGAATCCCTGGGCGCGAAATTCATCGAAGTGGCCTACGAGACCGCTGAAGAAAAAGAGGCGGCCGAGGGTGTGGGCGGCTATGCCCGGCCCATGCCCCAAAGTTGGCTCGACCGCCAGAAGGTCGAGGTGGCCAAGCGGGTGGCCATGGCCGACGTGGTCATCTCCACGGCGCTGATTCCGGGCCGGGCCGCACCGGTGTTGATCACCGAAGAGATGGTCAAGAGCATGAAGGCCGGCAGCGTGATCGTGGACATGGCTGCGGGCAAGGGTGCACAGGGCTTCGACGGGAACTGCCCGCTGACCGAGGCCGGCAAGACGGTGGTCAAGCATGGCGTGACGATCGTCGGCGAGACCAACATTCCCGCGCTCGTGGCCGCAGACAGCTCAGCCCTGTATGCACGCAACGTGCTGGACTTCCTCAAGCTGGTGCTGGAGAAGGACGCCGCAGCGTTGAAGATCGACCTGGAAGACGACATCGTCAAGGCTTGCCTGGTGACGCGCGACGGCGCGGTGCTGCGGGCATGAGGAGCAGAACATGGAATTGATCTCCCCGACCGTTACGAACCTCATCATCTTCGTGCTGGCCATTTATGTGGGCTACCACGTGGTGTGGACGGTGACGCCCGCGCTGCACACGCCGCTGATGGCGGTGACCAATGCGGTGTCGGCCATCGTCATCGTGGGTGCCATGTTGGCTGCGGCGCTCACCGAGACCGGCCTGGGCAAAACCATGGGTGTGTTGGCGGTGGCGCTGGCAGCGGTGAATGTGTTCGGCGGCTTCCTGGTGACGCGGCGGATGCTGGAGATGTTCAAGAAGAAGACGCCCGCCAAGAAGGCGGATTGAACGCTTTGATGTGAACGGCGTCTTCTCGGCGAAGGCTGACGGGGCAAAGCCCAGTCAAGCGAAGCGGCCGAAGCCAAAAAGGAACAAGAAATGTCCATGAACCTCGTCACGCTGCTCTACCTGGTAGCCAGCGTTTGCTTCATCCAGGCCCTCAAGGGCCTGTCCCACCCCACCACCTCCATCCGCGGCAATGTCTTCGGCATGGTGGGCATGACGATTGCCGTGCTCACCACGGGTGCACTGATCGTCAAGCTTTCCGGCGAACTGGGCCTGGGTGGCGGCGGCGCGCAGGGCATGATCTGGGTGCTGGTGGGCTTGCTCGTGGGCGGTTCGGCCGGGGCCTACATGGCCAACAAGGTCGAGATGACCAAGATGCC
>JBMSQF010000079.1:0-8717 GCA_049423145.1 Burkholderiaceae bacterium
TTGATCGCATTGATGAGATCGATGCCAAAGTTGCAGTGCATCGACTCGTCGCGCAGGATGTATTGGTACTGCTCTGCCGCACCGGTCATCTTGTTTTGGCGACCCAGCGCCAAAATCTGCGTGAAGCCCACGTAGAAGAACAGCCCCTCCATCAGGCAGGCGAAGACGATGAGGCTCTTGAGGAGCTTCTGATCGGCCTCTGGGGTACCCGTCTTGAAGTTGGGGTCCATGATGGCGTCGATGAAGGGAATCAGGAACTCGTCCTTGTCCCGGATCGATGACACCTCGTGGTAGGCGTTGAAGATCTCGCTTTCATCAAGACCCAGCGATTCCACGATGTACTGGTACGCGTGGGTGTGGATCGCCTCTTCAAACGCCTGGCGCAGCAGGAACTGGCGGCACTCGGGCGCCGTGATGTGGCGGTAGGTCCCCAGGGTGATGTTGTTGGCCGCCAAGGAATCGGCGGTCACGAAGAATCCCAGGTTGCGCTTGATGATCCGGCGCTCGTCTTCGGTCAGGCCGTTGGGATCTTTCCACAGCGCGATGTCGCGAGACATGTTGATCTCTTGCGGCATCCAGTGGTTCGCACAAGTGGCGAGGTACTTTTCCCAAGCCCATTTGTATTTGAACGGGACCAGCTGATTCACATCGGTCTGGCCGTTGATGATGCGCTTGTCGGCCACGTTGACGCGGCGATCGGCTTGCGCACCGACCACTGCGGAGGCCGCGGCCGAGGCCAGCGTCTTCAGGGGCATCACAGCGGGAGCAGCAAAGGCGGCCGACTGCGGCAGATGAGGCGCCGGGGATACCGGGGTTTCAACAGCCTTCGATGCAAACGAAGCGGCGTCGGTGCCAGACACCACGCGTGGTGTGGGAGATGCGGAACGAGATTCTTCTTCCCAAACGAGCATTGCTGCCTTCCTTAACCATTCGAATTATCAGAGTGTTCAGTCTGAACACCAAGTGTTTCTGTGCGTTTGCAGGCCCAAGCGGCCCCATGTGTTGCGACCAAACATCGGAATGCGGGAGACAGCCCTTCCGTCCGATGCCCGATTACCGCACCTTTCATCACTGACAAGCCTCGCATGTGGGATCGTCAATGGAACAGAACTTGATGTCGGTGGCGGGAACGGCTTCCTGCTGTGCACGCGCCTGTGCCGCTGCCGCATCAACGGCCGATGCCGACGAAGCGGTCGCGCCACCGGCGGTGGGCACGGCATTGAGTTGACCGCGATTGACGGTGCTCATCTCCACGTGCGTGGCGCTCTGGGTGCGCAGGTAGTAGGTGGTCTTCAGTCCACGCGACCAGGCCAGCTTGTAGGTCTCATCAAGCTTCTTGCCCGAGGCGCCTGCCATGTAGATGTTCAGCGACTGCGCCTGATCGATCCACTTCTGGCGGCGCGCAGCGGCTTCGACCAACCATACCGGCTCCACCTCGAAGGCGGTGGCGTACAGGCGCTTCAACTCCATCGGCACGCGATCGATCGGCCACAGGGAGCCCTTGAAGTGCTTGAGGTCCATGATCATCACGTCGTCCCAAAGGCCCAGGCGCTTGAGGTCTCGGATGAGGTATTCATTGATGACGGTGAACTCGCCGGAGAGATTGGACTTCACCGAGAGATTGCCGAAGCAGGGCTCGATGGAGGCATCCACGCCGATGATGTTGGAGATGGTGGCCGTTGGCGCAATGGCCACGCAGTTGCTGTTGCGCATGCCGTGGGTGGCAATGCGCGAACGCAGGGCGTCCCAGTCCATGGTGGCCGTGAGATCCACTTCCACATAACCGCCGCGCTGCTCGGACAGCAGGCCGACCGAGTCCAGCGGCAGGATGCCGCGGTCCCACAGGGAGCCGCGGAAGCTGCTGTAGCGCCCCCGCTCCCGGGCGAGTTCGGTGGACGCCCAGTAGGCGTAGTAGCACAGCGCCTCCATGGAGCGATCGGCAAACTCCACGGCCTCGTTGGACGCGTAGGGCAGGCGCATCTGGTAGAGGGCATCCTGGAATCCCATCACACCCAGGCCCACCGGGCGATGGCGCAGGTTGGAATCCCGCGCCTTCTTGACCGCGTAGTAATTGATGTCGATGACGTTGTCGAGCATGCGCATGGCCACCGACACCGTCTTCTTGAGCTTGTCGTGGTCGATGATCTTGCCGCCCTGGCCATCGTCTTTGAGGTGCTGCGCCAGGTTCACCGACCCCAGGTTGCACACCGCGATCTCGGTTTCGTTCGTGTTGAGCGTGATTTCGGTGCACAGGTTGGACGAATGCACCACACCAACATGCTGCTGGGGTGAACGCACGTTGCAGGCGTCCTTGAAGGTGATCCAGGGATGGCCCGTCTCGAACAACATCGAGAGCATCTTGCGCCACAGGTCCTTGGCGGGCATGCGCTTGTAGAGCTTGATCTCGCCGCTGTCGACCTTGCGCTCGTAAGCGGTGTAGGCATCCTCGAATGCCTTGCCGAACTTGTCGTGCAGGTCGGGGCAGGTCGAAGGGCTGAACAAGGTCCAGTCGCCCCCCTCGACCACCCGCTTCATGAAGAGATCAGGGATCCAGTTGGCCGTGTTCATGTCATGGGTGCGGCGACGGTCGTCACCCGTGTTCTTGCGCAACTCCAGGAACTCTTCGATATCCAGGTGCCAACTCTCCAGGTAGGCACAGACGGCGCCTTTGCGCTTGCCGCCCTGGTTGACCGCCACGGCCGTGTCATTGACCACCTTGAGGAAGGGCACCACGCCCTGGCTCTTGCCGTTGGTTCCCTTGATGTAGGAACCCAGGGCGCGCACATTGGTCCAGTCGTTGCCCAGGCCACCGGCGAACTTGGACAGCAGTGCGTTCTCCTTGAGGGCCTCGTAGATACCGTCAAGGTCATCGGCCACCGTGGTGAGGTAGCAAGACGAGAGCTGCGAACGCTGCGTGCCGCTGTTGAACAGCGTCGGCGTCGAGCTCATGAAGTCGAAGGTGGACAAGACGTTGTAGAACTCGATGGCGCGGGCCTCGCGGTCGATTTCGTTCAAGGCCAGACCCATGGCCACGCGCATGAAGAAGGCCTGCGGCATCTCGATGCGGACTTCCTCGATGTGCAGGAAATAGCGGTCGTACAGGGTTTGCAGGCCCAGGTAGTCGAACTGCAGGTCTCGTTCGGCCTTGAGTGCAGCGCCGAGCTTGGCCAGGTCGAACTGGAGCAGCTTGTCGTCGAGCAACTCCGCTTCCACGCCTTTTTGGATGAAGCGAGGAAAGTACTCGGTGTAGGCCTGAACCATCTCGCCTTGGGTGAGTTCACGGCCGACGATCTCCTTGCGGATCGTGTGCAGCAGCAAACGGGCAGTGGCTCGGGTGTAGCCTGGCTCCTTTTCGATCAGCGTTCTCGCCGCCAGGATCGCGGCCTTGTAGACCTCGTCGATGGGCACGCCGTCATACAGGTTGCGCCGGGTTTCAGCCAGGATGGGTTCGGCCTTTACATCGGCACCGAGATCGGCGCAGGCCGACTCCACCAGGGCCTGCAGCCGCGCTTCGTCCAGCGGCACACGCCGCCCGCCGTCGGTGACCGTCAGACCCGATGCCGCGGCCGCCACTTCGGCCGTGCCCTGCTTGGCGCGCTCCTGGGCGCGGCGCTCGCGATAGAGCACGTAGGCGCGGGCCACTTCGTGGTGGCCGCCGCGCATGAGCCCCAGTTCCACCTGGTCCTGAACATCTTCGATGTGGAAGGTGCCGCCGCCCGGGCGCGAGCGCAGCAAGCCCCGCACCACGGTCTCGGTCAGGCCTTCCACGGTTTCCCGCACGCTGGCCGAAGCCGCACCCTGGGTTCCATGGACGGCCAGGAACGCCTTCATCAGCGCCACCGCAATCTTGCTGGGCTCGAACGACACCACGGCACCGTTGCGACGAATGATCTGATAACCCTGATAGGCGCTGGTCGAGGGGGCCGCCGCGGGGGCCCCGCCGGCCAAGGAGGGCGGCAGAACGGAGGTCGTCGATGGGCCGAGGGTCATAGCTTCCATTGGGGTCCCTTGTTGTGGTGTGATGCGGGTGGGCTCTTGGGGGATGCGCAACCCGAGGGCTGCGGCAGTACTTCACGGGGAAGGCCGAGGGCCCACTATATCTAGTGGGCCCTCGTTGCTCAAGACACTATCCCTAGTGTATTTCCGAATGGAAGCAGCGCTGAGTTCAAGGCGCGGAAAACCCCTCGTGGCCCGTTGCGGCCGGGCCGCGAAGTGACAACTCACCCAGCAAACCGTCCAGGTTTCGCCATTCAAAACCCGGGCCGGGATCCCGCTTGCGTCCGGGTGCCACATGCTCATGCCCGGCGACGTCCTTGAGCGGCAGGCGTTGTGCCAAGGCGCGCAGCAGGGTCTGCAGCGCTTCGTATTGGGCCGGCTCAAATCGGTCACCCTCCAAGCCCTCGAGTTCGATGCCCACCGAATGGTCGTTGCAGTTGTCGCGCCCCCGCCAGTTCGAGACCCCCGCATGCCAGGCGCGGTCGTCAATGGAGACGAACTGCAGCACCTCGCCGCACCGGCGGATGAAGAAGTGCGCGGAGACCTGAAGTCCTCGGAGTCCTTCGAAATAGGGGTGGGCGCTGCAATCGAGTGTGTTGGTGAACAGGCGCTCCACCGAATCGCCACCGTACTGACCCGGCGGCAGGCTGATGGCGTGCAGGACCACCAGGTCGACGGTTCCCAGGGGGCCAGCTGGACGTTCGCCGAAATTCGGTGAGTCCACGCGGCGGGCCCCACGCCACCACCCCTGCAACCAGACCTCAGGAGGCCCGCTGGGTGCCGAATGCCGGGCCGTCACTTGGCGGCAGGCCCGGCTTGGCGGTGCGCCTCGCTGCAGAACCGCTCGCGCCCGTCTGGGCTGGGCAGGGCGTCGCTTTGCGGGAGCAGCAGTCCGCAGTGTGCACAAGCCACCATGGCTTCGGGGCTCGGGCCCGGCTGGGGCGGCGGCGTCGGACCCGATGGGGATTCACCCGGCGCGGCCTGCTGACTGCGACGCTCGGCGCGCACGCCACCGCGGTTGCGGCCCAACCACCACAGCACGGCCACGATCACCACCGCCAGCAGCAGCCACTTCATCATCCCGCTACCCCCCGGTTGATCAAGACCTCCGCCACGAACCGGGAGCCGATGTAGGCCAACACCAGCAGCAGCGCACCGGCATACAGCCAGCGGGTGGCGCGCCGCCCGCGCCAGCCGCGAAGGTGGCGGCCGACCATCAAGGCGGCGAAGGTCGACCAACCCAACAAGGAGAAGACCGTCTTGTGATCCCAGCGCCAGGGCGCATGGCCCAAGGCACTGGCCCCCACGCCCATGAGCAGGGCCAGGCTCAACACGGCAAAGCCGGCGTCCACGAATCGGAAGGTCAGGCGCTCCAGGCGCATGAGCGGCAGACCAAAGAGGGTCGGTGAAGCCCCGGGCCGCAGGCGGAGCGCGCGTTCGGCTGAATCCAGCATCACGCCGTGTATGACGGCTGCACCGAACAAACCATAGGACGCGATACCCAGCAGCAGATGCAGCGGCATGAGCGGTGAGGACACCTTGAGCGCGATTTCACCGGGAAAGAACATGAGGAGCCCCGAGACGACCACGCCCATCGCAGCCAGCGCACGCCGCACCCCAGGCAGGGGAACGAAGCGGCTTTCAACCGCGTGGACGGCCAAGACCAGCCAGACCGCGCCCGACAGGGCCGGCGCGAAGCCAAAGCGCGCGCCGCCTTCGGTTCCCCACCCCGAGACGTCCACCCCAAGGGCCGCACCGTGCAGCAACCAGCCGGCCACCAGGGCCACCGACGGGCCCCGTGCCACCTCGCGGCCCCGCAGCGTGGCCAAGCCGTAGGCCATGCAGGCCAGCAGCGCCAGCAGGGCCTCCGGGCTAACCGATACACTCATTTCCAAAGTGTAGCGACCGCGCTGCACTCCAGCACGGGGCCCCTGCCCACCCACACCTTCGACCATGGCCTCCTCCCTGACCGACCGACTGTCACAGCTCGTCAAGACCATGCGCGGACAGGCGCGCATCACCGAGTCGAATGTTCAGGACATGCTGCGCGAGGTGCGCATGGCCCTGCTCGAAGCCGATGTGGCCTTGCCCGTGGTGCGCGATTTCGTCGCGCGCGTGAAGGACAAGGCCCTGGGCCAGGCGGTGGTGGGCTCACTCAACCCAGGGCAGGCTTTGGTGGGCATCGTCCACCAAGAGCTGGCCGCCACCATGGGCGAAGGAGTGGCCGACATCAACCTGGCCACCCAACCACCCGCGGTGATCCTGATGGCCGGCCTTCAGGGAGCGGGCAAGACCACGACCACGGCCAAGCTGGCCAAGCACTTGATCGACAAGCGCAAGAAGAAGGTGCTCACCGTGTCGGCCGACGTCTACCGGCCAGCGGCCATCGAGCAGTTGAGAACCGTGACCCGGCAGGCGGGCGCCGAGTGGTTTCCTTCAGAAGCGCAACAAAGGCCTCACGAGATCGCGCTGGCGGCGCTGGACCATGCCCGGCGCCACTACTTCGATGTCCTTCTGGTGGACACCGCAGGGCGACTGGCGATCGATGAAGCCCTGATGGCCGAAATCCGCGATCTGCACGAGACGCTGGACCCGGTGGAAACACTGTTCGTGGTGGATGCCATGCAGGGTCAGGACGCGGTGAACACGGCGCGTGCCTTCAAGGAGGCGCTGCCGCTCACCGGCATCGTGCTGACCAAGATGGATGGTGACTCCCGCGGAGGCGCCGCGCTCAGCGTGCGTCAGGTCACCGGCGCGCCCATCAAGTTCGCCGGCGTCTCCGAGAAGATCGACGGGCTGGAAGTGTTTGACGCCGAGCGGCACGCCGGCCGCGTGCTGGGCATGGGCGACATCGTGGCCCTGGTGGAAGAGGTCACCAAGGGTGTGGACATGGCCAGCGCACAAAAGCTGGCCGAGAAGGTCAAGGGCGGAGGCGGCTTCAACCTGGACGACTTCCTTCTGCAGATCTCGCAAATGAACAAGATGGGCGGCTTGTCCGGCCTGATGGACAAGCTGCCCGCGCAGATGGCGGCCAAAGCGGGACAGGCCGACCTCCACAAGGCCGAGCGCGACATCCGCCGCATGGAAGGCATCATCCGGTCCATGACCGCGCGCGAACGGGCGCAGCCCTCGCTGCTGTTCGATGGCAAGAGCAAGGCCAGTCGCAAGCGCCGCATCGCCGCCGGTGCGGGGGTTCAGATTCAGGACGTCAACCGCATGCTCAACCAGTTCGAGCAAATGCAGCAGATGATGAAGAAGATGCAGGGCGGCGGGATGATGAAGATGATGAAGAAGCTCGGCGGCATGAAAGGGCTCAAGGGCATGATGCCCCCGGGCATGGGCTGAGCCCGCCGGTTCAGCCGAGCAAGGCCTGCGCGAACTCGCGTGCGTCGAAGGTCTCCAGATCTTCCAGTCGCTCGCCCACGCCAATGAAATAGACCGGCACCGCTTGCACCGCACCGTCAGGCCCACGGCGCTCGCGTGCCCACAGGGCGATGGCCAGCAACACGCCGCCTTTGGCGGTGCCGTCGAGCTTGGTCACCACCAGGCCGGTCAGGCCCAAGGCTTCGTCGAAGGCCTTGACCTGGGCGAGCGCGTTCTGACCGGTGTTGCCGTCGACCACCAACAGCACCTCATGCGGCGCACCGTCCATGGCCTTGCCCATGACGCGGCGGATCTTCTTGAGTTCCTCCATCAGATGGACTTGCGTGGGCAAACGTCCGGCGGTGTCCACAATCACCACATCCTTGCCGCGCGCGCGGCCGGCGGTCACGGCATCGAAGGCCACCGCGCCGGGATCCGCCCCTTCCTGGCTGACGATATCGACGCGTTGGTCGGCCGCCGCCTCCGGCAGGCCTGATGCGGACGCGGCCTCGTTGCGCTGCGCCCAGGCAGCCAACTGCTCGCGTGCTGCGGCTCTGAAGGTGTCGCCTGCGGCCAGCAGAACTCGCTGGCCTTCCTCGGCCAGATGGCGCGTAAGCTTGCCGATGGAGGTGGTCTTGCCGGCGCCGTTGACTCCGACCACCATGAAGACCGAAGGCTGGTGCTGGCCGATGACCAGGGGCTGTTGCAGCGGCGCCAGGAGTTCGGCCACGCTCTGCGCCAACAGGGCCTTGACCTGCGCAGGCTCGGTGGCCTTGTGATCCTTGACGCGCTGCTTGAGGTCATCAAGCACATGCTGGGTCGCCTTCACGCCGGCATCGGCCATGAGCAGCGCAGACTCCAATTCTTCATAGAGCGCCTCATCGATGCGGGTACCGGTGAACACCGCTGCGATGGAGCCGCCCGTCTTGCGCAGTCCTTGCGTCAGACGCTGCAACCAGCCCTGGCGCTCGGCCACCGCCGACGCGATCGGGCGGCTGTCGGTCTCCGAGGACGTGCCCGGGGTCGGCGAAACCGGCTCGGTCGGTGCCGCCGGTGGAGGCTTCTTGCGGAAAAAACTGAACATGAGGGGCGCACTGACAGCGCCGCTATAATGATGGGCTCGGCGCATTAGCTCAGTTGGTTAGAGCGACGGAATCATAATCCGCAGGTCCGGGGTTCGAGTCCCTGATGCGCCACCACCGTCCGAATTCAATGGCGAGCACCGCGGCTCCTGGATCTACCCCAACGCCGCCGCAAGGAGCCCCTCATGAGCGAACCCTCGCGCCATCCCGCGCGCAAGGTGTTCATCCGCACCTTCGGGTGCCAGATGAACGAATACGATTCCGACAAGATGGCCG
>JBMSQF010000080.1:0-8694 GCA_049423145.1 Burkholderiaceae bacterium
CGGGCCGTGCATCTTGGGCTTGACGATGTAGACCGAGCCCTTGCGGGAATTTCGGATCGTCTGGCCCTTGGCAGGTCTGAGGTCGTGCAGCGCGGTGGTCACCGTGACCACGGCGTCCATGATGCCCTCCGGAATCTCCGAGCGCTTGTCGCCCCAGAGGATGGCCGGATTCGTCATGAGATGGCCCACGTTGCGCACGAACAGAAGCGAGCGGCCGTGCAGGGTCACCGGCTTGCCCTTGGCGCCGGTGTAGCGACGGTCTTCGTTCAGGCGTCGCGTGAAGGTCTTGCCGCCCTTGGCCACCTCCTCCGTGAGCGTGCCCTTGAGGATGCCCAGCCAGTTGGCGTAGCCCGCCACCTTGTCTTGCGCATCCACCGCGGCCACCGAGTCTTCCAGGTCCAGGATGGTGCTCAGCGCCGACTCCACCACGAGGTCACTCACGCCAGCGGCATCCGCCTTGCCGATGGGATGCCCGCGGTCCACTTGGATCTCCAGGTGGATACCGTTGTTGCGCAACAGGATGGCCGAGGGTGCGGCAGCGCTGCCCTGGTAGCCGATGAACTTCGCCGGCTGGACCAAACCGGTCACCGTTCCATCCTGGAGCGTGACCTTCAGTGCGCCGCCTTGCACGCTGTAGAGCGTGCTGTTGCGGTGTGAGCCCGAGGCCAGCGGGGCCACACGGTCCAGGACATGGCGCGCATATTCGATCACCTTGGCGCCACGCACCGGGTTGTAGGCGCCGCGCCGCTCTGCACCATTGGCCTCGCTGATGGCATCGGTGCCGTACAGCGCGTCATAGAGCGAGCCCCAGCGCGCATTCGCCGCATTCAGGGCGTAGCGGGCGTTCAGGATGGGCACCACCAGTTGCGGGCCGGCCAACTGGGCCACCTCCTCATCCACGCCCGTGGTCTCGCACTGCACATGCTCGGGCGTCGGCACAAGATAGCCGATCTCTTTGAGAAAGGCCTTGTACTTGGGCATGTCGCCGATCGGGCCCGGGTGGGCCTTGTGCCAGGTGTCCAGCTGGTGCTGCAGGCGGTCACGCTCGGCCAAAAGGGCCGCATTGCGGGGCGCCAGATCGTGCACGATGGCGGAAAACCCCTTCCAAAAGGTCTCGGGATCCAAGCCCGTTCCGGGCAGCACTTGCTTTTCGATGAACTGGTGGAGTTCAGTGGCCACTTGAAGGCCGTGGGTGGCAATTCGCTTGGTCATGTCGCGGGAATCAAGTTCAGCAAACCCTCTATTGTCTTCCAAGCCAGGACAAGCCCCAGCTCCCCATCGCTGCCGAGGGCGCCGCACCCTCGCCACGCCACGCCCGCACCTAGAATCCCACCCATGATCCAAGTGAAGAATGCGCTCCAGGCGGCCTTGGAAGCGGCCGTGGGCTCGGTGGCGCCGGGTCACGGGCTTTCCCCGGTCTTCGAGTCGCCCCGTCAGGCCTCCCATGGTGACCTCGCCATCACGGTGGCCATGGCGCTGGCCCGGCCCCTGAAGAAGAATCCCCGTGAATTGGCCCATTCGCTGGTGGAGGCCCTGCAGGCCCAACCGGCGGTTCATCAGTGGGTGCA
Organism: Burkholderiaceae bacterium; assembly: GCA_049423145.1. GTDB lineage: Bacteria > Pseudomonadota > Gammaproteobacteria > Burkholderiales > Burkholderiaceae_C > RFTU01. Next base: position 1,569 of record JBMSQF010000080.1, read on the forward strand.
GGACCTGGAGATTGCCGGCCCAGGCTTCATCAACCTCCGTCTCAAGGCGGAAGCGCGTCAATCCGTGGTCAGCGAAGTGCTGCAGCAGGGCCGCTGTTTCGGAAGCCGCGCGCTGGACAAGCGGCCCGTCATGGTCGAGTTCGTCTCGGCCAACCCCACGGGCCCGCTGCATGTGGGCCACGGGCGACAGGCCGCCCTCGGCGATGCCTTGTGCAACCTCCTGGCCTCTCAGGGCGCCCAGGTCCACCGCGAGTTCTACTACAACGATGCCGGCGTGCAGATCGCCACCCTGGCGCTGTCGGTGCAGGCGCGCGCGCACGGGCTCAAGCCCGGCGATGCCCAGTGGCCTGAAGCCGCCTACAACGGTGACTACATCGCCGACATCGCGCAGGATTTTCTGGCCCGCAAAACGGTTCAGGCCGATGACCGCACCTTCACCGCCAGCGGCGATGTGGAAGACCTCGACAGCATCCGCCAGTTCGCCGTGGCCTACCTCCGCCATGAGCAGGACCTGGACCTTCAGGCCTTCGGCGTGCGCTTCGACCACTACTACCTCGAGTCGGGGCTGTACACGAGCGGTCGCGTCGAGCAAACCGTCTCGCGCCTGGTGGCTGCCGGCAAGACCTATGAGGAGGGTGGTGCCCTGTGGCTGCGCAGCACCGACTACGGCGACGACAAGGATCGTGTGATGCGCAAGTCGGCCACCGTGGACGCAGAGGGCCGCGAAATGCAGGGCGGGTACACCTACTTCGTGCCCGACGTGGCCTACCACGTGCACAAGTGGGAACGCGGCTTCCAGCAGGTCATCAACGTTCAGGGCAGCGACCACCATGGCACCATTGCCCGGGTGCGCGCGGGTCTGCAGGCCGCGGGCGTGGGCATTCCGCAGGGCTGGCCCGACTACGTGCTCCACAAGATGGTCACGGTGATGAAAGGTGGGCAGGAGGTGAAGATCTCCAAGCGCGCAGGCAGCTACGTGACGCTCAGAGACCTCATCGACTGGACCAGTCGCGATGCGGTGCGTTTCTTTCTGATCAGCCGCAAGGCCGACACCGAATTCACCTTCGATGTGGATCTGGCCCTGCAGCAGAATGACGAAAATCCAGTCTTCTATGTGCAGTACGCCCACGCGCGCATCTGTTCGGTGCTCGAGCAGTATGCGAGCGCTGGCGGTACGGTCGAGCAGCTGTCTGGCGCCAAGCTGGTGCGGCTGACGGCACCCACCGAATTCACTTTGATGCTCAAGCTTTCGCAGTACCCCGACATGCTCACGGCCGCCGCAAAGGACTTGGCTCCCCATGATGTGGCCTTCTACGCGCGTGATCTCGCCGGCGCCTTCCACACCTATTACGCCGCAGAGCGCTTCCTGGTGGACGACGCCGAACTCGCACGGGCTCGGATGGCCTTGTTGCAGGCCACGCGGCAGGTGCTGGCCAATGCCCTGTCCATCGTGGGCGTGAGCGCACCGCAGCGCATGGAGCGGCCCGCCGCCGCAGCAGCAGGAGTCAGCGCATGAATGCGAAGCGCCAAGGACCCGCGCACACCCAGCCGCTGACGTTCAGCAGCCCGCCGGCACCATGCATGCGGCGGCGCAAGGACCAAGCGGGCGGCACCCTAGTGGGCTTGATCATCGGTCTGCTGGTGGGCCTGGCGGTGGCCTTGGTCGTGGCGCTGTATGTCAGCAAGGTGCCGGTGCCCTTCGTCGACAAACTGCCCCAGCGCACAGCCGACCAGGATGCGGCCGAGGCCGAACGCAACAAGAACTGGAACCCGAACGCACCGCTGGCCGGCAAAGCCGGCGTTCCCCCCAGTGCGGGTTCGGATGCAGATGCCCAGACTGCAGCGCAGGCTGCCAGCGGCGCCAGCGCACCCACTGCAGCCGCCGGGATCCCTCTCCCACCCGGAACCGTGCCCGCTGCGGCCGCTCGTCCGCCTGCGCTGGACCCACGTCCGGAGGTCACCGGCCTGTTCATCCAGGCTGGTGCCTTCGGCAAGCCCGAAGATGCCGAACAGCAGCGCGCCCGCTTGGCGATGCTGGGCTTCTCTGCCCGGATTTCCGAGCGCGACCAAGGCGGGCGCCTGGTCTACCGCGTTCGCGTGGGCCCTTACGAAACCCGCGAGGAGACTCAGGGCCCCATGGACCGTCTGCAAGCCGCCGGCATCGAGGTCAGCCTCGTGCGGGTAGAACGCAGCGCAGCGCCGTGACCGTCGACCGCCGCCCCCATTCGAATCCGCCTAAAGGACCTCTTCCGCGATGAAACGCCGTACCTTCCTCCATCAACAAGCCTTGAGCGCGGCCGCCTTGGCCGCCGGAAGCGCACTGGCCCTGGGTTCCGCCGCCGTGCAAGCGCAGGGCGGCTTCGTCGAAGGCCGTGACTTTCGGCGCTTGGCCAATCCGGCGCCTGTGCCCGGGCACGGCAAGATCGACGTGGTCGAGTTCTTCTGGTACGGCTGCCCCCACTGCAACGCGTTGGAGCCGGCGCTGGAGGCCTGGGCCTCCAGGCTCCCCGCGGATGTGGCGTTTCGCCGCATGCCGGTCATCTTCGGCGCCCTGCACGAAGCCCATGCCCGCCTGTTCTTTGCCCTGGAGGCCCTGGGGCAACTCCCCAGCCTGCACAAGCGCGTGTTCGCTGCCCTGCATGTACAGCGCCGCCGCCTCGACAAGCCCGAAGACATCGCATCCTTCGTGGCGGAGCAGGGCGTGGACAAGGCCAAGTTCCAAGAGGCCTACAACAGCTTTGGCACGGCCTCCAAAGTGAGGCAGAGCCAGCAACTGGCTCAGGCCTACGCGCTCGATGGCGTCCCCGCACTGGGGATCGCCGGCCGTTTCCTGACGGCCGGTTCCATGGCCGGCAGCAACGAACGCGCCCTTCAGGCGGCCGACTTCCTCATCGACCGCTCGCGTAGACCGGCTTGAAGCAGGCCAGGGCCTGCGCCATCAGTCGGGCCAAGGCCTGCCAGGGGTCATGGGGCCATGCCGGGTCCCGCAGACCCTTGACCACACCGTCCACCGTACTGGCCGCCTGCACCAGGGCAGCCAGTTCGTCCATCGACACCCGCGGCGCCACGCGCTCGAAAAGGCGTTCTTTGAGGCCCCACACGCGCTGCTCGCGCAAGGCCATGGGCAGGGGCTTGCCCTGCTGCAGCGCGTCCTTGACGCGCCACAAGGCGCGCAGGTCCTCTGCCAGGGTCCAGTGCACCAGGACGGGCGCTTCGCCGGCGGCTTGAAGGCCTTCCAACATGCGCCGCGCCCGCGCGGCCTGGCAGGCCAGCACCGCCTCAGACAGCTTGAACACGTCGTAGCGCGCCACATTCAGCACGGCGTTTTCCACCTGCTCCCAACCGAGCGTCCCGGGCGCATGCAGCAGCGCCAGCTTCTGGATCTCCTGATGGGCTGCCAGCAGATTGCCCTCCACGCGATCGGCCAGAAAGGACAAGATGCGCTGTGCTTCATCGCCCGGCGCCAACTCCAGCCCCTGCTGCTGCAGGCGGCGCGCCATCCAAGCGGGCAGGTCCTTGCGGTCCACCGGATCGATCCGGATGCTCACACCTGCGGCCTCCAAGGCGGCAAACCAGGCGCTGGAGGCCTGTTGTCGGTCCAACCGTGGGAGGAAGACCAGGGTGCAGACCTCCTCGCTGAGCGCCTGGCAATATTGCTGTAGCGCTGCCGAGCCGTCCTTGCCCGGCTTGCCCGAAGGGATGCGGATCTCGATGAGCTGCTTGTCCGCGAACAGGCTCATGGCGCGCGCGCTGGCCAAGACACCGCTCCAATCAAAGTGCGCACCGCTGACGGTGTGGACCAGCCGATCGGTGTGCCCCGCCGCACGCGCCGCCGCTCGAACCAGGTCCCCGGCTTCTTGGGTGAGCAAGGGATCGTCACCATGAATCACATAGAGGGAACTCAGGCGCCGTCCGCCTTGCGCTGCTGCCGCAAGATGCGGGCTCAATTGATCAGCGCGCAGCTGCATGGTCAGGTGGCCGCCGGCGGCAGCACCACCGCCTCCAGTCGTCTCGTGATCTGCAGGGCCACGTCACGCTCGAGCACGCGAAAGATTTCCTCCTCCTCGCGCGCCTTGGCCAAGGCAGCACTCTCGTTGGTGGCCATGTCGCGCTGCAGGACGAGGTCGGTGGTGTCGATGAGCATGCGCCCCTGGGGAGTCGCCAGGGAAAACCGGACCCGCAAGCGCAGCACCAACTCGCGCACCAGGCCGGTGGCCGTCAGACCGGTGACCACCTTTTCGCGCTGCGCTCCCTCCAGGCGCAATACCACCTGCGCTTGGGCAGCCGTGTCGACCAACTGAACGCGCCCGCCCAACTGGCGCCGCAATTCCTGAGCCATGGACGAGTTCAGCGTCGGCCCGGCCAGGAACAGCCTGGAGAAAGTCAGGGCGGTCGCGCCCCGCAGCTTGAAGCCGCACCCACCCAAGGACCAGGCACCCAGCCCCAGTGCGGCCTGGCCAAGCAGGCCCAGGCAAGACCGCCGTGGCAGAGCAACCGCCTCAGGAGCGGTGCACGGCATAGCAGCGGCCGGAGGCCTCATCACACCACCACGTTGACCAGACGGCCGGGCACGATGACCACCTTGCGCGGCGCACGACCTTCGGCAAACCGGGCGAACTCCGGACTGGCCAGCGCAGCAGCCTCGATCGCCGCCGCGTCCGCCTGCGCCGGAACCCGGAGGCTGCCGCGCATCTTGCCGGCGATCTGAAGCACCAGTTCGATCTCGTCCTGCACCAGGGCCGACTCATCGACCGCGGGCCATGGCGCATCCAAGAGTTCACCCTGCCGGGCTGCAAATCCGAGCGCCGTCCACAGGCCGTGGGTGATGTGCGGGCAGGCCGGATACAGGGCCCGCAGCAGCACCGAAACGCCCTCGCACAAGGCCGCCGCGTCACCGTCACCGCCCTCTGCGGTCGACGGCTTGAAGGCCTCCAGGGTATTGAGCAGCTTCATGCACCCCGAGACCACCGTGTTGTACTGCATGCGCTCGTAGTCGTAGCTCACCTGTTTGAGCACCAGATGCACCTCGCGACGCAAAGCCTTGGCCTGGGCCCCCAGCGCGGCGCCGGAGAGGTCGCCCGCTGTCGCTTGGCGCAGCAAGGCCTCATGCTGAACGCCCAGCGCCCAGACCCGGCGCAGGAAACGGTTGGAGCCTTCGACACCTGCGTCGTTCCACTCCAGCGTCTGCTCGGGTGGCGAGGCGAACATCACGAACAAACGCGCGGTGTCGGCGCCAAAGCGGTCGATCAAATCCTGCGGGTCCACGCCGTTGTTCTTCGACTTGGACATGGTGCCCACGCCCTCGTAGTCGATCGGTGTGCCGGCCGGGAGATCACCCTTGGCAGCCTTGAGCCGCGCGCCGATGATCTTGCCGCTGGCCTCGTCGAAGACGTTTTCCACCTCGTGCGGCCAAAAGTACTCGATGCCACCCTTGTCCGTGCGGCGCGAATAGATGTGGTTGAGCACCATGCCCTGGGTGAGCAGTTTGGTGAAGGGCTCATCCACCGTCACCAGGCGCAGGTCGCGCATCACCTTGGTCCAGAAACGGGCATACAAGAGGTGCAGGATGGCGTGTTCGATACCCCCGATGTACTGGTCCATCCCGGGACTGCCGGCCGCGGCACCTTGTCCGGCCATCCAGTAAGCGGTGCCCGAACCCACCATGCGTTGCGCATCCTGGGGGTCGCAATAGCGCATGAAATACCAGGAGGAATCCACGAAGGTGTCCATCGTGTCGGTCTCGCGCCGGGCATCACGGCCGCAAGACGGACACTTCACCTTCAGGAAGGATTCGCACTTGTTCAACGGGTTGCCGCTGCCATCGGGGATCAGGTCCTCGGGCAGCACCACCGGCAGGTCCTCTTCCGGCACCGGCACCGCACCGCATCCGGGCTGCTCGGGCGTCCCGTCGCAGTGGATGATGGGAATCGGTGTGCCCCAGTAGCGCTGGCGGCTGATGCCCCAGTCGCGCAGACGCCAGGTGGTGCGCTTCTCGCCCAGGCCCTTGTCGGTCAGCAGGGTGGCCACGCGGTCGACGGCCTGCGCATAAGCCAAGCCATCGATCACGCCTGAATTCACGCAACGGCCCTGCTGCTTGTCGGCATACCAATCCTGCCAGCGGCTGGCGTCGAAGGTCTGTCCCTCAACGGCCACCACCGGCTGGATGCGCAGGCCGTACTTCAGCGCAAAGGCGAAGTCCCGCTCGTCGTGCGCCGGCACGCCCATCACGGCGCCATCGCCATAGCCCATGAGCACGTAGTTGCCCACCCAAACGGGCACTTCTGCGCCCGTCAAGGGATGCCGCACGCTCAGGCCGGTGGGTACGCCTTCCTTGTCCTTGGTGGCGAGTTCGGCCTCCGTGGTGCCGCCCTGTTTGCAGGCCTCCACAAACGCCGCCACCTTGGCATCACGCGCCGCAGCCCAGGCCGCCAGCGGGTGCTCGGGCGCGACCGCACAGAAAGTGACGCCCATGATGGTGTCGGCGCGGGTGGTAAAGACGTAGAGACGGCCGTCCTGGATGAGGGCCCCCTCGGCGTTGCAGATGTCGTGCAAAAACGCAAAGCGCACGCCAGCGCTCTTGCCGATCCAGTTCTCCTGCATCGCCTTGACGCGCTCGGGCCAACCGGGCAAGCCGTCCTGCACATGCCGAAGCAACTCCTCGGCGTACTGCGTGATGCGCAGGTAGTAGCCTGGAATCTCGCGCTTTTCCACCACAGCCCCGGATCGCCAGCCGCGGCCGTCGATCACCTGCTCATTGGCCAATACCGTCTGATCCACCGGGTCCCAGTTCACCACCTGGGTGCGCCGCTCGGCGATGCCCTTTTCCAGCATCTTCAGGAACAGCCACTGGTTCCACTTGTAGTAGTCGGGGCTGCAGGTGGCCACCTCGCGGCTCCAGTCGATGGCCAGGCCCATGGCCTTCATCTGCCCCTTCATGTGGGCAATGTTGTCGTAGGTCCATTGGGCCGGCGGCACGCGGTTCTTCATGGCCGCGTTTTCTGCGGGCAGGCCGAAAGCGTCCCATCCCATGGGCATCAGCACATTGAAACCCTTCATCCGCAGATGGCGGGCCAGCATGTCGTTGATGGTGTAGTTGCGCACATGCCCCATGTGCAGCTTGCCGCTG
>JBMSQF010000081.1:0-8692 GCA_049423145.1 Burkholderiaceae bacterium
AGCTGCCGAACTCGTCACGGCGGGCGTTCCCGCAGGTGGTCCGGCGGGCCAGGTGCTGCGCATCAACCGCACGGCGGGTTCACAGTGCTGGGCCGGTACGACGATATCCGTCGGCGAGCAGGCATCGATCGGCCGCCTGCCGTTTGCCGACAACGCCCGCACCATGTCCGTGCGCATGCATGTGCCCCAGGCCGGCATGAGCGTGAAGCTCAAGGTGGAACAGGCGGACAATCCGAATGTCTCGGTCGAGACCGACACCGTGGCCACGGCAGCCTATCCCGTGGCCCAATTGGAGCGGGTGGATGCCCAGGCGGATGCTTGGATGGGGCAGTTGAAGGCCGTGGTGGGCGCCTGTCGCTCCCTGCGCAGCGAGATGGGCCTGTCACCCGCGGAGCGCGTACCGCTGCTGGTGAACGGGGATGCGAACTTCCTGGCGCAAGCGGCGCCGGCGATCCAGGCCCTGGCCAAGCTGTCGGCCGTGGAGCCCCTGCACGAAGAAGCCGCCTTCACCGAAGCCACTCGCAACGCCCCCGTGCAGGTGGTGGGCGATCTGCGATTGGCCCTGAAGGTCGAAGTCGATGTGGCCGCTGAAACCGCACGACTGGACAAGGAGATCGCGCGCCTCCAAGGCGAGATCGCCAAAGCGCAGGTCAAGCTGGCCAGCGAGAGCTTCGTGGCCCGGGCACCCGCCACGGTGGTGGCGCAGGAGCGTCAGCGCGTATCCGACTTCTCGCAGACCTTGCAACGGGTGCAATCACAACGGGCGCGCCTGGGCTGAGGCCCTGGACCACTGGAAAGCATCCACACAGCGCAAGGCCGCATCTCCCAGGACACACCGCAAGGTTGAGCCATGCCCATCAAAAAAGCCATCTTCCCTGTTGCTGGACTGGGCACCCGATTCCTGCCAGCCACCAAGGCCCAGCCCAAGGAAATGCTGCCCGTGGTGGACAAGCCGCTGATCCAATACGCCGTGGAAGAGGCGTATGCGGCCGGGGTGCGGGAAATGATTTTCGTGACGGGCCGCCACAAGCGGCCGATCGAGGACCACTTCGATCTCACCTATGAATTGGAAGTGGCGCTGGAACAGTCCGGCAAGGACGACTTGCTGTCGGTGGTGCGCAGTGTCAAACCCGAGGACATGGAGTGCGTGTATGTCAGGCAGTCCCAGGCCCTGGGCCTGGGGCATGCCGTGCTGTGCGGGCGGCGCCTGATCGGCGACGAGCCCTTTGCGGTGCTGTTGGCCGATGATCTGATGGTGGGCGAACCGCCGATCCTCAAGCAGATGGTGGACCAGTACCAAGCATGGCGGGCCAGCATTCTGGCGGTCCAGGAAGTGCCGGCCGAGCACACCAGACGCTATGGCATCGTGGCGGGCACGGCGGTCAACGATCGGTTGCTGGACGTGAGCCGCATCGTCGAAAAGCCCACCCCCGAAGAGGCCCCGTCCCGCTTGGGCGTGGCCGGGCGTTACATCCTGACGCCGGGGGTGTTCGATGAGATCCTGCGGCAGCCCCGCGGCGTGGGCGGCGAGATCCAACTCACCGACGGCATTGCGGGCCTGCTGCGACGCGAGAAGGTGTTCGCTTACCGCTACGCCGGCAAGCGCTACGACTGCGGCAGCAAGGAAGGCTTCCTGCAGGCCAATGTGGAGTTGGCCCTGAAACACCCCGTGCTGGGGCCGGGGTTCAGGGACTACCTCCAGGGCCTGGCGCCGTGAGCCGGGCGCAGGCCGCGCTCAGCGCCGCCGCAGGACGATGGTGAACTCGTTGCCGTTGGCCACCTGCTCGAGGAGCTCGTTGCCGGTCTGCCTGGCAAAGGCCTGAAAGTCCCGCATCGAGCCGGGGTCGGTGGCGATCACCTTCAGGGTCTGGCCGGCCGTCATTTCAGCCAGTGTCTTTTTGGCTTTGAGGATGGGCAGCGGGCAATTCAGGCCCCGGGTGTCGAGTTCTCGCGTGATGTCCATGGTCATGCAGATTAGGGGTTTGCCCTTATTTTAAGACGGAAGCCCGGCGGCTTGCTGATGCAGTTACGTTGGCGCCCGGCGGCGCCCTCAAGCGGGAAAGACGCCGGTGGACAAATAGCGGTCCCCGCGGTCACAGACAATGAAGACGATGGTGGCGTGTTCCACCTGCTGCGCGATCTGCAGGGCCACCCAACAGGCCCCGGCGGCGGAAATGCCCGCAAACAGTCCCTCCTCGCGCGCCATGCGGCGGGCCATCTCCTCGGCGTCGGCTTGGCTGACATAGACGAGTTCGTCGACCCCGGTGGGGTCGTAGATCCGGGGCAAATAGGCCTGCGGCCACTTGCGGATACCGGGAATGCGAGAGCCCTCGCTGGGCTGAGCCCCGATGATGCGCACGGCCGGGCTTTGCTCCTTGAGGTAGCGGCTCACGCCGGTAATGGTGCCGGTGGTCCCCATGGCGCTGACGAAATGCGTGATGCGGCCTTGGGTGTCCCGCCAGATTTCAGGGCCTGTGGTCTCGTAATGGGCTCGCGGGTTGTCGCCATTGGCAAACTGATCCAGCACCAGGCCCTTGCCCTGGCGCTGCATTTCATCAGCGAGATCCCGCGCGGCCTCCATCCCACCGGCCTTGGACGTGAGGATGAGTTCGGCCCCGAAGGCCTTCATGGTTTGGGCGCGCTCGATGGACAGGTCTTCCGGCATGATGAGCACCATGCGGTAGCCGCGGATGGCGGCCGCCATGGCCAAGGCGATGCCGGTGTTGCCTGAGGTCGCCTCGATGAGGGTATCGCCGGGCTTGATGTCCCCGCGCTCCTCGGCACGCGCAATCATGCTGATGGCCGGGCGGTCCTTGACCGACCCCGCCGGGTTGTTGCCCTCGAGCTTGCCCAGGATCACATTGCCGCGCGCATCGCAAGCCTGGCGACCGATGCGCTGCAGGCGGACCAGGGGGGTGGCACCGATGACATCCTCAAGGGTCTTGTAGTCCTTCATGGCTTCTCCTGCTGCGGATTTTCGCAGGGCTGCTGAAATCCCGCCGATTGCACCCCGCGAGGCATCCCCAAGGATGGGCCGCTTGACGTCGCGCAGACGGACCATGGGCCCGCACGGTGCCATAATCAAGCGCTGAGCGGGATTCGTTTGTGCCGCAGGCATCAAAAGTTTCTGCGTTCTTGACGGCGCTCACCGCGCCCATGCCCGCGTGACGAAATCGGTAGACGTAGCGGATTCAAAATCCGCCGCCGCAAGGCGTGCCAGTTCGAGTCTGGCCGCGGGCACCACACGCTGCACATGCCACCCATTCCTGCCGTCACCAAAGCTCTGATGCTGCTGTGCGTGGGCATGTTCTGCGCGCAGATGCTGTTGCCGCCCTGGTTCGAGGCCTTGTTGGCCTTGTGGCCCCCCGGCACCGGCCGTTTCGGGCCTTGGCAACTGTTGAGCTACGGGATGCTCCACGGTGATACGGTGCACCTGTTCTTCAACATGCTGGGGCTGTGGATGTTCGGCAGCGAGATCGAGCGTCTGTGGGGGGGCAAGCGATATGGACAGCTGATCGCCGCCAGCGTCGTGTCGGCCGGTCTGGTCCAACTGGGTTGGGCACTGCTGACGAATCATCCCCAGCCGACTGTTGGCGCCTCGGGTGCACTCTTTGGTCTTTTATTGGCCTTCGGCATGATGTTTCCGAACCGGACCATCATGCCGCTGTTCCCGCCGATCCCCATGAAGGCCAAGGTGTTTGTGGCGCTCTTCGGGGGTCTGGAGCTGCTCTTTGGCCTTTCCGGCGCTTCCGGTGTGGCCCACTTCGCCCATTTGGGCGGGATGCTGGGTGGATTCCTGATGATCCAGTACTGGCGGGGACGCCCTCCGTTCAGTCGGCGGCGCCGCTGATCGCATCCTCGACTGTCGGGTAGTGCAAGCGCACGCCGAGCTCGTTCTTCATGCGTTGGCTGCACAGGCGGCGGGATTCAGCCCAGAACGAGAGCTGCATCGGGGAGAGTTGTTGACGGGCTTGGGCCCAGGTCAAGCGTGGCGGGCGTGGTAAGCCGCAGCGATCGGCGATCCGATCGTAGTGGTCGCCGGTTCGCAATTGCCCGTCATCGCCCGTGTTGTACACGCGCTGGGCAGCGCCACGCCACAAGGCCGCGCAGACGATGCGGGCCAGATCATCGGCATGGATGTGGTTGGTGTAGCCATCGGCCTCAGGGACCAGGGAGGGGCTGCCGCGCCGCACGCGGTCGCGCGGGTCACCGCCTTCTCGGTCGAAGGCATAGATGCCGGGCACGCGCAGCAGCGAAGCGCAGGTTCCCGTTCGCCGCGCCCATCGCCGGATCCGCTGCTCCGCGTCGACTCGGCGCTGCGCACGGTCGGTTTGCGGATTGACAGGGCGGGTTTCACTGACCGATTGGCCTTGGCAGTCGCCGTACACACCTGTGGTACTCATGTAAACCAAGCGCAGGGGTGAGGAACGCCGCGAAAGCGCCTGCAGCAGGTGGGCGGTGCGCGGGTCGCGACGGCCCTGCAGCGGCGGTGGCGCCAAGTGCAGCACAGCGTCCGCGAGACCAGCCAGACGGCCGAGGGTGGCGGGATCATCCAGATTGCCCACCAGCGGAACGGCGCCGGCAGCGCGCAATTCGGCCACCCGGCTCGAATCCGAGGTCAGGGCCAGGATGCGCCAACCGCGCCCTGGGGGCGCGGGCGACGGCCGCACCGGGGCCCCTGCAGGGCCCGATGGGGTCTTGCGGACAGGTGACGCGCCGGGGGCCCGCAGTGACCTGATCACCCGCAGGCCGACATCGCCACAGCCCACGATCAGCAGGGTTGGTTGCCGCCTCATGGGCGCGATGATGGCACGGCACGGCACAATTCCGCCGATGAGCTTCAAGATCGACATCCAACCGGCTGGTCTGCAGTTTCAAGTGGAGCGGGATCAGGCCATCCTGCCAGCAGCCATCGCCGCGGGCGTGGGCCTGCCCTACGGCTGCCGCGACGGCGCCTGCGGTTCCTGCAAAAGCAAGCTGGTCAGCGGCCGGGTGATCCACGGCGCCCACCAACTCAAGGCGCTTTCGGCGGCCGAAGAGGAGGCTGGGCTCATCTTGACCTGTTGTGCCACGCCGCAAACAGACTGCGTGATCGAGTCCCGAAGCGTGGCAGCTGCGGGTGAATTTCCCATCATGAAGATCCCCGTGCGGGTGGCCACTCTGAATCAGGCGGCGCCCGATGTGATGATGGTACGGCTGCAGCTGCCGGCCAATGCCAGTTTTCAATACAAGGCCGGCCAGTATGTGGAGTTCCTGCTGCGCGATGGCAAGCGGCGGGCCTACAGCATGGCCAATGCGCCGCACCTCAAGGGCGACCCGCCCCAAATCGAGCTGCACATCCGCCACATGCCGGGTGGACTGTTCACCGACGCACTGTTCTCCACCGTGAAAGAAAAGGACATCATGCGGGTGGAGGGGCCGTTTGGCACCTTTTGGCTGCGTGAAGACAGTCGCAAACCCATTGTGCTGCTGGCCTCGGGAACCGGCTTGGCGCCGATCAAGGCCCTGATCGAACAGATGCAGTTGAAGCAGGACAACCGACCGGCCGTGCTCTTCTGGGGCTGCCGCCGGTCGCATGACCTGTACCTGCACGAATGGGCGGAACAGGCCGCGGCTTCGATGCCCAACCTGCGTTATGTGCCGGTGCTCAGTGAGGCGGGCCCCGATTGGCGCGGACGCAACGGCTTCGTCCACGAGGCGGTGATGCAGGACCTCCCCGACCTGTCCGGCCACGAGGTCTACGCCTGTGGGGCACCGGTCATGGTGGACGCTGCGCGGCGCGACTTCAGCGCCCGTTGCGGTCTGCCCGAAGACGCGTTTTACGCCGATTCGTTCACGTCGGAGGCGGACAAGGTCTGAGTGCTTCGGCGGCGTCCAAGCTCCGCAGCCAGGCCAATTTTTCCTGCAGTTGCCGCTCAAGCCCGCGGTCGCTGGGCTCATACCAAGCGGGTGGAGCGATACCGTCTGGCAAGCAACTCATGCCAGCCGGGTAGGCGTGGGGCTCATCGTGCGCGTAGCGGTATGCCGCTCCATAGTCCATTGCCTTGTGCAACGGACTTGGGGCGTTGCGCAGGTGCAGCGGAACGGGCAGGGTACCGGTCTCGCGCACAAAGGCCTTGGCGCGCTTCCAAGCCTCATAGGAGGCATTGCTCTTGGCGGCCAGACTGAGGAACACCGCCGCCTGGGCCATGGCCAGTTCGCCTTCGGGCAAGCCGAGCCGGTCAACGGCCTGGGCTGCATTCAAGGCCAATTGCAGCGCGCGGGGGTCGGCATTGCCGATGTCCTCACTGGCGATGGCGATCATGCGCCGGGTGACCTGCCGTGGGTCCACACCACCATCGATGAGGCGGGCCATCCAGTACAGCGCTGCATCGGGCTGGGAACTGCGCACGCTCTTGTGGAAGGCGCTGATCTGCTCGTAGTAATGGTCGCCAGCGCCATCGGCGCGCCGCAGCGAAGGGCTGGTGCTGGCCTGCGCGAAGTCCACATCGATGGGATGGCCCAGGCGGTCGGCTGCAGCAGCGGCCACGGCCACCTGCTCGATGAGGTTGAGAAAGCGCCGGCCGTCGCCATCGGCATAGGCCACGAGCAGCGAGAGTGCCGCTTCGTCAAACGCCAAACCCGGCTGTGCCAGCGCCGCCACAGCGCGCCGGGCGAGTTCCTCGAAATCCTCGCGGCCCAGGGGCTCCAGGGCGTAAACCTGCGCCCTGGAGAGCAAGGCATTCGTCACCTGCAGGCCTGGATGCTCGGTGGTGCCCCCGATCAGAACGATCAGCCCCGACTCCACATGCGGCAGCAGTGCATCCTGCTGGGTCTTGTTGAAGGCATGGATCTCGTCGATGAAGACCACCGTGCCACGCCCTTCCTGCCCTTGCAGATGTTGCGCCGAGTCGATGACGGCCCGAATGTCCTTGATGCCGGCACTCACCGCAGAGATGACCCGGAACTCGCTTTGGGTGGCCTGAGCGGCCAAGCGGGCGATGGTGGTCTTGCCGACCCCCGGCGGGCCCCACAGGATGAAGGAGTGCAGCCGTCTGCCTTCAAATGCCAGGCGCAGCGGGCGCCCTGGGCCTACGAGATGGCGCTGTCCCACCACATCGTCCAGACGCTGGGGACGCATGCGTTCGGCCAAGGGCGCCATCGCCGTGGCCCCCCCGCCGGGAACGGCAGCGCCCGACGCGCCTGCATCAGGCCCATGGCGCGGTGGCACCGCTGGTTCGAACAGGTCCTTCACTGCTGGATGAGGTCTGCACCCTTGGGCACGGCAAAGACCATCCGGTCCGCCGGAAGCGGCACATTCAGCCTCACCGATCGGAACTGCAGAAGGGAACGCTGCCCAAAGTTGTCCAGGATTTCGACCGCGGCAAGCTCACCGCTTCGAAAGCCGATGCGCAGGCTCTCGAACCCGCCTTCGGAATTGCGTGGCACCGCCTTGACCCACTCCAGGCCATCGCGGGCCGGCTCGGCAGTCAGTGCGAAATCGCGGTCCAGGTGGGAGCCGGCCAGAAGGGCCGCCGGTGTGGCCGCCAGCGCCGCACTTTGCTTGCGGGAGACGACCTGGTTGAGATCGGGGTCGTAGATCCACAGGCGCTGACCGTCGGCCACGATCAACTGTTCGAAAGGCTTGGTATAGGCAAAGCGGAAACGGTTGGGCCGCGAAAACTCGAAGGTGCCACTGGAGCTGCGTCGCTTGGAACCGTCTGGGCTGATGACGGTCTGTGTGAACTCGGCGCTGCCGGTGCGGGCCTCGCGGACAAAGTGCTGGAGCGCGTTCAGGGCATCGGCCTGGGCACAAGGCACGGCCCAAGCGACGAAGACGCCCACCAGCAAGCGGCGGGCCCACTTCACGCGCAGGGATTGAGGGCGCATCACTCTTCCCGCCGGGGCACGATGATGTCTCGGTTGCCGTTGGTCGCCATCGCGGACACCAGGCCGGACTTCTCCATCTGCTCCAGCAGCCGTGCGGCGCGGTTGTAGCCGATGCGCAAGTGGCGCTGCACCAGAGAGATCGAGGCGCGCTTGTTTTGCAGTACCACCGCAACAGCCTGGTCATACAAGGGGTCGCTTTCACCATCGCCGCCGCCGGCGCCGCCGAAACCAACGGCTTCGCCACCCTCACCGTCGAGCGTGCCACCTTCGAGGATGCCTTCGATGTAGCTCGGCTCACCCTGACTCTTGAGGTAATCCACCACCCGGTGTACCTCGTCGTCACTGACGAAGGCGCCATGGACTCGGATGGGCAGGCCCGTGCCGCTGGCCATGTAGAGCATGTCACCCATGCCGAGCAATGCCTCCGCGCCCATCTGGTCCAGGATGGTGCGGCTGTCGATCTTGCTGCTGACCTGAAAGCTCAGGCGCGTGGGGATGTTGGCCTTGATCAGTCCGGTGATCACGTCCACCGACGGCCGCTGGGTGGCCAAGACGAGGTGGATGCCGGAGGCGCGCGCCTTCTGTGCCAAGCGGGCTATCAGCTCCTCGATCTTCTTGCCCACCACCATCATCAGATCGGCCAGTTCGTCGATGACCACCACGATGAAGGGGAGCCGTTCCAGCGGTTCGGGCTCTTCAGGGGTCAATGAGAAGGGGTTGGGTATCTTTTCATCGCGTGCAGCCGCCTCCTCGATCTTCTTGTTGAATCCGGCCACATTGCGCACACCCATTTTGCTCATGAGCTTGTAGCGGCGCTCCATCT
>JBMSQF010000082.1:0-8478 GCA_049423145.1 Burkholderiaceae bacterium
TAGGTGATCTTCTTGCCCGCGGCCTTTTCGATCATCACGGTGATGATCTGGTCTTCCTGCTTGGAGCCCGTGCCGGCCATCTTCACACTGCGGTCGGCGCCGCCCTTGACCGCCTCGAAATAGGCCTTGGCTGTCTTGTGGGGCGATTCTTCATTGACCCACAGCACGAACTGGTCCAGGGCCAACATGGCCACCGGCGTCATGTCGCGCCAATTGAAAGGCACCGCAGTGGCCAGTGGGGTGGTGAACAGATTGGACAGGGTGATGACGATCTTGTGGGCGTTGCCCTTGTCGTTCTTCACGTCCAGGAAGCCCTCGGCGCCGGCGCCACCGCTCTTGTTGAGCACCACCATGGGCTGGTTCATCAGCTTGTGCTTGGCCACCACCCCCTGGATGAAGCGGGCCATTTGGTCGGCCCCGCCGCCCGTGCCCGCAGGCACCACGAACTCCACGGGCTTGCTGGGTTCCCAGGCGGCATGTGCTTTATTCGCCGTGGCCAGGGCCGCACCGAGCAAGAGGGTCGCCGCGCCCATGCCCAGGAGGGTCTTCAAGGGCTTGCCGGGCAGGCGGGCGGCCACCCCTTGGGCGGGGCGCAGCGTGGCAGGGTGGGATGGCGAGCGTGTGGTCGCGAAAGGCGTCATGGCTGTCTCCAGTCAACCGCCCATGCGGCGTGACAGCCCGCAAGGTGGTGGTGTTTGTCTAGGTCAAAAAGGTGGAACTACCGAATGAATCCCGACTCTATTCAAGCGTCGCTAAAGTGAAAATTGAATGTTTCAATAATATGGATTAAGCAATTGCTTAATCCGAAACAGCCGCCGGCCGAAGGGCTCAGGCCAGACCCAGTTTGGCCGCCAAACCGATGCGCTGCAGCTTGCCGGTGGCTCCCTTGGGGATCTCGTCCATGAAGAGGATCTTCTTGGGCACCTTGAAATCCGCGGCGCGGCCGGCCACGAAGGTCTGCAGGTCCTTTTCCGTGACCGCCTGGCCTTCGCGAAGCACCACCACCGCCGCCACTTCCTCCCCCAGCTTGGGGTGCGGCATGCCGAAGCAGACCACCTGGCCCACCGCCGGGTGGTCCATCAGGATCTCGTCCACCTCGCGCGGGCTGATCTTCTCGCCACCGCGGTTGATGATTTCCTTGAGCCGCCCGGTGATGCTGAGGTAGCCGTCGGCGTCCATGACGCCCTGATCGCCGGTGCGGAACCATCCGTTGGCGAAACCCTCTTCATTGGCCTTGGGGTTGTTCTCATAGCCCGCGGTGACGTTGTCGCCCCGGATCACGATTTCGCCGGTTTCCCCGCGCGGCAGCAGCACGCCGTCGAGCATGATGCCCACCTCGGGGCCCGCCGCCACACCCACCGTGCCCGGCTTGCGAACCGCCGGAGGCAGCGGATTGCTGGCCATCTGGTGGCAGGCCTCGGTCATGCCATAGCTCTCGACCAGCGGCGCACCGAAGACGTCCTCCAACTCCCGGATCACCTGGGGCGGAATCGAGGACGAGGACGAGCGCAGGAAGCGCAGTGGATTGCGGGCGATCACTTCGCCATTGCCCTTGGCCCGCTGGAGGATGGCCTGGTGCATCGTGGGCACTGCGGTGTACCAGGTGGGCCGGGCCTCATCCATCCAGGCAAAGAACTTCAAGGCATTGAAGCCCGGCGTGCAGAACACCTCCGAGCCCGCTGAAATCGGGGCCAACACCCCGGCAATGAGGCCGTGGATGTGGAACAGGGGCATGATGTTCAGGCCGCGATCGGCCACCGTGAACTGCAGGGTCGTGCGGATGTTGCGGGCCGAGGCGGCCAGATTGCCCACGCTCAGGGGGACGATCTTGGGGCGCGAGGTGGTGCCCGAGGTGTGCAGCACCATGCCCACATCACGGGCCTCGCTCCAGCCACCCTGGGCGGCCGGTGCAGCCGCAGCACCCTCCGGCGCGCGGAGGGTGAATGAACCGGCCGGGGCACCTTCGGCCACGCACAGCTCCACGATGCGAACACCTAAGCGAGCGGCCACTTCCACAGCAGGGCTTGTACTGCCTTGCTCAACGATCAGCACTTTGGCCTTGAGGTCGCTGAGGTAGAACTCGAACTCATCGGCCCGATAAGCGGGGTTCAGCGGCGCGCTGGTGGTGCCGCTGGCACAGGCCAGGTAGCAGGTGGCCATCTCCGGCCCATTGGGCAGCACGATGGCCACGCGGTCGTTGCGGCCGGCGCCCCAGGCGTTGAGGGTGGCGATCGTGCGCTCGACCAAGGCCCGCAGGCCGCCGTGCGTGAGCGCGGGGCGGCCGGGCGCGCTGATGGCCGCGGCCGTGTCGGCGCCGGCGCGCAGCAGGTCTTGGAGTGGGTGTTGGGCTTGGGTGCTCATGGACGAAGCCTTCTGAGAAGTCTTGAGATGGGGCCGCCAGGGGGGACAGACTTCGTCCAGGACAAACCGCAGTGTCCGGGCCCAGGGGGATGGGTGTCAAGTTTCTCACCAACGGCCCAGATCCGCCCGGGCCGGCCCAATCTCAGGTCACTGCCGGGCGGCCCATGCCGGCTGGCGCCCGTCCGCCCTTGCCCTGCCCGGTGGCCGCCACCCGCGCCAGCTCCTCGCCCAGCGCCACCGCGGCACGCCAGGCCTGTTCATGGGTGTTGTACAGGGGTGCAAAGCCGAAACGCAGGATGTCCGGCGATTGGCGGGTGCCGTCGCCCGCACGGAAGTCGCCGATGATCCCACGCGCGATGAGCCCACGCATCACGGCATAGCCGTCCAGTGGGGCATCGCCATTGGAGGGGCAGGCCCAGCTCACCTGAGACCCCCGCCGGGCATCGTCCCGGGGGGACAAGAGCCACAAGCCATGGGAATGCGCGGCCGCTTCGGCCACCGCTATGAAGGTGCGGGTCAGCGACAGTGACTTGGCGCGCAGGGCGGCGATCCCGCCGCAGGCATCGGCCGCGCGCAGCGTTGCCACCCCGGCCTGCAGGGCCGTCAGGCTGAGGATGGGCGGCGTGCCACACACATAGCGAGCGATGCCGGCTGCAGGGCGGTAATCCGGTTCAAAGGCAAAGGGTGTGGCGTGCCCCAGCCATCCCCGCAGCGGCTGCTCCACGGCATCCACATGCCGAGGGTGCACCCACACGAAGGCCGGCGCCCCCGGACCTCCGTTGAGGAACTTGTAGCCGCAGCCCACGGCGAAATCAGCGGGTGCGTCCGCCTGCTGGAGGTTCACCGGCACCGCGCCCGCGCTGTGCGCCAAGTCCCACACGGTCAACACACCCGCCGCGCGGGCGGCACGGTTGAATGCCGCCATGTCGTGCAGCGCGCCGCTGCGGTAGTTCACATGACTGAGCATCAGAACGCCCACGTCGCGCGCGGCCACGGCCGCAAGCAGTTCCTCGTTCGGTGCGTCGCGCAGCGTCCAGCCCAAGGCCTCGCAAACACCCTGGGCGATGTAGCGGTCGGTGGGGAAGTTGATGCGCTCGGTGAGCAACACGCGGCGGGGACCGTGGCCAGCCGCTGCCCCACACGCCGCGTGCGTCCGCATCGAAAGGGACAGGGCCGCCCACAAGACCTTGTGGAGGTTCAGCGAGGTGCTGTCGGCCACCATCACGTCGCCCGGGCCCGCCCCCACCAGCGGTGCAAGCGCATCGCCCACGGTCTGCGCACGGCTGATCCAAGCCGCGTCGTTCCAGCTGCGGATCAGGCCTTGACCCCACTCCTGCTGCACCGCTCGGCCCACCGCGCTGGCCGCCGCCTTGGGCAACGGTCCCAGGGAATTGCCGTCCAGATAGATAAGGTCCTGGGGAATGTCGAATTGAAGGGCCAAGTGGCCCAGCGGATCGGCCGCATCGAGGGCTCGGCACTCGTCCAAGGTGGTGGCGCAGTCAGGCATGCGGGATCCCGGATCAGAACTTGAGCTCCAGACGCGCCCCCCACACCGCATAGGTGCGCGCCAGCGTTTCCTGGCGCTGCGTGCTGCCGTCTTCGAGCTCCGAGGTGTTGCGCGTCAGATAGTCCAGCGGTTGCGCGTTGGATACGGAAAAGCGAACACCGGTCAGGGGCGACAGGCGCCAAAGCGCGTACCCATCGATCACCCGCTTGCGGCCCTGCTCATAGAACTGCCCGTCAATCTGCCGCACCACATAGGCTGGCGTGAGGTTGACGTTGCCGCCCCAGGTCCAGGGCACCCCGCGCCCTGCCCAGTCCAGGCCGAGATTGGCGGTCCAGTTCGGCTGCTGGTCCAGGCGATTGTTGGGCCCCGGCACCAGGTCCACGCGCGACCAGAAGCGGCTGGCATTGCTGCGCACGGTCAGCGGCCAGTCCGGCAATCCGGCGTCGCCAGCCCGAAAGCGGGCCTCGAGCTCGATGCCCGCCGTCTGCGCCGCACCGATGTTGCGCGGGCTGCTGACCCAACGCGGAAGGGGACTCCACACCACGGTCTGCAGGGTGCGCACATTGCGGATCAGGTCGTCGATGTGGCGCGCATAAAGGTTCATGCTCAGGATGCCGCCGGCCCGCAGGTACCGCTCGAAGGACAGGTCCACACCGCGTGCCACCTCGGGCTTGAGCAGTGGGTTGCCCGCACGGTCGGGGCTGGTGGGTTGATTCGGCCCATCGGCCGGGTACAGGCCCGACAGCACCGGGCGTGCAATGAGTTGGGCGGTCGAAGGCGTGCGGTAGCTGCGGGTGAGCGACAGGCGAACCTGATCGCGCGAACCCGGCGCCAGACGCCACACCACATGCGCCAAGGGTGTGGCGACGCTGCTGGTGTTGTCCACCTTCTGCAGGGCCGAGTCGCTGAAGGTGTTGATGCCCTCCCAGCGCAGGCCCAGGTTGATCCCCCAGACCTTGTCGATCTCCCACTCGTCCTGCACATACAAGGCCAGCCGGCGGGTGGCCGCCTGCACGTCGTCGCCGAAATCGGCCAGCCGCGAAACCCCGTTGTCGAGCAGGGTGCGCTCATCGAGCCGGCGGTTGAACTGCAGCTCCCAGCCCGCCACCAGCGAGTGGTCCTGGTTGCCCTGGCGCAAGATGAGTTGCGAGTAGCGGCCGGCCTGGGTGAGGGATTGGTCTTCGATGCGGGAGCGGTCCTGCCGAATCCGCAGCAGAGAACCGTCGGCCGCGCGCTGCATCGACTCCGATTCGCGTGAACTCAGGTTCAGCGAAGCCCCCCCGCGAAGCAACAAGCGCGCGCCGCTGTCCAGCACGCGCATCCAGCTGCCGGCCAGGCGGCCCTGTTCGGTGTGGCTGCTCGATTGCGAATCGGCATGGGCATACGGAGCCGGCAACAGGCCCAGCGTTTGTTCAAGATCGGAAGCCCCTCGCCCCTGCGCGCGGCTGAGGTTCAGGAAAGGCTGCAACTCCCACCGGTTGCGGCCCTCCTGCCAACGCCACCGGCCACTGACGAAGGCTGCCGCGTTGTCGGACAGCGAGCGGTTGTGAATGCGCTGCGCCAGCGCGGGTGCGCCATCCGCCCTGAAGCCTTCGATGGTGCTGTTCGATTCATCCTGCTGGCGGCGGCCCGACACCGTGCCGGTGACGGTGTAGTCCAGGGTCCCGCGGCGGTCACCATGGGTCCAGCTCACATGGCCCTGCGGGCGGTCCTCCTCCATCGCCAGAAAGGCACGCGCTGCGTTTTGCCGCGGCTTGAACTCCTCGCGCAGCACGATGTTGATGGTGCCTGCGATGGCGCGGGCACCGAATTCGGCCACCGGTGCCCGCAGGATCTCGATGCGCTCGATCTGGTCGGGCTCGATGGCATCCACCGAGAAACCTGGCGGCATGCGCTCGCCGTCCACCAGAATCTGCGTGTAGCCACCGCCCAGACCGCGCATTCGCGGGTCGCCGCCGCGGCCAGGCCGGCCACCAACGGTCACGCCCGGCAGACGCTTGAGGATCTCGCCGACCGTCGCATCCCCCATGCGCTCAATCTCCTCGCGCCCGTAGATGATGCGGGAAGCGGTGGAGCGCCGACGGGCTTCATTGGGGTCTTGGGCACCGTCGACGTTCACGCGCTGGACAGGGGCCGCTGAGGCCGCTGGCTGGGCCGCCGGCGGCGTGGCTGCCGGCGCCCCGCCGGTGCGGGGAGATCCCAGGGGCGCGCCCGGTGCGGGCGGCAAGTCCTGTTGGGCCCAAACGGCGACCGGTATACCGGTGACACCGATGAGGACTGTGGCTTGACGCCCAAGCCCTCTGGGCCCAAAGATTCGGAGAAATGGCTTCAAGGCTCTAGGATACGCCCGGATGCATGCCGCTGCTCGACTGTTGCCGCTGTTCTTCGCCGTGACGCCCACATTGGGCGTGCTCTGGGACGAGCCGGGCCTTACCGGTGTCGTCGGGCTGCTGGTGCCGCTGCTGGAGTGGACCTGGGGACGCCAGGCCGCCGTCTCGCAAACGCGCTGGGGTCTGCAGTTTCCGCGGCTGGTGATGCTGGTGGTGGTGGTTCAGGCCATCGTGCTGCTGTGGTGGCTGCCCATGGCGGATCGTCCGGCCTGGTACGGGCTGGCCTTGGGGGCGGCCAGCGGCGGCGTGGCTGGCGGGGTGGGCATCGTCCTCGCGCACGAACTGGGGCACCGGCGCAGCGCGTGGGACCGCGGCCTTGCAAGGGCCCTGCTGTGCCTGCTGGGCTGGGGCCACTACCTGATCGAGCACAACCAAGGCCATCACCGGAACGCCGCCCTGTGGCACGACCCGGCCAGCGCCCGTCAAGAGGAGTCGCTGTGGGCCTTCTTGCCGCGCTACTGGACGGGGGTTTGGATCGGTGCAGTGGCGTGTTCGCGGCGGCAGCGGGGCCCGCTCAACGAAGCCTGGGCGCTGGCCCTGGGAACCGTGATGTTGTGGGCCGCCGCTTGGGCATGGGCGGGTTGGGCGGGGCTGCTGTTCTGTCTGGCGCAAGCGGCCATGGCGCAACTGCTGGTGGCGGCCGTGGACTACGTCGAGCACTGGGGTCTGCAGCGCAACATCGGCCCGAATGGGCGCCCCGAGCGCGTGGGTCCGTCCCACGTGTGGGACTGCCGCAACACGGTCTCCGACCTGATGCTGTTCAACCTGCCTCGCCATGCGCACCACCACACCCAGCCCTGGCATCGGGCGGACGAGCTCCAGCACACGCCGCAATCCCCGCAGATGCCCACGGGCTACGCGGGCATGGTTCTGTTGGCGCTGTTTCCGCCGCTGTTTCGGCGCGTGATGGTGCCCCGACTCCCGGCCTAAACCGTCCGACCCCCATCGACCGGGAACTCCACCCCGGTGATGAAGGCCGCCTCGTCGCTGGCCAGAAAGAGTGCAGCGCGGGCCACGTCGCCCGGCTCGCTCATGCGCCCCAGCGGTATGGTGGCGATGAACTTCGCACGGTTCTCCGGTGTGTCGGGCACACCCATGAAGGACTCCAACAGCGCCGTGTTGCCGATCACCGGCGCGATGCAGTTCACCCGGATTTTCATCGGAGCCAGCTCCACCGCCATCGACTTGCTCAGCAGGTTGACCGCGCCCTTGGACCCGTTGTACCAGGTCAGCCCCGGCCGCGGGCGGATTCCTGCGGTGGAGCCGATGTTGAGGATCACCCCGCCGCCGTCCTGGCGCATGCGCGGCACCACGGCCTGCGTCATGTGGAAGATGCTCTTCACGTTGATGTCGTAGACCCGGTCGAATTCGTCTTCGGTGACCTCAAGCAAGGGCTTGTTGCGGTGCGTCCAGCCCGCGTTGTTGACCACGATGTCCAATCGTCCAAAGGCGCTGAGCGTCAGGGCGACGGCCGCATCGATGTCAGCGCGGCAGGTGACGTCACATCGAACCGCGCGCGCCTGATCGCCTATCGCACCGGCCCCTTCACGGGCGCCGGCCTCGTTGATGTCCGCGATCACCACCTTCGCGCCCTCGGACGCGTACAAGCGCGCGATTTCAGCGCCAAACCCACTGGCCGCGCCGGTGATGATCGCCGTCTTGCCGCTCAATCGTTTCATATCGTCCTCCTGCCTCTCTTCGTCATGCCCGGCTGCGGTGCTCAGCGACCGGTGACGGCAGCGGCTCTCGCACGGACTGCAAACTCTTCGCGCAGATCGTCACCGTGCTCATTGAGTCCCGGCACCGGCCGGTACTGCGTGGAATCCCATTCGGTGACCCAGGGCAGCGCAGGGACTTCCAGCGAGCGCGAACCCACGGGCATGCGCCGCGTACGCAACTGGGGATGCTCAATCAGGTCGTGCACGCTGTTCACGCTGCCATACGCCGTCTGCGCGGCCGTCAGGCGGTCGATGACCGCAGCGCTGGAGAGCTCACCGAACACCGCGGCCACACGCCCGTCCACCCAGGTGCGGTTGGCCATGCGTGCGTTGTTGCTGCAGCTGCGCGCATCGGTGATCATCGACGGGTCGTGCATCACCTCGCGACAGAAGTCAGCCCATTCGCGCTCGTTCTGAATCGAGATCAGGATGTCGCGGCCGTCGGCACAGGTGAAGGCGCCATAGGGGGCGATGGTGGGATGCTTGAGGCCCACGCGCTCGG
>JBMSQF010000083.1:0-7926 GCA_049423145.1 Burkholderiaceae bacterium
GCCTCGCAACTGCAGGCCGAAATCCTGCAGCACTATGAGGTCTATGAATTCCATCCGGTGGTGGCCAAGCTCCAGGTCTACTGTTCAGAAGACCTGGGCGCCTTTTACCTGGACGTGTTGAAAGACCGCCTGTACACCACGGCACCCCAGAGCCTGGCGCGGCGCAGTGCGCAGACGGCGCTGTGGCACATCACACACGCGATGCTGCGTTGGATGGCCCCCTTCCTGAGCTTCACCGCGGAGGAAGCCTGGGGGCTTCATGGAGGCCCGCTGGCATCGGGCTCTCTTTTCGCACAGACCTACTGGCCGCTGCCGGAGGCCGACGAGGCGCTCTTGGTCAAGTGGCGCCGCATCGTGGAGATTCGCGCCGCGGTGAACAAAGCCATTGAGGATGTGCGCACGCAAGGGCGACTGGGCTCCTCACTGCAAGCCGAAGTGGTGGTGCAGGCGCCGGCCGCTGATTGCCAACTGCTCAAGACGCTGGGCGACGACCTGAAGTTTGTGATGATCACCTCGGCCGCGCGGGTCCTGGAGGGCGCTGAGTTGGCGGTGGCGGTACACCCGAGTGCACACGCCAAGTGCGAGCGCTGCTGGCATTGGCGCGCCGATGTGGGCCGCGACACGGCGCACCCCAGCTTGTGCGGGCGCTGCGTCACCAACCTGCATGGTGCGGGTGAGACCCGCACGGTCGCCTGATCCCTGCAAGACCATGAGCAGCACCCCGAAAGGACGATCCGGACTGCCCGGCTGGCTGGCGCTGGCCCTGCTGGTGATCGTTCTGGACCAGTTCACCAAGGTCCTGATCCTCGGCGCCTTCGAGTGGGGCGACTCGCGCGAGGTGACGGGCTTCTTCAACATCGTTCGCGTGCACAACACCGGCGCGGCCTTCTCCTTCCTGGCCGGTGCCTCGGGCTGGCAGCGCTGGTTCTTCATCGGCTTGGGCCTGGTGGCTTCGGCCTTCATCATCTGGATGCTTCACCGCCATCCCGGCCAGCGCCTGTTCGGCTTTGCCATCACCATGATCATGGGCGGCGCCCTTGGGAATGTGATCGATCGGGCCGTTCACGGCTATGTCGTGGACATGCTCGATTTCCACGCCGGCGGCTGGCACTTCCCCGCCTTCAATCTGGCCGACAGTGCGATCACGCTGGGGGCCTGCTGTCTGATCCTCGACGAGATCCTCAGGGTGCGCCGGGGACGCTAGCCCCACGGGTTCAGCAGCAACCGTCGCGGCCAGGCGGGTGTCGGCCCCACCGCACCAGGCCGGTGGGGCGTTTCAAGGCGGGCCCGCTTAAACGGTCAAGATCGTTGAGCCGGTGGTCTGGCGGCTCTCCAGGCTGGCGTGGGCCTGGCCGACCTGCTCCAAGGGGAAGCGCTGGTCGATTCGGATCTTGACCTGTCCACTGGTGACCATGCTGAAGAGGTCATCGGCCATGGCCTGTGTGCTCTCGCGGGTCGCGAGGTGGGAGAAGAGGGTCGGCCGTGTCACATACAGCGAACCCTTGGGACCGAGTTGGCCCAGGTTGAACGGCGGCACCGGGCCCGAGGCATTGCCGTAGGTAGCCAGTAGACCGAAGGGGCGCAGGCAATCGAGCGAGCCTTCAAAGGTGTCCTTTCCGATGGAGTCGTACACCACCTTCACGCCCTTGCCGCCGGTGATCGCCTTGACGCGCTCAACAAAATTCTCGTGCTTGTAATCGATCGCATGGCTGGCACCGTGCTCCAGTGCCAGCTTGCACTTCTCGGGCCCGCCGGCGGTACCGATCAGCTGCAGGCCCATCGCGCGCGCCCACTGGCAGGCGATGAGACCGACGCCGCCGGCAGCGGCATGGAAGAGGACGTGGTCACCAGCCTGCAGGCCGCCCTGGGGCTGGGTCTTCTTGAGAAGGTACTGGACCGTCAGGCCCTTGAGCATCATGGCGGCGCCCTCCTCGAAGCTGATCGCATCGGGGAGTTTCACCACGCACTTGGCCGGCATGACGCGGGCCTCGCAGTAACTGCCCGGGGGCTGGCTGGCGTACGCTGCTCGGTCACCCACCTTCAGATGCGAGACACCCTCACCGACCGCTTCGACGATGCCAGCACCTTCCATGCCCAGGGTCATCGGCAGCGCATTGGGATACAAGCCGGTGCGCATGTAGATGTCGATGTAGTTCAGGCCAACCGCCTTGTGGCGGATCCGAATCTCGCCAGGTCCGGGGTCGCCCACCTCGCGCTGGACGATCTGCATCTTCTCGGGGCCGCCGAACTCGGCGATCTGAATGGCGCGAACGGTGCTGGGCATGGGGATCTCCTGGGTTTCGAACAGAACGCGGCGAGTGTGCCACCGGCGCGACAACCCCGTGTTGTCCTTGGGTGAGTGCTGCCTTGCTGCTTGGGCCTCACGGCAGGGAGCTGCCCTCCATAATCAGCGGCATGTCTGAACGTCTGAGCCCGCGATTGGTCCTGCTGATGCTGCTGCCCCCACTGATGTGGGCGGGTAATGCCGTGGTGGGGCGGCTGATGGTGGGGCTGGTACCGCCGCTGCTGCTGAACCTGATGCGGTGGTCGCTGGCTCTGACCATCCTGCTGCCCCTGGGCTGGCATGTGCTGAAGACGGCCGAGCAGCGACAGGCCTTGTGGGAGCGGCGTGTGCCTTTGGCCATCCTGGGTCTGCTGGGAGTGGGGGCCTACAACGCACTGCAATACCTGGCAC
The DNA here is from genome assembly GCA_049423145.1 of Burkholderiaceae bacterium. GTDB lineage: Bacteria > Pseudomonadota > Gammaproteobacteria > Burkholderiales > Burkholderiaceae_C > RFTU01. The sequence continues at coordinate 2,696 of JBMSQF010000083.1, forward strand.
TGACCACATCCACCCCACTGAACGTGACGCTGATCGCCGCCAGCTCGCCGCTGTGGATGCTGTCCATCGGCGCCCTTTTCTACGGGCAAAAGCCCGGGCTGCGTGAGCTGATCAGCGCAGGCTGTTCACTGGTGGGTGTCTTGTTGGTGCTGTCCCGTGGCGACCCCGCGCGACTGGCCGACATCGCCTTTGTGCCCGGCGACGTGATGATGATCGGCGCCATCATCTCCTGGTGCTTCTACAGTTGGATGCTCTCGCGTCCACCGCAAGCCCTTCAAACCGGCATCCCCAAACCGAGCCAGGACTGGGCGGGCTTCCTCGTGATCCAAACCGTATTCGGCATCGGATGGGCCGCGCTGTCGGCCGGGGCCGAAGCGGCGATCGCTCCCGCGACGGTTCAATGGTCTTGGGGTGTGGTGGCGGCCGTGGTGTTCACGGCCCTTGGCCCCTCGATCATCGCCTACCGAAGCTGGGGCATTGGTGTGGCCCGGGTCGGCCCAGCCTTGGCGGCCCTTTTTGCCAATCTGACCCCGCTGTTCGCGGGATTGATGCAAGGCGCCCTGCTGGGGCAGTGGCCGCAGCCCTACCACCTGTTTGCGTTTGCCCTGATCGTGGGGGGTATCGCCCTGTCATCCTGGCGGCGACAGGCCGGCTGATTCAGAAGGTGCCCGGGAACGCGCCACCATCGAGCAGGATGTTCTGTCCGTTGATGTAGCCCGCGTGGGCACTGCAGAGGAAGGCGCAGACAGCACCGAATTCCTCGGCCGTGCCGAACCGTTGCGCCGGTATGGCGTCGCGGCGAGCCGCCGCAACGTCTTCCACGGACTTGCCGGCGGCGCGCGCCGCACCGGCCAAGGTGGTGCGCAGTCGATCGGTGTCGAAAGGCCCAGGAAGCAGCGCGTTGATGGTGACGTTGCGTGACGCCAGGCGCTTTTGTCGCGCCACACCCGCCACGAAACCCGTGAGACCCGAGCGGGCGCCATTAGACAGACCAAGCACGTCGATGGGCGCCTTGACGGCTGCTGAGGTGATGTTGATGATGCGCCCGAAGCCCCGTTGGGCCATTCCATCCACGGTGGCCTTGATCAGCTCGATGGGGGTGAGCATGTTCGCTTCCACCGCCTTGAGCCAGGTTTCGCGATCCCAGTCGCGGAAGTCGCCAGGCGGCGGGCCACCGGCGTTGTTGACCAAGATATCCACCTGCGGACATGCCGCCAAGGCCGATGCGCGGCCTTGCGCGGTGGTGATGTCACCGGCCACCGCGTGTACCGTGACGGCGGGGTTCAGGGCACGCAGTTCCTGCGCCGTGACCTGCAGGGCGTCCTCACCGCGGGCTGTCACCACCACGTGCACACCTTCACGCACCAGGGCCTGCGCACAGCCACGCCCCAGGCCCTTGCTGCCCGCGCACACCAAGGCCCAGCGGCCTGCAATACCCAGATCCATTCACATCTCCTCGTTCAACGCCAACGGGCCAAGAGCCCGACGCCCAGCAACACCAGCACGGTGCCCGCCAGGACCCACACGGTGAAGGCTTCACCGAGCAACCACACCCCCAGGCCAATGGTGGCCAAGGGGCCGATCATGCCCACCTGTGAGGTCATCGCAGGCCCCAAGCGCTCGATGGCCATCATCACCGCCCAAACGGGCATCACGGTGCACAGCAGCGCATTCATGACGCTTATCCAGAAGACCGGTTCGGGCACCCACAGCGCGGACCAGGGATTGACCACTCCAAAGTGCAACAAGCACAAGGCACATGCGACGCTGCTGGCCAAGCCGGTCAGCCGAAGCGCGCCCAGGCGCACCACGACCTCGCCGCTGGCCAGCAGATAGGCCGAGTAACTCAGCGCACTGCCGAGCACCAAGGCGGCCCCCCAACCGGTTGCGGCGCCGCCCTGCCCTGCGCCCGGCGTCAACATCTCATGACCGAACACCAGCAGCACGCCCGCGTAGCTGATGGCGGCCGCCAGCCACTGCCGCGCGGTCACGCGCTTCTTGAGCACCACCACGGCCAGCACCATCACGAAGGTCGGACCCAGGTAGAGGATCAGCCGCTCCAGACTCGCCGAGATGTACAGCAGCCCGTAGAAATCGAGCATGCTGGACAGGTAGTAGCCCGAGAAACCCAAGGCACCGATGATGCGCCAGTCGCGTGCCGACAGGGGCGCCGGGCGCACGGTCGCTTCGGGCACGCGCCAGACCGACCAAGCGGCCATGGCCATAAAGAAGGGCAAGGCCAGCAGCATGCGCCAGGCCACTACCGTCACCGGATCCACCCCGTGGCGGTACATGAGTTTGGCCAACACCGCCTTGCCTGCAAAGCCCAGCGCACCGACCACCGCCAGCACCATGCCCTGCCAGAAGCGAACCCGCGTCAGCGCCCCCCCGCTGGCGGTGAAGACACTCACCAGGCCACGGCAGCGCCATCGCGCCGCGGGTCACTGGCTGCCACGTAGCCCTCAACAGCCGGATCGCCCATCCGCCAGATGAACTGGCCCGCACCGAAGTCCATGTAGGTGTCGTGCAAGCCATCGAGCTGATGGCCCAGCGCCGCGAGCCCTTCGATGGTGGCGGCGGGCATGTGCGGCTCCACGTTCAGCGAGAGGCCGCCGTTGACCCGCCAGCGAGGACCGTCACAGGCCATTTGCGGGTTCTGCCGATAGTCCAGCATCCGCACCAGGGTCTGCAGGTGGCCCTGTGGCTGCATGTGCCCTCCCATGACACCAAAGCTCATGACGGGGTGGCCGGCCTTGGTGAGGAACGCCGGGATGATGGTGTGGAAGGGTCGCTTGCGCGGCGCCACCACGTTCGGACTGGATTCATCGAGCGTGAACCCGTTGCCCCGGTTCTGAAGGCTGATACCCCAATCGGGTAGCACCACCCCGGAGCCGAAGCCCATGTAGTTGCTTTGTATCAGGCTGACCATCATCCCCTGGCGGTCGGCCGCGGTGAGGTAGATGGTGCCGCCTCGCGGCAAGGGCCCCGCCTTGAAGTCCTGCGCCCTGGCCCGATCGACCAGTCGGGCACGCTCGGCCAGGTAAGCGGGGTCCAGCATCTGCGCCGGGCTCAGCTTCATGGTCCGCGAATCACTGACATGGCGGTACACGTCGGCAAAGGCCAGCTTCATGGCCTCGATCTGAAGGTGGCAACTCATCACGCTGTCGACCGCATGCTCAGCCACATGCAAATGCTGCAGGATGCCGGCGGCCATTTGCGCGGCGATGCCCTGGCCGTTGGGCGGAATCTCATGCAGCGTGTGGCCCTGGTAGTCCTGTGCCAAGGGGGTGACCCACTCGGGTTCATAGGCCGCCAGATCGTCCTCCGTGAGCGCGCCACCATGCGCTTGCACATAGGCCGCCATCGCTCGGGCGATCTCACCACGGTAGAAGGATTCGCCCTGCGAACGCGCGATCTCGGTGAGCGCGCGGGAGGCGCCGGGCAGCGCAAAGCGCTCACCCACGCAGGGCACTCGACCGTGAGGCAAGAAGACTTCGGCGAAGCCGGGTTGGCGGGTCAGTTCCTCCACGCCTGCGGCGAGCGTCCACTTTTCGTGCACCACCACCGGCACACCATACCCCCGCGCAGCGATCTCAATCGCAGGCGCCAGCACGTCGCCGAGAGACAAGCGTCCCCATCGGCGGTGCAGGGCAACCCAACCCGACACCGCGCCGGGCACGGTGATGGCGTCCACGCCACGGCGGGGCATCTGCTGGCCATGGCGCGACCGGAAGTAGGCTGGCGTCCAGGCCTGGGGGGCGTGACCCGATGCATTGAGACCCAGCAACTGGGACCCGTCCCAGACCAAGGCGAAGAGGTCTGAGCCCAGGCCGTTGCTGCAGGGTTCCACCACCGTCATACAGGCCGCCATGGCCACAGCGGCGTCCACCGCACTGCCACCTGCCTGCAGCATCTTGAGTCCCGCCTGCGCCGCATAGGGATGCGATGTGGCGGCCACGTCGCGGCCAAACACCGGCAGGCGACGGCTGGTGTAGCGGGGGGAGTAGTCGAATTCCATATCGGTCCGGTCGGGGTCTGGGGGAGCGGCACAATGCCGGACCCATGATGATCCCCATTTTCTCGCGGCCTTGCTCGCGCTCAGCATTGGGCGCCGCAATCCTGTTGGGCAGTGGTGCGGCGGTGGCCCAGTCGTCGGGCACGGCGCCCGCAGCGTCCGCGGCCGCGGCACCGGTCCACTGGCGCGCGGTGGCCGCGCCCTACGCCCCGCATATTCGGCCCAGCGATGAGCACGCCGATGTGTGGGCCATTGGGCTGGAGCGGCAACGGGCCGATCAGTGGTTGGCGGGCGGCTCCTTCTTCAGCAATTCCTTCGGACAGCCCAGCACCTACCTGTATGTCGGCAAACGCTTCCCCGCGCTGCTGGGTCACCCCCAACTCTTCGGGCAGCTCTCCGGCGGATTGATGTACGGATACCGGGGCCAGTACCAGGGCAAGGTGCCCTTCAACTACAACGGCTTCTCGCCGGGCGCACTGGCCTCGATCGGCTGGCAGTTCAACCGCGAACTCTCGCTGACCGTGCATGCGGTCGGCGATGCGGCGGTGATGTTCCAGTTCGGCTGGGACTTCCGCTGAAAAGAAGCAGGGGCGCACCAGCGCCCCCTGCGTCCGAAATGGTCGCGCCCAATGCGCGATCACTCCTCCTGGAAGGCCTCCGCGCGCTTGCGCTTGATCGAGGGCAGCGACACCACCACCACCATCAGCAAGGCCGCCAGCAGCAGACCCGCTGACAAGGGCCGCGTGATGAAGGTCGACCAGTCACCACGAGACAGCAGCAGGGCCCGGCGCAGGTTTTCTTCCATCATCGGGCCCAAGATGAAGCCCAGCAGCAGCGGTGCCGGCTCACACTGGAGCTTGTAGAACACATAGCCCAGAAGTCCGAACCCGACGGCCATGTAGACATCGAAGTTGTTGTTGTTGAGCGTGTACAAGCCGATACAACAGAACACCAGAATGGCCGGGTACAAAAAGCGGTAGGGGACCGTCAGCAACTTGATCCAAATACCGATGAGCGGCAGGTTCAGGATCACCAGCATCAGATTGCCCACCCACATGGAAGCGATGAGTCCCCAGAACAATTCCGGGTTGCTCTGCATCACCTGCGGGCCCGGCTGGATACCCTTGATCGTCATCGCACCGACCATCAGCGCCATCACCGCATTGGGCGGGATGCCCAGGGTGAGCATGGGGATGAAGGAGGTTTGCGCGCCGGC
>JBMSQF010000084.1:0-7910 GCA_049423145.1 Burkholderiaceae bacterium
GAAGTCCTCTGGGGGAGTTCATGCCACAAAAGTTGGGCTGCACTCCCCCCGCCAATCAACGTTCGCACCCCCGCGGCACGATTATTTGCCAGTTCAAACTGCTCAGGCGTAAAACTTTAGGCCGCTCAGCTGTAATCCGGTGTAACGCGCGATCGCAGTTGGCCCGCTGATACACGCAACCGTCAAAGCGCAGGCCGTGCGCGCCAGCGATGCCTCGTGATCAGCGTTAAAATCTCGAAATGAACAATTCAGTACAAAAAGTACAGAAGACGGGCAAACGCGGCGCTGCTCCGCGTGGTCGCCAGCACAAGACCGAGACGACCGGTCGCACCAATGACCCCGAGCGGACGATGGCCAACATCCTGGAGGTGGCCATGCGCGAATTTGCCGAAAAGGGGTTGGCCGGTGCACGCATCGACGTGATCGCCGAGGCCATGCGCACCAGCAAACGCATGATCTACTACTACTTTGACAGCAAGGAAGGCCTTTACGTCGCTGTGCTGGAGGAGGCCTACCGGCGCATGCGCGCCATCGAGGCTGGCCTGCATCTGGATGACCTGCCTCCTGAGGACGCGCTGCGTCGGCTGGTCGGGTTTACCGTCGATTACCAGATGGCGCACCCCGAGTTCATCCGACTCGTGATGACTGAGAACATCCACCGGGGCGAATACTTGCGCCACAGCAAGGCCATTCAGGGGTTGAATGTGCCGGCGATCGAGGGCCTGCGGCGCGTCTATGACCGTGGCGTGGCCGCTGGTGTGTTTCGGGTCGGTCTTGATCCGCTAGACCTGCACATGTCCATCAGCGCGTTGAGTGTGTTCAACGTTGCCAATCGTCACACCTTTTCCTTGATCTTCGATCGCGACTTCGACGCGCCCTCCTCCATTGTGGCGAGGCGCGACAGCATCATCGAGATGGTGGTGCGGTTCGTCCGCCGCTGACGCTAGGGGTTACGATTTCGGAACACCCTGGGGTTTTCCCGTCTATTTATAAAACTAACTAGTTCGTATATTCTGCCTGGATATCGTCAGGATCCCCATGGCATCTCCGCCCCCCCGCCACCCAAAGATAGATCGACTGATCGGCGCGTATTGCCGGCTGCTCACGTCGGCAATCGTGGCGCTTCTTGCCTTGATGGTCGTCCTCGTCTTCGGGAATGTGGTGCTCCGCTATGTGGCCAACAGCGGCATCACGGTGTCCGAGGAACTGTCGCGATGGTTTTTTGTCTGGCTGACGTTTCTCGGCGCGGTCATCGGTCTCCGTGAGCACGCCCATTTGGGTACCGACCTGCTGATCGGCCGTCTCGGACGCCGCGGCAGGCGGGCATGCGTCGCGGTGTCTCAAGTCCTCATGCTGGGGGTGACCTGGCTCATCTTCAGCGGCAGCCTGGTGCAAACACGCATCAACTGGTCGGTTGAGGCACCGGTGTCAGGCTTGTCCATGGCATGGCTGTCTGGCGTGGGCGTGGTTTTCGCGGTGCTCACCGCGCCCATGCTGTTGAACGACCTGTGGCGTACCCTGACCGGGCGGATTGAAGACGGCGATCTGGTGATGGTTCGGGAAAGCGAGGATCGCCCATGACCATGCTTGTCTTTCTTGGGTCACTGCTGCTCGCCATGGCGCTAGGGATCCCCATCGCCTATGCGCTGCTGGTGTCGGGGGTTGCGTTGATGCTCCATCTGGACACGTTCGACGCACAGATCCTTGCGCAAAACCTGGTGGAGGGTGCCAACAGCTTCCCATTGCTGGCGGTGCCGTTCTTCATGTTGGCCGGCGAGATCATGAATGCTGGCGGGCTGTCGCGGCGCATCGTCGTGCTGGCGCAGGCCCTGGTGGGTCACGTTCGGGGGGGCTTGGGTTATGTCGCTATTCTGGCGGCCGTGATGATGGCTGCGCTGTCGGGGTCGGCGGTGGCCGACACGGCAGCGCTCGCATCGTTGCTGCTGCCGATGATGATTGCAGCCGGCCATGACCCCGCGCGTTCTGGAGGCTTGATTGCGTCTGCGGGCATCATCGCGCCCATCATTCCGCCCTCGATCGGCTTTGTCATCTTCGGGGTGGCTGGCGGTGTCTCGGTAAGCAAGCTTTTCATGGCGGGTATCGTCCCGGGTCTGCTGATGGGCGTGGCCATCGCGATCACCTGGTGGCTGGTGGCGCGCAAGGAAGGACATCAGCCCCCCCGTAAGGCAACCGGCGCGGAGCGCCTGTCTGCCCTGCGGCAGGCGACCTGGGCTCTGGTACTGCCGATCATCGTACTGGTCGGTTTGAAGTTTGGCGTGTTCACCCCCACGGAAGCGGCGGTGGTTGCAGCGGTGTACGCGCTCCTTGTATCCACCGTGGTCTACCGCGAACTCAAGTGGCCGGACCTCTACAACGTCTTCGCTTCAGCTGCCAAGACCACCGCTGTGGTGATGTTCCTGGTGGCGGCCGCCATGGTGAGTTCCTGGCTGATCACCATCGCACAAATCCCTGCCCAGCTGGTTTCGCTGCTGCAGCCGCTGCTCGACGACCCCAAGCTGCTCATGTTCGCCATCATGCTCATTGTGATGTTGGTGGGTACGGCGATGGACATGACGCCCACCATCCTCATCCTGACACCCGTACTCATGCCGGTCGTCAAAGCCGCAGGCATCGACCCGGTGTACTTCGGGGTGCTGTTCATCATGAACAACGCAATCGGCCTGGTCACACCGCCCGTCGGCACCGTGCTCAACGTGGTGGCCGGCGTGGGAAAGCTCAAGATGGACGCGGTGACCAAAGGCGTGGTGCCTTTCATGATCGCGGAGTTCACCTTGCTCTTTCTGTTCGTACTGTTCCCCGGTTTGGTCACCGTGCCAGCCAAATGGTTCTACTGATCCCAATTCAAAAAGGAGATGGCTATGAAACGACTGTTCATCAAGGCTTTAGTGGCCAACGTGGCTGCAGCGGGTCTCTGGGTGTCGGGCACCGCTGCCGCGCAGGACATCAAGGAGCGAACGATCAAGTTTGGTACCGTGGGTGCCGAGACGCACCCTTCCGTGCCCGGGATGAAGAAGTTCAAGGAACTGGTCGAAGCAGGCTCAAGTGGCAAGATCAAGGTCAATTTGTTTTTCAACGGGGCATTGGGCAGCGATCAGGCGGTTGTCACGGCCATGCAGGGCGGCACCATTGAGATGTCGGTGATGAACACAGGCATCCTGTCGAGCGTGGCGAAAGAACTCGCCATCTTCGATTTCCCGTTTCTGTTCGCCAATGAAAAGGAGAGCGACGCTTTGGTGGATGGTCCCGTTGGCCGCAAGTTGCACTCCAAGCTGGAAGAGAAGGGTCTGGTCGGCCTGTCCTACTGGGAGCTGGGATACCGTCACATCACCAACAGCAAGCGAGCTGTCAACAAGGTGGAGGACCTGGCAGGCCTGAAGCTGCGCGTCATTCCGAATCCCATCAACGTGGCCTGGGTTAAGGCGCTGGGTGCGAACCCGACACCCATGCCCTTCCCCGAGGTCTACGGCGGCCTGGAACAGAAGGCTATCGACGGACAGGAGAATCCGGTGGCGGTGATTGCCTCCTCCAAATTCTATGAAGTGCAAAAACATATCGTGCTCAGCAATCACCAGTACAACCCGCAGTCGGTCGTGATGAGCAAGCGGCTCTGGGATGCGCTGTCCCCGGCCGAGAAAAAAATTGTTGGAGACGCTGCGGATGCGGCTGCGAAGTCTCAGCGCGAAGCTGCCCGTTCCGCGGTAGCCGCCAACCTCGACGTTCTCAAAAAGAATGGCATGCAGGTCACGCAGTTCTCGCCCGCTGAAGTCGCCAAGCTGCGCGACCGGATGAAGCCGGTGGTCACGCAGTTCTCGGCCAACGTGGGTGAAGCCACGGTTAGTGAGGTGATGGCCGAGCTTGCAAGGATCCGCAATTGAGGCATGCGGCGCCTTTCATTTCGAGACTGACGGCATGATGATCTCCGGCCATACCCAGCTGATCGCGCACATCGGCTTCCCCACGCATTCCTTCAAGGCGCCGCTCATCTACAACCCCTGGTTTGAGCACGCCGGTGTCGATGCGGTGGTGGTGCCGATGGGGTGCCGGTCAGCGGACTATTCCACCTTCCTTCCCGCACTATTCAAGTTGTCGAATATCCGCGGAGCGCTCATCACCATGCCGCACAAGGTGGCCACCCTCAGTCTAGTGGATGAGGTTAGGCCTGCGGCTCGGATCGCCGGTGCGGCCAATGCGGTTCGTCGCGAGGCCGACGGGCGTCTGGTGGCTGACCTCTTTGATGGTGAAGGTTTCGTGGGCGGTGTGCGCCGCCACGGACTTGACCCGCGCGGGATGCGGGTTTTGATCGTGGGGTCCGGTGGTGTCGGCAGTGCCATTGCAGCCTCAATGGCGGCAGCCGGTGCTACGGAGCTCAGTCTGTTCGACGTCCGAGAGGCAGCGGCCGAGACACTGTCAAAGCGACTGCTCGAACACTATCCTGCATTACGCGTGCGCACCGGCTCCAACGATCCAGCAGGTCACGATATCGTGGTCAACGCGACCCCTCTTGGAATGGAGCCTGGCGACCCTTTGCCGCTGGATGTCACCCGCCTGTCACCCTCCACATTTGTCGGCGAGGTGGTCATGCGTCAGGACATGTCGGCCTTCCTGCAGGCGGCACGCGACCGTGGTTGCCGCTATCAAGTCGGTACCGACATGTTGTTCGAGCAGATTCCGGCCTACCTCGAGTTCTTTGGTCTGCCCAGCACGTCGGCGGAAGAGCTTCGCCGACTTGCCCGGCTTGATGGAGGCGGTGCCACCCATCGGGTGCCTCCTGCTGCGCCTGGGGGTTCAGTCTCATCCTTGGAGGGAGCCGTCGCATGAACGAAGCCGCCGAGCGTGAACCGATAGCCGATGTCGCCAATCCAATGGGGATTGAGGGCATCGAGTATGTGGAATACCGCGTATCCCGACCTCAGGCGCTGGGTCAGGTGTTGGAGCTCATGGGCTTTCGGCCCGTCGCTCGCCACCGTTCGCGCGAAGTGCTGCTGTACCGGCAGGGCGAGATGAACGTCATCATCAATGCCCACGCCGGCTCGACATCTCATGGCGCGACATTGCCCGAGGTACCCGCCATAGCGGCTCTTGCCTTACGTGTGCGCAATGCGGCATCCGCACACCGTCGCGCGTTGGACCTCGGCGCATGGGACGTTCCCGCTCAGGTGGCGCCCATGGAGCTGAACATACCGGCAATTCATGGGGTCGGTGCGAGCCGAATCTACTTCGTCGACCGTCACCGCGAGTTCTCCATCTACGATGTCGACTTTGTACCCATTCCAGGGGTGGATCGCCATCCCCCTGCGGTGGCGGGGCTTCGCTGGTTCGGTCTGGTGCAGTACATCGGATTGGAGCGCAGCGATGACTGGGTCGCGTTCTACGATGAGCTGTTCGGCTTCAGGGAACTGGGCAAAGACCGCATGACCGGCATACTGCCGACGGGCCGTGTGTTGCGCAGCCCCGATGGCAGCCTTCAATTGCAACTCATCGAGTCGGACCCGCTGGTCACCGACGTCACCGAGCGCCTGCAACGCGTAGCCTTGGCCGCCCCGGACGTTCCTGCGGCAGCGGCCGCACTTAAGGCGCGCGGTGTCCACTTTGTCGAGACCGAGCGTTTACACGTGGATGCTCGCGGCGCACTCACTCAAAGCTGGCTTGGCGGGCTCATGTTTGAGCTCATCCACGCAGACAGGTAAGGCGCAGGGGGCGACTCATGTTCATCCGCGACTTCGGCATGGATACCATTACGCTGGCGGGAAGCTTGCCCAACAAGCTCCTCGCCATTCGCGAGGCGGGCTTTTCGCAAGTGATGCTGTCGGCGCGCGATCTCACCCAGCATCACGGCGGTGTGGACGAGGCAATCGCCTGCGTACGCGCGAGCGGGCTGCGTGTCACTGGTTTTCAGGTCCTGCGCGACTTTGAGGGGCTGTCGGGGCACCTGCACGAATACAAGGTGGATGTCGCCAAGAGCATGATCGGCATGGCGTCGGCGGTGGGCGCCCCCCTGCTGCTGGTTTGCTCGTCTACGTCCCAGCATGCGAGCGACAACCTTGATGCCATTGCGCGTGATCTTCGCAAGCTCGCCATATTGGCAGTGCCTCACGGCATCCGCATCGCCTACGAAGGTTTGTCGTGGGGCCGCTATATCAACGAGTACACGCAGGCCTGGGCTGCCGTGGCGCGCGCGAACATGCCGAACCTGGGCCTGGGAATCGACTCGTACCACATCTTTGCCACCCGCACACCGCTTGATCCCCTGGACGATCTCGACCCGTCCAGGGTGTTTTTCGTGCAGCTGTCTGACTTCATGTGGCAAGAAGTGCGTACCCCCGAAGAACGGATGGCCACCGCACGAACCTTTCGAGTCTTCCCGGGAGAAGGTGTTCATGGCCCGGCGCTAACAGATCTGGTGCAGCGGCTGGATCGCATGGGCTATGCCGGCGACTACAGCTTCGAAGTCTTTAACGATGACTACCAGCAAATGCCACCTGCCGCCGTGGCGCAGCGTGCGCGCCGCGCCGCCGTCTGGCTGGCTGAAGACGTTCTGCAGCGCGACGTGCCGCTGCCGCAGACGGTGCGCTGGCGCAAGCCATCTTCCGGTGCTTAAGCCCACTCCTGGCGGCCAGCCTGAAATCCGATAGCCCTCATGCGACAGCATGGAGGCAACGCTTCCGTTGTCGAATGTAGGATCCCGGAGTCATAACATGACCCTCAACGTAGCCCTTGTCGGGGCCGGTGCGTTTGGCATCAAACACCTGGACGGTATTCGGAATATCGCAGATGTGAAGGTGCTCAGCCTCGTCGATCGGGACCTCGCCAAGGTCCAGGGACTTGCCGACCGATACGGCATTCCCCATGTCGCTACCGATCTGGCTGAGATCCTCAAGATCGATGCGGTGGATGCCGTGATTCTGTGCACGCCCACACAGGTGCATGCCTCGCAATCCATTGCCTGTCTCGAGGCGGGCAAACACGTACAGGTCGAGATCCCTCTGTGCGACGTGCTCGCGGATGGACTGCGGGTGGTGCAGTTGCAGCGGCAGACCGGCAAGGTCGCGATGTGTGGCCATACCCGGCGCTTCAACCCCAGCCATCAATGGGTCCACAAGAAAATCGTCGCCGGCCAGCTACACATTCAACAAATGGACGTGCAAACCCATTTCTTCCGCCGCACCAACACCAATGCGCTGGGCGAGCCGCGCAGCTGGACCGATCACCTGCTGTGGCACCACGCCGCGCACACAGTGGATCTCTTTGTGCATCAGGTCGGCAGTCCTATCGTCAAGGCCAATGCCATCCAGGGGCCTATACACCCCGCTCTCGGTATTGCGATGGACATGAGCATCCAGCTGAAGGCCGCCAACGGTGCGATCTGCACGCTCAGCCTGTCTTTCAACAACGACGGGCCTCTGGGCACGGTGTTTCGATATATCGGCGACACCGGCACCTACATCGCCCGCTACGACGATTTGTTCAATGGCAGGGAGGAAAAAATCGACGTTTCCCGGGTGGCGGCTTCGATGAACGGCATTGAACTTCAGGACCGCGAGTTCTTCGCCGCCATTCGCGCGGGCACGGAACCTAACGCCAGCGTTGCACAGGTGTTACCGTGTTACGAAGTGTTGGATAAATTGGAACAGCAACTGGCCTGAGTCCGTAAGGTTGCATCAAGACCTTTCTTGGACGCTTGGGCCAGCGTGACAGTCTGTAGACAGCTCTGTCTGGTGCCCCGGGCCGGACTCGAACCGGCACGCCCCCTTTCGGGATAGCGGCGGATTTTAAGTCCGCTGTGTCTACCGGTTTCACCACCGGGGCAGCGAAGGATGGAGGCGGGGGTCGGAATCGAACCGGCGTCCACGGCTTTGCAGGCCGCTGCATAACCACTCTGCCACCCCGCC
>JBMSQF010000085.1:0-7746 GCA_049423145.1 Burkholderiaceae bacterium
ACAGCAGCATGTTGGGGTCCATGCCGAAGCCCGGGCCCGAACCCCACAGGGCCAGCGCGGAGTTCTTGCCGTAGTGGTAGGCCACCACGCCATGGCCGCCGTCGAGCGTGCCCTTGGCCACACCCTCGAGCAACTGGAAGGCCGGCACCACCGAACCCGCGGGCAGCACTTCGATCTTCAGGCGGGCGCCCGCCATGTCGTTGATCTTCTTGGCAAAGTCATTGGCGTACTCGTGGAAGATGTCCTTGGCCGGCCAGGTGCTCTGGAACCGCAGCGTCGTCGTTTGGGCCTGCGACACCATGGGAGTGGCCAGTGCGCCGGCAGCAACGGTGCCGGTGGCGGCCTTGGCAAGGAAACGACGGCGTTCGGCCGGTTGGCGGGTCTTGGCGTTCTTCTCGGTCATCAGGGTCTCCTGCGAGGGTGGAATGTCGGGGGATAGAAGGGTTCAGACGCGCGCGAGCCATTCGACAGCAGGCGCTCCTGTCCTAGACGGATGATGCCCCCCAACCCCGCCGGCGATGGTTCGGGCTTACCCTTAATTCCCATGCCGCCAGGGGATTTGGCGATACGGCCCGTCCGGAGATTGGCCGCCCTCGGCCGCTCTCGGGGCCTACTGCTTGATGGCCTCCACCTGGATGATCAGTTTCACCGCATCAGGGATGGCGGGAATGGCGTATCCCATGCCCCATTGGCTGCGCTGTATCGTGGTTTCGAAGTCGCCGCCGCAGACTTCGCGCTTGAGGCGCGGGTGCTCGAAGCAATTGAATCGCAGGGCTTTGAGGGTCACGGGGTGGGTCTTGCCCAGCAGGGTGAACGGGCCGGTGACCTCGGCCACCTTGTCCCCATCGAAGGTGAAGCGCTCTCCCACGAAACGGGCGGTGGGGTGGGCCTCGCTGTCGAAGAAGTCCTTGCTCTGCAGGTGCTTGTCAAAGGGCAGCGTGCCCGTGTTGATCGAGGCGGTTTCGATCGAGATCTCGACCCGGCCCGATTTGCCGGCTTTGTCCAAGGTGATGCTGCCGGCCTTCTTGTCGAATCGTCCGCGATTGGTGCTGGTGCCGAAGTGCAGCACCTCGAAGGTGACGAAGGTGTGCGTGGGGTCGATGGCATAGGTGGCGCTTTGCGCCAGGGCGGCACCGCTGGCCATGCCGAGCATCGCGGCGGTGAACATCAAGGTCTTCTTCATGGGTTTCCTCGCTGTCTAGTGAAAAGGGATGCCGGGGACGGCGTTCACAGCGGCGCCATGCCGCTGAGCTGGATCTTGAATTTCACCTGCACCTCATCGGCCACCATCGAGGTGTCGCTCCAGGCACCGTCGCCGATCTTGAAGGCCAGGCGTTTGATGGAAAAGGCCCCGGTGGCCGTGGTGCGCAGGGACGCGCCGGCGCCCGTCTGGCTGAGGATCACGGGCACCGAAACGGTTTGTGTGGAGCCCTTGATGCTCAGCGGGCCGGTGACTTCATAGCGCCCCTTGCCAGTGGCTTTGATCGCGGCGCTCTGGAACTGCGCCTGCGGAAACTTGGCGGTGTGGAACCATTCGGGCTTGATCACCTCGGCATCGGTATCGGCCGCGCCCAGCGTCACGCTGCCCATGTCGATGGTGAAGGCGATCTTGCCGGCCTCGGGCTTCTTCAGGTCAAACTGGATGGCTGCGCTCCATTTGCGGAACTGGCCGTCCACCGGCACACCCATCTGGCGCGTGGTGAAGGCGATTTCACTGCCGGCGGGGATCACCTGCTGGGCCTGGACGGCCGACAGGCCGGCCATCAACAGAGCCAGGGTACAGGCCGCACCACGCGGCACCGCCCTTGGGGTGGACCGGTTCGGGGACTTCATCAGGGGGGGCTCCAGGCCATGCGCCGCAGCAGGCCATCTCGGTCGATGAAATGGTGCTTGAGGGCACCCAACACATGGAGGGCCACGACGGCCGCCAGCATCCAAGCCAGGCCGCCGTGCCACGGTTTGAGCAGTTCCGCCAGGGCTGCACTCTTGGCGACGAAGTCGGGCAGGGGCAGAACGCCGAACAGGACAACGGGGAAGCCCGCGGCTGAGCTGTAGGCCCAACCCATCAGGGGCACCGCGAAGAACAGCAGGTAGAGCAGGACATGGGTCACGCGGGCCGCGCGCCGCTGCCAAAGCGGCATGGCGGGTTCGGCGGGCGGCCGATGGGTCAGGCGCCACAGCAGCCGAAAGGCCGAGAGGGTGAGGATGAGCACACCGGCCCACTTGTGCCAGTTGTAGAGCTTGAGGCGCTGCGGCGAAAACGGCAGGCTGGTCATGTACAGGCCCATGCAGAAGATGCCCACAATCGCCACGGCCAGCACCCCGTGCAGGGCGATGGCTGTGCGGGTGTAGCGCAGGTCCGACGGGGCGAGCATCCCCACAGTGTGCCGCGTTTGCGGATCACCCGTGGTGCCGGCGACTATGTGGGCGTGCCGGCGCGCCAGCGCCCCATCAGCGCTGTCCAACGGGGTCGTACCCGCGCCAGGTGGGCCGCCTTGACGTGCCCAAAGCCGCGGATGTCCTGGGGCAGTTGGGCAATCTCCACGGCCTGTGCCAGGCGCTCCGGCCTCAGCCCCGTGAGCAGCTCTTCGACGCAGGCGCGATACTCCTGGATCAGGGTGCGTTCCATGCGGCGCTCTTCGGTCTGGCCGAACACATCGAACGCAGTGCCGCGCAGGCCCTTCATCCGCGCCAAAAGACCGAAGGCGCTGCGGACCCAGGGACCGAAAGCGCGCTTGATGGGTTCGCCCTTTTCATTGAGCTGGGACAGGCCGGGCGGCGCCAGGTGGTGCACCAGCTTGTAATCGCCTTCAAACTGCTCCTGGATCCGCTGGACAAAGCGAGCGTCGGTGTGCAGGCGTGCCACTTCATACTCGTCCTTGTAGGCCATGAGCTTGAAGAGGTTGTGCGCCACTGCCAAGGTCAGGCGCGTGCTGCCCAGCGGCGCCTCGACAGCCTGCACCCGCTCCACGAAGTCGAGGTACTGCCGCGCATAGGCGGCACTCTGGTAATCGGTGAGGAACCCTACACGGCGTTGGAGCACCTCGTCGAGTGAGGGCTGACGCAGCACCTGAATGACCTGTCTGGCCTGGTAGTGCGCACGCACCTCCTCAAGGTCTTGAGCGCAGCGGCGCCCCCATTCGAACGCGGCCTTGTTCTTCTCAACTTGTACGCCGTTGAGCTCGATGGCCCGCATCAGCGAGGGCCGACCCAGCGGGATGCGGCCCATCTGCCAGGCGTAGCCCAGCATCAAGGGGTTCGTGTAGATGCTGTCGCCCAGCAGCTGCGTGGCCACTTCCTCGGCGTCGAAGAGACCGATGGCTGCGCGGCCGACGGCCCGTTCGATGGCCGCTTCGCAGCCACCCTCGGGAAACTGCCAGTTGGGGTTCTTGACGAAGGCCGCCGTGGGGGTGCCGTGGGTGTTCAGCGCCACAACGGTGCGGCCCTCTTGCATCACCGAGAGCGTGCTTCTGCTGGCGGCCACGATGCTGTCGCAGCCGATCACCAGGTCGGCCTTGGCCATGTCCACCTTGGAGGTGTGGATGGCGCCCGGGCCTTGGGCGATCTGAACATGGCTCCAGGTGGCGCCGCCCTTTTGCGCCAGGCCTGCCGAGTCCTGCGTCACCACGCACTGGCCTTCCAGGTGGGCGGCCATCCCCAGCAGTTGTCCGATGGTGATGACGCCGGTGCCGCCGACGCCACCCACCACGATGCCCCAGGCTTCACGCGCGACCGGCACCACCGGTTCGGGCAGGGCAGGCAGGGCCCAGGGGTCGATGCGGCGGTCCTCCTTCTTGGGTTTGCGCAGCTGGCCGCCCTCGACGGTGACAAAGCTGGGGCAGAAGCCCTTGGTGCAGGAGTAGTCCTTGTTGCAGGTGTTCTGGTTGATGCGGCGCTTGCGGCCGAACTCGGTTTCCACCGGTTCCACCGACAGGCAGTTGCTCTGCGCGGAGCAGTCGCCGCAGCCTTCGCACACCAGTTCGTTGATCACCACGCGCTTGGCCGGATCCACCAGGGTGCCGCGCTTGCGCCGCCGCCGCTTCTCAGTGGCGCAGGTCTGGTCATAGATGATGACGGTGCAGCCTGAGATCTCGCGAAACTCGCGCTGGATGCGGTCAAGCGCGTCCCGATGGTGAACGGTCACGCCGGGCTCGAGCGCAACGCCCTCGTACTTGGTGGGCTCATCGGTGACGATGACGAGCTTCTTCACGCCCTCGCTGACGAGACTCTTTTGGATCTGCAGGACCGAGTGGCCCTCGGGCCTCTCGCCCACCGGTTGCCCCCCGGTCATGGCCACCGCGTCGTTGTAGAGCACCTTGTAGGTGATGTTGACCCCCGCGGTGATGCTCTGGCGGATGGCCAGCAGCCCGCTGTGGAAGTAGGTGCCATCGCCCAGGTTGGCAAACACATGCGGGTCGGTGGTGAAGGGCGCTTGGCCCACCCAGGCCACACCCTCGCCGCCCATCTGGCTGTAGGTGCTGGTGCTGCGGTCCATCCAGATGGTCATGAAATGGCAACCGATGCCGGCCATGGCGCGTGAACCCTCGGGGACCCGTGTGCTGGTGTTGTGCGGGCAGCCGCTGCAGAACCACGGCTGGCGCTCGCCGGTGCTCTTCACATCGAGGGCTGCCATTTCGCGTTCCTTGGCTTCGATCACGCGCAGCCGCTGTTCCATGCGCGCGGCGATTTCACTGCCCTCCGGCGCCAGGCCGCGCTTCTTCAGGCGTTTGGCCAGGGCCTTGGCGATCAGGCTCGGCGTGAGGTCTGCATTGGCGCGCAGCAGCCAGTTGGCGCTGGGGTTGGGCTGGCTCCATTCCCCACCCGTGTGGTCCCCTTCGGGCTCATCGAACTTGCCCAATACGTCCGGGCGCACATCCGGCCGCCAGTTGTAGAGCTCTTCCTTGAGTTGGTATTCGATGATCTGTCGCTTTTCCTCCACCACCAGGATTTCCTGCAGACCCTGCGCGAAGTCGCGCGTGATGTTGGCCTCCAAGGGCCAGACGACATTGACCTTGTGCACGCGGATGCCCAAGGCGCGGCAGGTGTCGTCGTCCAGACCCAGATCCAGCAAGGCCTGTCGCATGTCGTTGTAGGCCTTGCCGCTGGCGATGAGTCCGAATGTGTCGCCTGGGGTGGCCACCACGTTGTGATTCAGGCGGTTGGCGCGCACGTAAGCCAGTGCCGCATACCACTTGTGGCTGAACAGACGCTGCTCCTGCTCGAGCGCCATGTCGGGCCACCGGATGTGGACGCCACCGGGTGGCATGGGAAAGTCCTCCGGCAGGAGGATCCGCACGCGGTCGGGGCTCACATCGATGCTGGAGGACGACTCCACCACCTCCTGAATCGTCTTCATCCCGGTCCAGACGCCGGCAAAGCGGCTCATGGCAAAGGCATGCAAGCCCATGTCCAGGATGTCCTGCACGCTCGATGGGAAGAAGACGGGCAGACCGCAGGCCTTGAAGATGTGGTCGCTCTGGTGGGCCGCGGTGCTGCTCTTGGCCACATGGTCATCGCCGGCGACTGCGATCACGCCGCCGTGCCGGGCGGTGCCGGCCATGTTGGCATGCTTGAACACATCCGCGCAGCGGTCGACGCCTGGGCCCTTGCCGTACCAGATGCCGAAGACACCATCGTGCTTCTTGGACTGCGGGTAGAGGTCCAGTTGCTGGGTGCCCCACAGGGCCGTGGCGGCCAGCTCTTCGTTCACACCGGGCTGGAACACCACGTTTTGTGCGGCCAGGTGTTTCTTGGCCTGCCACAAGGCTTGGTCGTAGCCGCCCAAGGGGCTTCCGCGGTAGCCACTGACGAAGCCGGCGGTGTTCAGCCCTGCCAATGCGTCGCGCTGGCGCTGAAGCATTGGCAGGCGCACCAGGGCTTGCACGCCACTCATGAAGGCGCGTCCCTCCGAGAGCGTGTACTTGTCGTCCAGCGATACCGACTGCAGGGCACGCAGTACATCGGCGCTCAGGGGTGCGTTCATGAAACCTCCACGGATGAACGGCCGCAGTCTAGAGGGGAACTCGGGACAGATGTTTGCGATTCATGCCCATTACTCGGCCCTAATTGAAAGAGAATTGCGCAGAACGGGCGAATTTTGAAAACAGGAGGCGCATTGCGATGCTGGACCGCTACGACCTGGCCATACTCGACGAACTCCAAAACGACGGCCGCCTCACCAATGCGGAACTGGCGGCCCGCGTGGGGCTGTCGGCTGCACCGTGCTGGCGGCGCGTGCGCGCGCTGGAGGAGGCGGGCTACATCACCGGCTACCGTGCCGTGATTGACCGACACCGCATCGGTCTGGGTGTGTTGGCCTTTGTGCGCTTGGATGCCCTGCGCAACACCGCCGAGCTCACGCGGGCGATGGAGGAGGCCATCCACGGCATCCCCGAAGTGGTGAGCTGCCACTACATCAGCGGGACCGGCACCTTCGAACTGCAGGTGGTGAGTCAGGACCTGGAAACCTTTTCCCACTTCGCGCGCACGGTGCTGTTGAACCTGCCGAATGTGAAGGACCTCCAAACGAGTTTCTCGCTCGGCGAGGTGAAGGCCGGCGGGGCCTTCCCGCTGCAGCATCTGCGGTCCGGGCAGGTCCATCGCGGTTGAGTTCACCAAGGCAGTGCGCCCTCGGCTTGTCCTGGACAAATTAGTGCAAGCCCCATGCTCTGGGTGCACCGCGATGGTGCGCCGTTTCGGTTTGGAGCGGATTGGCAGGTGGCCTGACTCTTGCGAACGGGCAAGCCAGTAGTTGTGTCCAACCGACTCGAGTTCAGGAGCCCCCGATGAGCCGCGACGCCGATGACCGTCTGAAGAGCGATTTCGAAGGCCGTTACTTCAAGCCCTTCGACCCCGACCAGCCCTTGTTGGCCCGCTGCGGTTGTGGGAAAGACCACACAGTGGCCGACCACCAGGCCGAGGCAGCCGCGCAAGGTCGCCTCCTGCAGGTCGCGGCGCCCGCGTCCACGCAGCCTTCGCCAGAGAACGACACCGAGCGGTTTTCCAACGAGTTCATCGAAGCCTCCTTGGTCAAGGCCATCTTTCCGCATGAGCCCACACGCCGCGCATTGATCAAGGCGGTGGGTGCGGGGACGCTGCGCGCGGCGGTGGCCGCGGCCCTGCCGGCTGGCGCGCTGGGCGCCATGCAGGCCATGGCGCAGGAGAGGCGGCCCTTGGAGAAGAAGGACCTCAAGGTGGGCTTCATCGCCATCACCTGTGCCTCGCCCCTGATCATGGCCGACCCGCTGGGCTTCTACCGCAAGGAAGGCCTGAATGTGCAGCTCAACAAGACCGCGGGCTGGGCACTGATCCGCGACAAGGTGCTGAACAAGGAATACGACGCCTCGCACTTCCTGTCGCCGATGCCCTTGGCCATCTCCCTGGGACTGGGCGCCACCCAGACGCCGATGAACGTGGCCACGATCCAGAACATCAACGGCCAGGCCATCGTGCTGGCCAACAAGCACAAGGGCAACCGCGACCCGAAGAACTGGAAGGGCTTCAAGTTTGCGGTGCCCTTCGACTACAGCATTCACAACTTCCTGCTGCGCTACTACCTGGCCGAACACGGCATCAATCCCGACACCGATGTGCAGATCCGCGTGACGCCCCCGCCCGAGATGGTGGCCAATCTGCGCGCGGGCAACATTGACGGCTTCCTCGGCCCAGACCCCTTCAACCAGCGGGCGGTGTTCGATGAGGTCGGGTTCATCCAGATCGCACTAACCAAGGTGCTGGCAGCCGCCG
>JBMSQF010000086.1:0-7110 GCA_049423145.1 Burkholderiaceae bacterium
GATGCTGGTGTTCGACCTGCCGTCCTTCCCCTATGTGTTCAAGGTCATCAAGGACCATTACCCACCGCAGAAGGACACCACGCGGGAACAGATCAAGG
This sequence comes from Burkholderiaceae bacterium, assembly GCA_049423145.1. GTDB lineage: Bacteria > Pseudomonadota > Gammaproteobacteria > Burkholderiales > Burkholderiaceae_C > RFTU01. Next base: position 99 of record JBMSQF010000086.1, read on the forward strand.
GCAAGTACCTGCTGGTCAAGCAGCACGACCGCGTAGGCCGCATGGCCGATACGGCCGAGTATTCCGAGGTGGCTTTCCCGCGCGAGCGCTTCGAGGAGGAGCTCATCGAGGAGATCCGCAAGTTTGCGCCCTCTCAATTGGAGATCTCGGACCGGGACGGCGATGGCACGGAGGAGCTCATCCTCAAGCATGTGTACATCGAGCGCCGCATGATCCCCCTGAACATCTATCTGCAGGAATGCTTCGACGCCGGCCAGGATGACCGCAAGGCACGCCGGCAGTTGGAGCACGCCGTGGTCGAGTACGGCAATGCCATCAAGGACCTGGTAGCGGCCAACATCTTCCCCGGCGACATGCTGTGGAAAAACTTTGGTGTCACCCGCAACGGCAAGGTGGTGTTCTACGACTACGATGAAATCGAGTACATCACCGACTGCAACTTCCGCCGTGTGCCGCCGCCACGCAACGAAGAAGACGAACTCAGCGGGGAGATCTGGTACGCCGTGGGCCCCAAGGATGTCTTTCCCGAAACGTTCAGCCCCTTCTTGCTGGGCAACAACGAGGTGCGTGACGTGTTCATGAAGCACCATGCGGACTTGCTGGATGTTGCCTTCTGGCAGTCTCACCAGTCGCGCATCCAGGCGCGCCAGGTGATCGATGTGTTCCCCTACGACCCCGAACGCCGTTTTCAGGTGCAGGCGGCTTCGGCCTCGACGACGGCAGCGGCCCGCACCGGCCTGCCCTTCACTTCCTGAGGAGTCTTTCATGAGCGACCCCCATCGCGACCCCATCGTCATCGTATCGGCCGCGCGCACGCCCATCGGCGGCATGCTGGGCGACTTCGCCAGTCTCACGGCTTCTGATCTGGGTGCTGTGGCCATCCAGGCTGCCGTTGATCGCGCCGGTGTGCCGGCCGACGCGATCAACGAAGTTCTGATGGGCAACTGCCTGATGGCCGGCCAAGGCCAGGCCCCCGCGCGCCAAGCCCTGCGCAAGGCGGGGCTGCCCGACAGCGCTGGTGCGGTCACCCTGAGCAAGATGTGTGGCAGTGGCATGCGGGCCATGATGTTGGCCCATGACATGCTGGCCGCGGGCAGTGCGGATGTGATGGTCGCCGGCGGCATGGAGAGCATGACCAATGCGCCGCATCTGGTGTTTGCGCGCAAGGGCGTGCGCTATGGGGCGACCCAGTTGTTTGACCACATGGCCATGGACGGCCTGGAGGATGCCTATGAGCGCGGCAAGGCCATGGGTGTGTTTGCCGAGGCCTGCGTGGCGAAATACGGCTTCACCCGCGAGCAGCAGGACCAGTACGCCATCACCTCGACGACGAGGGCTCTGAACGCCAACCAGAGCGGCGCCTTCGACTGGGAGATTGCGCCCGTGACGATCGCGGCCAAGACGGGGGAGACCTTGGTCCGCCATGATGAGCAGCCCTTCAAGGCCAAGCTCGACAAGATTCCGGGATTGAAGCCTGCGTTCAAGAAGGATGGCACCATCACCGCGGCCAATGCGTCGAGCATTTCCGATGGCGCTGCAGCCTTGGTCATGATGCGAGAGTCCTCCGCGCATGCCCTGGGCGCCCGGCCTGTGGCCCGCGTGGTGGCCCATGCGGTGCATGCCCAGGCGCCGGAGTGGTTCAGCACCGCACCGGCGGGCTCGATCGAAAAGGTGCTCAAGCGGGCGGGCTGGAGCGTGAAGGATGTGGACTTGTGGGAGGTCAACGAGGCCTTTGCGGCGGTGACGATGGCGGCAATGGCCGAGTTCAAACTGCCGCACGACATCGTCAACGTGCATGGCGGCGCCTGCGCTCTCGGTCATCCCATCGGGGCCTCGGGCGCACGCATCGTGGTCACGCTGTTGGGGGCCCTCCGCCAGCGTGGGCTCCGGCGAGGCGTGGCGTCGCTGTGCATTGGTGGTGGCGAGGCCACTGCCCTTGCGCTGGAGATGATGGGAGGTGAGTCCGCATGAACGTCCTCATCATTGGCGCATCGCGCGGCATCGGGTATGAATTGGCGCGGCAGCACCATGAGGCGAGGGATACCGTCTACGCTTCGGCGCGCGGTCAGACCGGCATTGCGAAACTCAAAGAATTGGGTGTCAACACGCTGGTGGTCAACACGGCTGACGCCCTGGGCTGCTCGGGGCTGTCCTGGGGCATCGACGGCACGCGCTTCGACCGCATCTGGCACGTCGCGGGGGTGTTTGGTCCCCGAACGGCCGGCGTGGAGCCGCCCGTTGCTCAGGACTTCGACTTGGTGATGCACACCAATGTGCTGGGCTTCATGCGGCTGGCGCCCCAATACTTCGACGCCCTGGCCACGGGTGGCCGCATCGGTGTGCTGTCGTCAAAGATGGGTTCGATCGGCTTGCGCGCCAGCCCCTCGGGTTGGACCTACCGCGCCTCCAAGGCTGCGCTGAATTCGGCGGTGAAGGATGCCTCGCTGGTACTGGGCTCGCGAGGCGTGGTCGCCGCCTTTCACCCGGGCTGGGTGCAGACGGACATGGGTGGCACCGGGGCCGACATACCGGTGGAGCGCAGCGTGGCCGACCTGCGCCGCACCATCGATGCGCTCAAGCCAGCCGACACGGGCGGCTTTTTCAACCACGACGGGCAAGCGTTGGCATGGTGACGGGCCGATGAACAGCGCTGCATGGCCGGTTCATTTGGGACTGTGCGGCATGACGCTGTTGTGGGGCCTTTCCTGGCCGGCCGGGCGCGCCATCGCGCAGAGTCTGCCGCTGCTGTCGTCTTCGGCATGGCGGTTTTCTTTGGCGGCTTTGGTGCTGCTGACATGGGCACGACTGTCGCGCGGCGCATGGCCCGACCTTTCCGCTCGCCAGTGGACGGGCCTGGCGGCCGCCGGCGCGGTGGGCGTGTTTGGCTACACCCTCTTCTTCATGTACGGCATGAGCCATGTGGAAGCCAGCCGAGCGGCTGTGGTGGTGACCACGAACCCGGTATTCGTCACGCTGGCCGCCGCGTGGCTGTTCGGCGAACCCTTCAATTGGCGCATCGGCTTGGGATTGGCTCTGGCCGTCCTGGGGGCCGCCACGGTGATGACGCATGGGCAGCCCTGGTCGCTGCTGACCGGCGGCGTGGGCCTGGGCGAATGGTTGCTCGTGGGTTGCGTCTTTTCCTGGGCCGGCTATTCGCTGATGGCCAAGCGGCTCATGACCGGGGTGGATTCGCTCACGGCAACCGCCTTCAGCGCGACCTTCGGCTGTGTGCTCCTGTGGTTGGGCGCGGTGGTGGTGGACGGTCCCTCGGTGGCCTTCACCGGGCTGCCCGATGTCACGCTGGGACAAGCCGGCCTGCTGGTGTTCATGGCGCTGGGCCCGACAGTGCTGTCCTATGTGTGGTTCTTCCGCGGGATTGCCGCCCTGGGTGCCGGCGTGGCCTCGAGCTACATCAGCCTGGTCCCCGTTGTCGGCGTGGGCAGCGCGGTATGGTTGCTCGATGAGCCGCTGGGGTGGTCCCTGGCGGTGGGTGCGGCCATGGCACTGTCTGGCGTGGTGATGGCCAATCGCGCGCGTCGGTGATCAAGAGCATGCGGAGAGGTAATCATGTTGTTGTCTGAAGACCATCGAGCCGTTCAGGATGCGGTGCGGAGCTATGTGCAGGACTGCATCGCACCGCAAGCTGCGCGCTGGGACCGTGACCACCACTTTCCGGCTGCCGAGTTGCGTGGACTGGCCGAACTCGGCTGTTATGGGGTGGCCGTGCCCACCGAGTATGAAGGGGCAGGCCTGGACTATCTGGCCTTGGCCGTGATCTTGGAGGAGATCGCGGCTGGCGACGGCGGCACCTCCACCGTGGTCAGCGTCAACAACTGTCCGGTGTGCTCCATCCTCATGGCCTGGGCCACCGAGCCGCAGAAGCAGCAATGGCTCAAACCCCTGGCCAGCGGACGCATGCTCGGGGCCTTCTGCCTCACCGAGCCCCATGTGGGCTCGCAGGCCGATGGGCTGAAGACGACCGCAGTGCGCGACGGTGACCACTATGTGCTCAACGGGGTCAAACAGTTCATCACCAGTGGAAAGAACGCCGATGTGGCCATCGTCATGGCCGTGACCGACAAGGCGGCCGGCAAGAAAGGGATCAGCGCCTTCATCGTACCCACCCATACACCGGGCTATGAGGTCGCTCGCTTGGAAGCCAAGATGGGCCAGCACAGCTCCGATACCGCTCAGATCCGCTTTGAGAACTGCCGGGTGCCGGCGGCCAATCGCCTGGCCGAGGAGGGCATGGGTTTGAAGATCGCACTCTCGGGTCTGGAAGGCGGGCGCATCGGCATCGCCGCACAGAGCTTGGGCATGGCACGTGCAGCCTTCGAATCCGCGCTGCGCTATTCGAAAGAGCGGGTGGCCTTCGACAAGCCGATCTTCGAGCACCAGAGCGTGCAGTTCAAGCTCGCTGACATGGCCACGCAGATCGAGGCTGCGCGCCAACTGATTCACCATGCGGCCGCCTTGAAGGATGCGGGCCAGCCTTGTCTCAAGGAGGCGGCCATGGCCAAGCTCTACGCCAGCGAGATGGCCGAGCGCGTGTGCAGCGATGCGATCCAGGTGCACGGTGGCTACGGCTACGTGAGCGACTTTCCGGTGGAGCGCATCTACCGGGATGTGCGGGTGTGCCAGATCTACGAAGGCACCTCGGATGTGCAGAAGATCCTGATCGGTCGCGCGCTGGCCTGAGGGCCTGCTGATTTCCTTTCCCCCCTGTTGACTTCCCTCTTTGGTGCGCCCGCTCTGGCGGGATAGCCAATCGCCAGGACCCTCGCTGAAATCGGGCCCGCAACCGCTGTTGGCCAGGCCGGCGGTTGTGGCGCCGGGTTGGCGGGGATGCCCCCGATGCGCTGGATGCCTGGCCATCACACAAGGGGGTCTTCATGTTCTTCAAGTCATCGGTTCAGACGGTGATCAGCGCGGCGGCGCCGAGTGAGTCGGTCGCCGGATTCCTCGGGCCGCCGGCCATCCTGCGGGTGATGGGGGCGCCAGCGCCTTCACCCGATGGGGCCCTCTCGAGTCCCCATGAGCGGGTGATGCACTGCGTGATCCTTGAGCCCATGCCAGCGGAAGAAGCGCCCTTGCCCGAGTCGCCCTCATGGCCGCTGTGGGATCGCGACGGCCGCCTACCCCCACACGGCGCAGGGGTGATCACGATCGGTGTCAACGACCTGGGATGGGTCGTCTACGACTGGACACCTGGCCCCTGAGCGGGCCACCTCCCAGGGCTGCCCATGGGGTGCCCGCCGGCGGGTCACTCCTCTGAAGGATTGAGCAAAACCCGGGCACGTCTTGAAATTCTTCCTGTCGCAGCGAGTCGCCGGGCGCGCTGCGGCCAACGGGGCGGACCCGCCGTGGGGTCGGTGGATCCGCCCGGTCGACCCCGAGAACCGCCGGGCTGCTCAAGCAACAACAACAGGGAGGAAGAATGAGCACATCCATCAGGGCCACCGGGCCCACGGGCGACTTCTGCACGCTGGCGCCTGACGCGCCATTGGGGTTCGACTTCAGCGCCGCATGCTTTGTCCATGACTTGAACTACGGGTCCAATTCCAGTGTGTCCCGGCAGGAAGCCGACCAGATCTTCTACAACAGCATGCGCAACATCTGTGACACCCAATACGGGGGTTCCGGCCTGTGCCACTGGGCAGCCAAGGTCTATTTCGTGGGCGTCCGGATGTTCGGCGACTTTTTCTATGAGGGCCCTGGCGGCTGATCGCCCAAGCCCATCCATCAACGGCAACTACACAGGCGCGGGCCCTGCTCATCCCGGGCGGGCCCGCCCAACCCACACCGACTCTCGATCTACCTTCTACCCACTGCAGGAGACCTCACCATGAATTCCTTCTCCCCCTGGTCGGCCAAGACCGCCGGGAGCCCTCTGTTCGGCGCTGTACGGGGCCTCCTGGCCCTCTTGCTGTGCGGCGGGCTTGCGGGGGCGCACGCTGCGCAAGCCGCGCCGGGCGGCTTCCAGCCCGACGCCGCTTTCCTGAAACAGGACCCCGACCGCAAGACCAAGCAATTGGTGCAACTCACCGGCCTGAGGTCGGCGGAGGATCAGGCGGTGGTCCAGTCGGCGATCAACGATGTGATCGGCTTCGTGCGCCTGTTCGGTGTGGCGGGCAGCAACCTCGGGCAGGCGGTCATCCCGGGCAGCACACCAGAGCGAATGGCCCAGATCAAAGCCGCCTCCAAGACTTGGCGGGCCTTCGAGGCGCGCTCAACCCCCGGGGGCCGCGCGGCCATGCCCATCGAGCCGGCCAGTGGGCACATCCTGCATTCGATGGCGGATTGGCGGGTTGAGTCCGACGCCGCGCTGTCGGTCGTGGCCGATTTCAGGATGACCCAGTTTGAGCTCCAGCCCGTCAAAGACCCGCTGCCCCGCGTCTTGCGGCTGCGTTTCGTGCGGCAGGGGAACCAGTGGCTGTTCGATGGGGCCGGCCAACCCTGAAGGGCAGGAGGCGGCCCTAGAATTGACGTTTACGTAAACGTCATGACGCCGCCATGCCCGTCCTTGCCTCCCAACTCAACCCCCGCAGCGACGAATTCAAGGCCAATGCGCAGGTCATGCGCAAGCAGGTGGAGGACCTGCGAGCCCGGCAGGCCCAGGTGGCCTTGGGCGGCGGACAGGCCGCGCGCGACCGTCACACGGCGCGGGGCAAACTGCTGCCGCGCGACCGTGTAGAGCGCTTGCTCGACCCGGGGACGCCCTTCCTCGAGATCGGCGCGCTGGCCGCGCTGGACATGTACAAGGAAAAGGACGGTCAGGACGCCGCGCCCTGCGCAGGTGTGGTGGCTGGCATCGGCCGCGTGAGCGGTGTGGAATGCGTGATCGTCTGCAACGACGCCACGGTCAAGGGCGGCACCTACTACCCCATGACCGTCAAGAAGCACCTGCGCGCGCAGGAGATCGCGCTGCAGAACCGGCTGCCCTGCATCTACCTGGTGGACAGCGGCGGGGCCAACCTGCCCAACCAGGATGACGTCTTCCCCGACCGCGACC
>JBMSQF010000087.1:0-6684 GCA_049423145.1 Burkholderiaceae bacterium
AGACTCGATTGAAATCGAAAGCCGCCTTGTCGCCCTTGCCGTAGACCTTCAAGGCGCCCTTGTCGCCCACGGCGTTGGGGCGCTGGAAAATCCAGTTCTGCCAGGCGGTGAGCCGACCGAAGACACGGGTGACCATGTTCTCCTTGCCATTGAAACGCAGATTGGCTTCCATGCCGGTCAAGGCGTCGGGGCTCATGGCCACGCGCTCCTCAATGGCGATGCGGGTTTCGTCGGCCCAGTCGATGTCGTCCGGGTTGCTGGTGTTCAAGCCCAGCTTGAAGGCCTCATCAGCGTCCAGGGGCTTGCCCACCACGGCGCGCACGGCTTCCATCGCCGGCTGCTCGTTATAGAAGCGGCGCTGCAGGCGGCTTTCGTCGGTGGCCATCGGGTAGGTGCCGAAGTTCAGCTCGCCCACGGTCAGCTTCGGCGCCGTCTCCGGCGAATCCGGCAGCGCCAAGTGGTAGATGCGGTCGCAGGCCAGGGCCAGTTCGAGGAAGGTACCGGCGAAGCACGAACCCTCTTCGACCAAGGCGAACAGGCTGCGCGAAGACACGTCCAAGCGCGACAGGGTGCGGCGCAGCAGGCCGGTGGTCTCACGCACGAACCAGTGCGACTGGTGCGCCGCCAGCACGGCGTCCATGGCCAGGACCGCTGCGGAGTCACCGGAGGTCTTGATCAGCCAAGTGCCGATGTCGAGCTCATTGGTCCGCATGTTCAGGATGGCGTCTTCCAGTTCGCGCGCCACCACCAACGGGTACCAGTTCGAACCGGCGGCCTCAATGCCGGCCACGTCCGAGGGCTGGACACCGGTAGGCGCCTTCACGGTGAAAGTGGCCACGCGCTTGCTGCGGTCGATGTCCACGATGACATTGCCGTAGACCAGACGATCGGCTTCGATCGTCCGGTTCAAGGGGGTCAGGGCCACCCCCTTGGCGCCGGCGGGGCGGTCGCTCTGCGCGGCCAGTTCCAGCGCACGCTCCTGCACCTTGGCCGCGAACACCGCGGGCTTGGCGATGTCGTCCACCAGGCGCCAGTCCTTGGCCTTCTGACCGCGTACGCCCTCATTGGTGGTGCAGAAGATGTCGGCCAGGTCGTGGCGCACCTTGCGCTTGTCGGTCACGCGGGTCAGACCACCGGTACCCGGCAGCACGCCCAACAACGGCACTTCGGGCAGGCTCACCGCGCTGCTGCGGTCGTCGATGAGGATGATCTCGTCGCAGGCCAGGGCCAGCTCGTAGCCCCCACCGGCACAGGCGCCGTTGACCGCTGCCAAAAACTTCAGACCGCTGAAGCGGCTGGAGTCCTCCAAACCATTGCGGGTCTCGTTGGTGAATTTGCAGAAATTCACCTTCCAGCCATGGCTGGACACGCCCAGCATGAAGATGTTGGCGCCCGAGCAGAACACCTTGTCCTTGCCCGAAGTCACCACCACCGTTCGCACTTCCGGATGCTCAAATCGGATGCGGTTGATGGCATCGTTGAGTTCGACGTCCACACCGAGGTCATAGCTGTTGAGCTTGAGCTTGTAGCCGGGACGCAAGCCGCCGTTTTCGTCGAAGTCGGCCACCAGTGTGGCCACCGGACCTTCGAACTTCAGCTTCCAGTGGCGGTACTGGCTGGGATGGGTCTGGTAATCGACGCGCTCGGGATGGTTCATGGTGGGTCTCCTGCCTCGTTGTGGGGTTGGGTGCTTCAGTCTCGGGTTCGTTGCTGCGATCAACTGCACCGCAGTGCATGCAGTCAGCATGAAGTGAACTTTAATGCACTTTAATTCCCGTGTCAATACCCAATCATGCATTTTTTTGCATGTTTGGGCGCCCCTCAGACCGGCAGACCCAAGGCACCCCTCATCAGCTCGCGCAACCGTGCGAATGTCGCGTCCAGCGGCTGACCGGAGGTGTTCAGGCTGAACTCGGCCTTGCCGTAGAACGCCGCGCGGCCTGCCAGGATGCCGCGCAGGTCCTCCATCGCCTCCTTGCTGGCCGCCATCGGCCGCATATCCCCCTGGGCAACCACGCGCTTCATGTGATCTTCAGGCTCGGCCTGCAGCCACACCGTGGTGCAGTGAGACAGCAGCAGGTTGAAGGTGGCCGCATCGCTGACCAGTCCACCGGGCGTCGCGATCACCGCCTCGGGATAGATCTGGATGGCCTCCTCCAATGCGCGCCGCTCGTAGCGTCGGTACGCGTTTTGTCCATAGAGGCCTTGGATTTCCGCGATGCTGCAGCCAGCGAACTTCTCGATCTCGCGGCTGAGTTCGACGAAGGTGAATCCCAGGTCCTCGGCCAACATCTGCCCCAGCGTGGACTTGCCCGCGCCGCGCAGGCCGATGAGTGCGATGCAGTTGCTGCGCGCGCGCGCGCCGCCCGTGCCCAACAGTTCACCCACAGCCAAGCGGACCCGGCGCAGGGTCGGCTCGTCGCGGCTGGACAACAACTCACGCAGCATCAACCACTCGGGGTTGGTCGTCGTCACGTCGCCGATCAGCTCGGCCAGGGGGCAGGACAAGGCCAGCGCCACCTGCTGCAACACCAGGATCGACGCATTGCCCACCCCATACTCCAGGTTGGCAAGGTGCCGCTCAGACACTTCGGCGGCAGAAGCCAGGGCCTTGCGGGTCATGCCGCGTCGCGCGCGCAGTGCGCGAACGCGCTCCCCGAGCGCCAACAAGAAGGGGTTCTTGTCGCCAACGGGCGAATGGTCCACAGAAGCGTCGACAGGGCCCTCCGAAGGGCTCTCATGAGGATGCACTATAGTGCTTGACATGGCAGGCGGGTGGTCGTAAAGTTCGGAAGCACAATACTGCATATTCTCGAACAATTCAAGCCCGAGGAGACATTGATGAGCGCCACCAGCCCCCAAGTGCCCGCCCCTGGCGCGCGCTTCAATTTCGCGCAGCATCTGCTGTCGCTCAACGAAGGTCGCGCCGCCCGCGCGGCATTCGTCGACGACTTCGAAACGCTGAGCTTTGCCGAACTTGACCGGCGCGTGAGGGCGGTCAGTGGAGCGCTGCGCAGCCATGGCATTCGGCGGGAGGAAAGGGTCTTGCTGCTGATGCAGGACTGCACCGACTGGCCTGTGGCCTTTCTGGGCGCGCTGCATGCGGGGGTGGTACCCGTGGCGGTGAACACGCTGTTGACCGCCGAGGATTACGCCTACATGCTGGAACACAGCCGGGCGCAGGCCGTGCTCGTGTCGGCCGCATTGATGCCCACCATCGCGCAAGCGATGGCGCAGGCTTCACACGAGGTCCAACTGGTGGCGGTGTCCCGAGCCGAGCAAACCCTAGCCGAATCGCCGGTGGCCCATGTGGCGTTCAACAGCTGGTTTGCGCACGCGGCGGCCGAGCCTGCGCCCACGAGTCCTGACGATCCGGGGTTTTGGCTGTACTCCAGCGGCTCCACCGGCCGGCCCAAGGGCACGGTGCACACGCACGCCAACCCCTACTACACCAGTGAGCTCTATGGACGCCACCTGCTGCAACTGAACGAAGGGGATGTGTGCTTCAGTGCGGCCAAGCTCTTCTTTGCCTATGGACTGGGCAATGGTTTGACCTTCCCGCTGTCGGTGGGCGCCACCACACTGCTGCTGGCCGAGCGGCCGACCCCAGAGGCCGTCTTCAAGCGTTGGACCCAGGGGGCCGCCGGCGGCCCGGGTATCCGCCCGACCGTCTTCTTTGGCGCGCCAACCGGCTATGCCGGCATGCTCGCCCACTCGGAACTGCCGGCCCGCGGGGCGGTGGCCCTGCGCATGGCCTCCTCCGCAGGCGAGGCCCTCCCGGCCGAAATCGGTGAGCGCTTCAAGGCGCATTTCGGTGTGGACATCGTGGACGGCATCGGCTCCACGGAGATGCTGCACATCTTCCTCTCCAACCGCCCCGGCGAGGTGCGCTACGGCACCACGGGCTGGCCGGTTCCCGGCTATGGGATCGAGTTGCGCGGTGAGAGCGGTGAGCCCGTGCCCGATGGCGAGCCCGGCGACCTCTACATCCAGGGGCCATCGGCCGCCGTGATGTACTGGGCCAACCGTGAAAAGAGCCGTGAGACCTTCCAAGGTGGATGGACCAAGAGTGGCGACAAGTACGTGCGCAATCCCGACGGCACCTACACCTACAGCGGCCGCAGTGACGACATGCTCAAGGTCAGCGGCATTTATGTCAGCCCCTTCGAGGTCGAAGCCACCCTGGTGCAGCACCCCGCCGTTCTGGAGGCCGCGGTCATCGGCAAGGAAGATGAAGAGGGCCTCACCAAGACCAAAGCCTTCATCGTGCTCAAGGCCGGCCAGCAGACCAGCGAGCCTGAACTCAAGGCTTTTGTGAAGGAGCGCTTGGCCCCCTACAAATACCCGCGCTACATCGAATTCGTCGCTGAACTGCCCAAGACGGCAACCGGCAAGATCCAGCGTTTCCGGCTGCGGGAGCGTGAGCGGGCGGCCAGGTAACAGGAAGAGACCTCAACGGTCCAACTTGGGCCGCAAACTGGACGATCTTCAGGGGCTACACTTGCTGAATGCGAAATACTCCTCTGACTAGCAACGCATTCCTTCGCTTCCTCCACTTGATGAGGGCCATTTCCGCGTTGCCCACGGGCGTGACCTTGGATCCACAGGAGGAGCGCTTGATGCAGGAGTTGGCGGTTCGGTGGGCCAAGGGTGAAAGCGTACCCGTCCTCACGGCCATGGGCATGGTGCCCGATGCTTCGCCCAGTACCATCCAACGGCGGCTCAAGCGTCTTCGGGCCAAGGGACTGATTGCATTTGAAGCCCACATCCAGGATGCCCGAATTCGGCACATCGTACCCACGCCCGTGGGGCGCGCGTATTTCGCCCGATTGGGTGAGTTGATGCTTGAGGCTGCAAAACACCGGTGATTGAAGACGTGTAACCCGACGCACTGCTTCGCGCCCATGCATCGCGCATTGACAGCCACTCTGACAACAGTGCTCATGACGGGCGTTTTGTTGGCGCTCGCGCTTGGCAATGAGCACCTCCTGAGTGCGACCGAGGTGGCGGCGGGGGTCAACTGGATCTACCTGCCCGCCGGCCTTCGAATGTGTTACGCCCTGGTGCTGCCCGTCCAAGGGACTCTGGCGATCTTCACCGCCACACTCTTATTGGCAGCGCGGGACCCAAGCCTGACCGGATTGCTGGTGGTGGAGAACGCAGCCATTACTGCTGCAGGCCCGATCCTGGCACGCACAGTGGCCATCCAGCATCTGGGCCTCAAACCCGATCTCAGCAATCTGAATACGCGCATGCTGTTGATGTTGGCAGCTCTCTTCGGTTTTTTCGGCACAGCACTGCATCAGGCTTTCTTTGCATCGATTGGCCGCGAGTCGGCCTTCGTTTCGATGTGGATTGGAGACACTTTGGGCTGCCTGCTGTTTCTCTATGCGCTCAAGGGCATCACCCTGTTGTGGGGCCGTTGGACGGTCCGCTGAAGGCTCTTGCTCCGGTGAATCGCCTGTGAATCTGACTCTGGCAGCCGGCGGCTTCACAACGTTCCTCGTCTGTTGGGGACTGGTGGCCACATTGCCTTGGCATGGGCGCTTTTCCTTGGATGCTGAAAAGGGGATTCAAAGAGCCCACCGGACACCCACCGCCCGAATCGGGGGCCTGGGTATTGCCGCAGGGCTCTTGACCGTCTGGTCGATCGCACCGCCTGCATGGCAACCGATATTGGGACCTGTGTTGCTGGCCTCGGTACCGGCACTTGTCTTCGGCTTGGCTGAAGACGTTTCCAAGAGCGTCCCCGCTTGGGTGCGACTCGCTGCGACGGTAGGCAGTGGCGCCATCGCTTGCATGATTTCAGGAATTGCCCTAGCCCACACAAGCGTACCCCTCTTGGACAGCCTCCTGCAGGGATCATGGCCACTCGCGGTCACCCTGACTGCCGTGGCACTCGGTGGAGTGGCCAACGCAGTGAACATCATGGATGGTTTCAACGGTTTGGCATCTGGTCTCGTGGTGCTCTGCGCATGCGCCTTGGGCGCGATTGCGCTGCAAGCATCGGACACTCCGCTGGCCGGTGTCTTGTTTGCGCTTGCAACCGTCGCCTTCGGCTTTATGTTGATCAATTTCCCTCTGGGGAAAATCTTCCTGGGAGACGGCGGCGCCTATCTGCTGGGACTCATGCTGGCTTGGCTTGCGGTGCTTCTTGTAGAGCGAAACCCCAGCGTGGCACCTGCGGCGGTTCTGTTGGTCTGCGCCTATCCAGTCATTGAGGTTCTGTTCAGTGTGGCTCGCCGCCTTAGACGGTCACGCTCGCCCATGGCGCCTGATCAACTGCACCTTCACTCCCTGGTACATCATAGGATGGCGCGCAAGCGACTTGCACACTGGCCCTTGGTCATGCAAAACGCAAGCGTATCTCCGCTCCTTTGGTTGTTTGCCTTAACGGCAGCAACTCCGGGAGTCCTCTTCTGGGATCACGCGCCGGCAGCCTGGTTAGGCCTGGGGGCGTTTTCCCTGGTCTATTGGCTCGTCTACCGTCGGCTGGCCCTGTTCGGCTGGCGGTGAGCGCCGGCGCGAGCGTTGATGCCTCAAGAGACGACCTTTCGGCTGTGGCTGAAGGTGCTCTTTCGAGTGGCCCTGGCGCTCATCTTCGTGCTGAGCCTTCTGCCCTCGGACCGTTTGCCGCACATCGCCACATCCATTTGGGATAAAGCCCAGCATGCACTGGCCTTC
>JBMSQF010000088.1:0-6571 GCA_049423145.1 Burkholderiaceae bacterium
TTGATGATCTTGTTCTGGTTGATGTTGATGAAACCGACGGTGGCGTCCATCAGGAAGTTGATCTTGTCGAATAGAAAGGCCGTGTGCGAGTCCAGCGAGTCGATGTCGCGCAGGATCTGACGGGCCTCTTCGAATTGTTCGGCCCCGAGCATGCGGCTGCGCATCATGAAGCTCACGGCCCGCCGCGTGTCCATCATGTTGCGGCGGATGCGCCCGTTGAGGTCCTCCTCCCGCGCGATGTCAGCCAGTACCTGGGCGGCGGCCTCGTCGTTCACATCCTGCTTGAGCACGCGTGCACTGACCCGCTCGAGCCGGTCGTAGATGCCTTCGAGCGTGTCGGCCGAATACTCGGCGTCCGCGTCGTAGAGCTTGAGCAGCACGTCCTTGGCGTCTTCAATCAGTGAAGGGGTGCGCCGCGCACGCAGACGCAGCAGGCGGAACACGGCGATGTCCTCGTTGCGCACGGAAAAAAGCACGCCGGTTCTCACGATGAAGGCCACCCGCACGTTGCGGGGCCCATCGGCATCATCGACAAGGAAGTCCGAGCGGATGTGCAGCTCGCCGTTGTCCTCTTCATAAAAGCGGGCCGACTCCTCGATGTCGTCGTCCACCGCATCTTCCGGAATGGTCAATCCATAGCGCTGCGTCACCCATTCCTTTTCCGCAGGGGTGGGCGATTCAAGGTCGACCCAGATCGGCGTGAGGTGCGCCAGGTCTTGGGGCCCGTGGATTTCCTGCTGCAGCAAGCGACCGCGCAGGCCGCCGTTGTCCAGCGTGAACACATTGAGCATGTGCGGCATCTCCGCTTGAATGCGCAAGGCCTGGCCAACGGTCGCAGGGCGCGCATTCGGGGTTGTGAGGGAAGTGATGTTCCGTCAGCCCCGCGCGGGATGGGTGAACCCGATATTCAGCCTGTGTCAGGCTCGGGCTGGGATGGCGTCGGGGCTCATGGGCCGCGGCCGCCACGGGCGCAGGGGACGGTCACCAAGGGTGACTGGGGTCCAAGCGTGGCTCCGTCTGTTGAGACCCCCGCATTATGTCACCGGCTGGGGCCTTGCCGGACGACGCCAGCGCAGCACTGGACCGGCGGGCTTCAGGGGGTGATGGGGTCCGATGCCCCCCGGCAGGCTCGGCGTCGAAGGCTCGGGTGGCCGGGGTCTGTCAGAACCTCGGATGGCGCTTGCCAAGGCCCGCATTCGGGCGCACACTGGACCTGACACCGGCCTGACAGCCTGTTGCATTCGAGGCCTCGGCCAGCCGGTGTGCAAGCCATCTGTTCCTCTCGATACCCCGTTTTGAAAGGAGGTTTTGATGAACCTGACGATCAGCGGTCACCACCTGGACGTGACCCCCGCCCTGCGAGAGTACGTCCTCAACAAACTCGACCGCGTGACGCGCCACTTCGACCAGGTGGTGGATGTGAACGTGCTGCTGAGTGTGGAGAAGAAAAAGGAAAAGGAGCAGCGCCAAAAGGCCGAAGTCACGCTCCATGTCAAGGGCCGCGATATCTTCGTTGAACAGAGCCACGAAGACCTTTACGCCGCCATCGACCAGTTGATGGACAAGCTCGACCGGCAGGTCGTGCGCCACAAGGACCGGGTCCAGGACCACCATCACGATTCGCCCAAACGCAGTCTGTCCCTCAATGGCTGACGGGTGTGGGCCCTGACCCGCCAGTCGGGTCTGAAGGGGTGGCTTGGGCCACCCCTTCTTCCTTGGGCTGGGCGATGCGGCCCCCGGGGCCGGAGCGTCAGCCCACCGAAAGGACAGCGGTTCCTATAATCAGTTCATCTATTGGACGCGCCATGAACCGACTCGCCGCCATCCTGCCCCCGGCCCATGTGCTGGTGGACGTGGACGTCTCCAGCAAGAAGCGCGTGTTCGAGCATGCGGGCCTGTTGTTCGAGAACCTGCAGTCGATCCCCCGCGCCACCGTCAGCGACAACCTCTTTGCCCGTGAGCGGCTGGGCTCGACCGGCCTTGGGCACGGCGTGGCGATTCCGCACGGGCGGATCAAGGGCCTGAAGAACCCGATGGCCGCGGTGATCCGTGTGCGTCAGCCGATTGCCTTCGACGCGCCCGACGATGAACCGGTGGGCCTGTTGATCGTGCTGCTGGTGCCGGAAGCGGCCACGCAGCGCCACCTGGAAATCCTCTCGGAAATCGCCGAACTGCTCAGCGACCGCGCTTTGCGCGAGCGCCTGAAGACCGAGCCGGAGGCGGCCACCGTGCACCGGCTCATCGCCGAGTGGCAACCACTGAAGTCCGTGGCTTGAACTCCCCCGAGCGCCCATCCTCCCGACGGCGGCAGGCGCTGCTCAGTGCCGAAGCACTGTTCGAGGAACACCGCGATTCGCTCCGCTGGGAGTGGGTGGCGGGCCATGCGCACCCCGAGCGTCACTTCGCGGAATCGGCCATTGCGCAGGCGCGCTCGGCGGCCGATCTGATCGGCTACCTCAATTACATCCACCCCTATCGGGTCCAGCTGGTGGGTGCGCGGGAAGTGGCCTACCTGAGCCACCCCTCGGCGGATGTGGCCGAGCGGCGCATCTCGAGGATCGTCACGCTGGAGCCGCCGGTGTTGATCGTGGCCGATGCCCAGACGCCGCCGGACCGCCTGGTGGCCATGTGCGACCGCGCCGAGATCCCCTTGTTCCAGACCACGGCCTCAGCCGGCCACGTGATCGACGTGTTGCGGGCCTACCTGGGACACCTGCTGGCCGAGCGCACCACGCGGCACGGGGTGTTCATGGACATCCTGGGGCTGGGTGTGCTGCTCACGGGTGAATCGGGCCTGGGCAAGAGCGAGCTGGGGCTGGAGTTGATATCCCGCGGCCACGGTCTGGTGGCTGACGATGCGGTGGACTTCTTCCGTGTCTCGCAGACGGCCATCGAAGGCCGTTGCCCAGCGCTGCTGATGAACCTCATGGAAGTGCGGGGCATCGGCCTGTTGGACATCAAGGCCATCTTTGGCGAGACCGCCGTGCGGCGCAAGATGCGCCTGAAGCTCATCGTGCACCTGGTGCGCCGCGAGACCATGGAGCGGGAGTTCGAACGCCTGCCCCACGAACCACTCTATGAAGACGTGCTCGGCCTGCCGGTTCGCAAGGTGGTGATCGCGGTGGATGCGGGCCGCAACTTGGCGGTGCTGGTGGAAGCGGCCGTGCGCAACACCGTCCTGCAACTGCGCGGCATCGACACTTACCAGGAGTTTCTGCAGCGCCATCAGGCGGCCATGGAGCGCGGCGAGGACGATTGAGTCGCGCATGGTGCGCCGATGAGCCGCGGCTTGCGTGATCGGCGCAGGCGCAACCCGCCTGCCCACACCGATCAGCCGGGTCGGTGGGGACAGGCCGGCTTCATGCACTCGGCGTACAAGGCCAGGCTGTGGTCGGCCAGTTCGAATCCTCGCTCTTGGGCCACGGCGCGCTGTCGCGCCTCGATGGCCGCATCGAAGAACTCCTCCACCCGCCCGCAGGTCAGACAGACCAGGTGGTCGTGGTGCTGGCCCTGGTTGAGCTCAAACACCGACTTCCCGCTTTCGAAGTTGCTGCGGATCAGAAGCCCCGCTTGTTCGAATTGCATGAGCACCCGGTAGACCGTGGCCAGGCCGACGTCCGCCTGCTCGGCCAGCAGTGCGCGGTAGACGTCCTCAGCCGTCATGTGGCGCTCGGAAGTCTTCTGGAAGACCTCCAGGATCTTGATCCGGGGCAAGGTGGCCTTCAGGCCGCTGCTCTTGATTTCGTCGGCGTGGGTCATGGGGGCCCTCTGAGTGGGGATGGCCGCGACGGGGCAGCCCACTAGAATGGGTTCATCATAGCCAGTGCCCGGGTTGATCGGGCGCCTCACGATGGAATTCACTTCTTCACGGTTTTCGACCGCTCGGGCGGTGGTGGCTGGCGCCGTGCTGCTGCTCTTGGCCGGCTGCGCGTCCAAGCCCCCGAGTGTGGCGGTTGCATCGCCGGGCTTCATCGAACGCCTGACCCCGTACAAGGTCGACATCCAGCAGGGCAATGTGGTCACGCGGGAACAGGTGGCGCAAATCAAGCCCGGCATGCCGCGCGAGCAGGTGCGTGACCTGCTGGGCAGCCCCATGCTCACCGACGTCTTCCACAGCGACCGCTGGGATTTCATCTATGTGAGTGCGCTGCGCCGGGGTGGGGTGGGCGAGACCCAGCGCCTGGCGGTCACCGTCTATTTCGACAAGGCGGGTCAGGTGCAGAAGATCGATGCCCCGGCGCTTCCCACCGAAAACGAGTTCGTGGCGGGCATGGTGGATCGCCGGGCGGCTGCACCCAAGGTGCCGGTGCTCGAGCTCACCGCCGAGCAGCGCGCCCGCCTGCCCCTGCCGGTGCGCACCGAGGCCGCCACGGTTCAACTGCCCCAAGGCCCTGCGCGAACCTACCCGCCGCTGGAGCCCCGCTGATGGCACACGCCCCATCGACCCCCCGGTCCGCGCCTATCCGGGTTGCCGTGGCTGGCGCTGGCGGCCGGATGGGTCGCATGCTGATTGAAGCGGTCGAGCAGGCCGAGGATTGCGTCTTGAGCGCGGCGCTGGACGTGCCCGGCAGCCCAGCCCTTGGGCAGGATGCGACGGCCCTGCTGGGCCGCCACAGCGGCGTGCGGGTGGGGGCGGATGTGTCGGCGGCGCTGGCCCTGTCCGATGTTTTGATCGATTTCACCCGCCCCGAGGGCACCATCGCGCACCTGCAGGCCTGCCGTGTCCATGGCACCCGCGCGGTCGTGGGCACCACCGGCTTCTCGGCGGAGCAGAAGGCGGTGATTGCCGACCACGCCCAGCACATCGGCATCGTGATGGCACCCAATATGGCGGTGGGCGTGAACGTCGTGCTGCAACTGCTGGACATGGCCGCGCGCGCGCTTCAGCAGGGCTACGACATCGAGATCGTCGAGGCACACCACCGCCACAAGGTGGATGCGCCCAGTGGTACCGCTCTGCGCATGGGTGAGGTGGTGGCGGCCGCACTGGGACGCCGTCTCGAGGACTGTGCCGTGTATGGGCGCGAGGGCGTGACGGGCGAGCGCGACCCGAGCACGATCGGTTTCGCCACGGTTCGCGGTGGCGACGTGGTGGGAGACCACACCGTGATGTTCATGGGTACCGGCGAGCGCATCGAGATCACCCACAAGAGCAGCAGCCGGGTCACCTACGCCCAGGGGAGCCTGCGCGCCGCACGCTTCTTGATGGGCCGGGGTGCCGGCTTGTTCGACATGGCGCAGGTGTTGGGCTTTCGGGCCTAGCCCGTCTCTGGCCTTTCAGTTCCCGGCATGGGGCGTTTTTGATGGACAGTTTTTCCGAATTCTGGGGACAGACGGATGCGGTGGGGCGCGCCGTGGCGCTCCTCATGCTGCTGATGTCGGTGGCCAGCTGGGCCCTCATCTTCTGGAAGGCTTGGGTGCTGCGCCGCGTGGCGGCCGATGTGCCGCGTGCACTCGGCGCCTACTGGAGCGCACCCGACTTGCGGACGGGGCGTGAACGGTTGGCAGCCATCGACCGCGAGGGTGTGCTGGTGCCGCTCCTGGATGCCGCAGCTGCCGATGAGCCCCCTGGCAGTGTCGGCCGCTCTGCCCCCGCGCCGGCCCGCCTGACGCGCCGCTTGCGCGAAGCCCTCCAGGGCAGCCAGTCGCACCTGCGCATGGGGCAGGTGATGTTGGCCTCGGTGGGCAGCACCTCGCCTTTCATCGGTTTGTTCGGCACCGTGTGGGGCATCTACCATGCCCTGGTGGCCATGTCCGTGGCCGGTGTGATGACGGTGGACAAGATCGCGGGCCCGGTGGGCGAGGCCTTGATCATGACGGCTGCAGGCCTGGCCGTGGCCATTCCCGCGGTGCTGGCCTACAACCTCCTGGGCAAGTGGATCGCCGCGGCAGAGGCGCATCTCGAAGGATTCGCCCACGACCTCTTGGCTGTTGGGGAGCCGGCTCCGTGAGTTTCGGTCGACTCAGCAGCCAATCGCGTGCCGAGCCCATGGGTGACATCAACATGACGCCCCTCATTGATGTGATGCTGGTGCTGCTGGTGATCTTCATGGTCACGGCGCCCCTGATGAGCAACAGCCTGAAACTGGACCTCCCGCGCAGCGATGCCGCCGGGCCTACCCAGGCCAACAAACCGCTGGTGGTGGCGCTGGATACCCAGGGGCGTACCTATGTAGGCGAGCAGCGCGTGGACCGTGAGCAGTTGATCGCACAGGCCCAGCAGGCCGCACAGGGTGATCCGAAGACCGAGGTCCAACTGCGCGCCGACCGGGCTGTGCCCTATGGGCAAGTGGCCGAATTGCTCGGTCTCTTGCAGAAGGCGGGCCTGTCGCGGATTGCTTTCGTCACCGATTCGGCCGAGGGGCGGCCGCCGACAATTCCGCCCCATGAATCCCAAGTACCAGCCCGCTGAGGTGGAAGCGGCGGCCCAATCGCATTGGGCTGCGCACGATGCCTACCGCGTCACCGAGGACGCATCTGCGCCAAAGTTCTATGCCTGCTCCATGCTGCCGTATCCCAGCGGCAAGCTGCACATGGGGCATGTGCGCAACTACACCATCAACGACATGCT
>JBMSQF010000089.1:0-6354 GCA_049423145.1 Burkholderiaceae bacterium
TGGCGCCCCCAGCAGGAATCGAACCTGCATCTAGCGCTTAGGAGGCGCTCGTTCTATCCATTGAACTATGGCGGCAACTGGTCTATTGTAGGTTGGCGCATGGGGGGAATGGACATGGAACGACGCGAGCTTCTGAGGCTGATGGGTACGGCAGCTGCAGCTGCAGCGGGCACTGCGCCCGGTGTCTTTGCTGCACCGTCATTCAAGAGCGATCCGTTCGGTCTGGGTGTGGCCAGTGGGAGTCCCGATCACCGTTCCGTGGTGCTGTGGACCCGGTTGCATGATCAAGGGCTCTGGGGATCCCACTTGCCGGATGCACCGATCCCGGTGAAGTGGGAGGTGGCCCTGGACGAGCGATTTGGGCGCGTACTGGCCGCTGGTGAAGCGATGGCCCTGCCCGAACTCGCCCACTCGGTTCATGTCGAGGCGGGACCGCTGCCCGCCAACACCGTCATGTACTACCGGTTCATGGCTGGCGGTGCGGTCAGCCCCGTGGGCCGCACGCGGTCCTTGCCCGCGCCGGGGGATTCAGTGGCGCGATGGCGTGTTGCGTTGGCGTCCTGTCAGCACTATGAACGGGGCTATTTCGGTGCCTACGCCCACCTCGTCAATGATGCGCCCGACCTGGTGATTTTTCTGGGCGACTACATCTACGAGTACCCGCCAGCGCGCGCCTCGATCCGATCGGTCGAAGGCAGCTGGTGCCTGACGCTTGCCGACTATCGGGCCCGCTATGCCACTTACCGGAAGGATCCGCACCTGCAAGCGGCCCACCGGGCCGCTGCATGGTGCCTGACCTGGGACGATCATGAGGTGCAGAACGACTATGCCGGTACCCAGGCCGGGAATCGGGGACCGGTGGTTGCGGATTTCATCGCTCGTCGGTCTGCGGCTTATCAAGCCTATTACGAGCACATGCCCTTGCGCCCCTCCGTGCTGGTTCAGGGGCTGCAGCGTCTTCAGCAGGGTGGTGAACTTCGCCTGTACGCCCATCACCGCATCGGTCGATTGGTGAACCTGTCCCTGCTCGACAACCGCCAGTACCGTCATCCTCAGGTGTGCACTGCCAACGGGGAGCTGGGTTCGTCCGGTGTGGACAGGGCTGCCTGTGCAGCACTTCGCGACCCGGCCCGCAGCCTCTTGGGCGCCACCCAGGAGCAGTGGCTGCTGCGCCAACACCCAGCCGGTGATGCGCGCTGGAATCTTCTGGCCAATGCCACCTTGTTCGGCCAGCGTGTCTATGGCTCGGCGACCCGCCAACGGGTGTCTAACGATGGCTGGGACGGCTACCCCCTTGCCCGTCAGCGCATCATTGATCACTTTGCAGCCATGAGGGAGAACAATCTGCTGGTGATCGGCGGCGACATTCATGAAAATTGGATCGGTCATGTCTTGCAGGATTACGACCAGCCCCGTTCAGAATCGGTCGGAGCGGAGTTCTGCGTCGGTGCCGTGGCCAGTTACCGCAGCAATGCCAGTGTGTTGGAGACGCGCCGGCGCTTGAATCCGCACTTCGTCTACGGCGACTCCGGCGTGGAGGGCTATGGTCTGTTGGATCTCATGCCGGACTCGGTTGAGATGCGGGTGCGTGCGGTAGACGACAGCCGGAACAAGGATCCCGGGATCCGCACCGCTGCAGCCTTCCGTATTCAGCAGGGCCAGGCGCGCCTGGAGTCCTTGGCAGGCTGATGCCGCCTCAGTTGCGCCACTGCATCACGCAGCGGTCTCCGCTGGATTCCCGCCACACGGCAACCTCGCAAAGTCCGGGCAACTTCGGCTGCAGCGCAAGCGCGATGAAGCGGCAGAGGTTTTCAAGGGTCGCAGGCCCGAGACCGGCGATTTCGTCGAGGAAGCGGTGGTCCAGACGGTCGCGAAGCACGGCGATTTCCGCGCGGACCAGGCCCAGGTCCATCACCATCCCGCGCTCATCGGGTTCGCCGCGGAGCGTGATCTCCGCGCAGTAGGTGTGGCCGTGGATGCGGCGGCTGCTCTCGACCTCGCCCGTGGCTTCGGCGCGGCGCAGCGTGTGGGCGGCTTCGAAATAGAAGCGCTGGGAGAGTTCAAAGGCGGGCGCATTCACAGGGCGAGATTGTGCCTTGCCGTGGGCTGGCCCGACCCTGGGGCAGGCCTCTAACGGATCTGCAGCACCTTGTGGGTTTGCACGCTCAGGCGCCAACGCGGATGGGCCTGACACCAAGCGATGGCCTGTTTCGTATGCTGGGCCTGCAAGGGACTGTCCATGGGCTGCAGCAACCAATGGTCGAATTCAACCGGCTCATGGCCCGCAACACCAGCGGCATCGGCCGCACGAACCGAGGCCGGCATCAGTGCGGGCTGGGGATAGACCAACTTCAGCTCATGGCCACGGCGTTGCACCCAGGGTGCGCCCGCCTTGGGGCTGACGCACACCCAGTCGATCCCGTGTTCGCCCATGGGAACCGGCAGGGTCCCGTTGGTTTCGATGGCAATCTCAAATCCCTCGGCATGCAGCGCGTCGATCAGGGCTTGATCCACCTGCAGCATCGGCTCGCCGCCGGTGAGCACCACATACGGCACCGCGCCCGGTTGGCGACCTTCGGGGCCCGATGGCCATTGCGCGGCAATCTGCGCAGCCAAGGTCACGGCCTCGTACTTGCCTCCGAGCGTGCCATCGGTTCCAACAAAGTCGGTGTCGCAGAAGCGGCATTGAGCCTCGGCGCGGTCCTCTTCCCGGCCGCTCCACAGATTGCACCCGGCGAAGCGGCAGAACACGGCGGGCCGACCGGCGCGCAGGCCCTCGCCTTGTAGGGTGTAGAAGATTTCCTTGACGCTGTAGGTCATCTCGTGGGCGTGCTACTTGCTCAGCAGCCGCATCGCGCCTTCCAGGCCTTGCAGCGTCAGCGGAAACATCCGCTGGTTCATGATCTGCTGGATGATGGCGATGCTTTGGCGGTACTGCCATACCCCGGCCGGCTCGGGGTTGACCCAGGCGTATTTGGGGAAGGCGTGCGTGAGGCGCTGTAGCCATTCGGCGCCGGCTTCCTCGTTGTTGTATTCCACGCTGCCGCCGGGCTGAAGGATCTCGTAAGGGCTCATCGTCGCGTCGCCCACGAAGAGGAGCTTGTAGTCCTTGTTGTACTTTCGGATGATGTCCCAGGTGGGGAACTTCTCGGCGTAGCGGCGGCGGTTGTTCTTCCACACGAAGTCGTAGACGCAGTTGTGGAAGTAGTAGAACTCCAGGTGCTTGAACTCGGCCTTGGCGGCGCTGAAGAGTTCCTCCACGCGGTGGATGTGTTCATCCATGGTGCCGCCCACATCCATCAGCAGCAGCACTTTCACCTTGTTGTGCCGCTCGGGAATCATCTTGATGTCGAGCAGGCCTGCGTTGGCCGCAGTGCCCTGGATGGTACCGTCCAGGTCGAGTTCAGTCTCGGCGCCTTCGCGCGCGAAGCGGCGCAGGCGGCGCAGAGCCACCTTGATGTTGCGGGTACCGAGCTCCAGCGAATCGTCGTAGTCGGCATAGGCGCGTTGATCCCAGACCTTCACCGCGCTCTTGTTGCCGCCCTTGCCGCCGATGCGCACGCCCTGCGGGTTATAGCCTCCGTGGCCGAAGGGGCTGGTGCCGCCGGTGCCGATCCACTTGTTGCCGCCCTCGTGCCGGCCCTTCTGTTCTTCAAGCCGTTTCTTGAGCGTCTCCATCAGCTCGTCCCAGCCCATCTTCTCGATGGCCGCCTTCTGCTCGGGCGTGAGTTCCCTCTCGAGTGTCTTCTTCAGCCACTCCAGCGGGATGTCCTTGCTGAAGTCGGTGACGAGCTCCACGCCCTTGAAGTAGGCCCCGAAGGCGCGGTCGAACTTGTCGAACTGCGTTTCGTCCTTGACCAGGGCGGTGCGGGAGAGGAAGTAGAACTCGTCCACGCTGGGACCGATGACCCCGGCCTTGAGCGCCTCGATGAGGGTGAGGTACTCGCGGATGCTCACCGGCAGCTTGGCGGCACGCAGGGTGTAGAAGAAATTGATGAGCATCGCTTGATGAAATCAGCGCTTGGGCGTGGCCTTGCCCTCTTTGATGGCACCCACATCATGTCGTTGGAGCCACGCGAAGAATTCACCGTACCAGAGCTTTGAATTGCGTGGCTTGAGGATCCAGTGGTTCTCATCCGGGAACCACACCAGTCGCGCGTCCACGCCGCGAGCCTTGAGGGTGTTGTAGTAGGCCAGGCCCTGCGCATCGGGAACGCGGTAGTCCATCTGCCCGTGAATCACCAGGGTCGGCGTCACCATGTTATGCGCAAAGGCATGGGGGCTTTGCGAATGGACCTTGGCCATGTCGTCCCAGTACCAGGCACCCAGCTCCTTGGCGTGCCAGGTGTAGGCGTCGTCGGCAAACATGGCCGTCCAGTCGTAGCAGCCGGCGTGGCAGATATACGCCGCATAGCGCCCGGGCTTCACATGCCCGTTCATCCACGCCACCATGTAGCCGCCGTAGCTGCCGCCGGTGGCGAACACGCGCTTCTTGTCCGCCCAGGGCTTTTTCAGCAGCGCGTCCGTGGTGGCCTCCACATCCTGCAGTTCCAGTTCGCCCCAGCGGCCGCTGATGCTGTCCTTGAAGGCGTAACCGAAGCTGCTGGAGCCGTGGTAGTTCACCGCGGCCACCACATAGCCCTGCGCGGCGAAGGTCTGCACATTCCAGCGGTAATGGAAGGCGTCGCCAAAAGCGGTGTGCGGCCCACCGTGGATGACTTGCAGCAGCGGGTACTTCTTCTTGGGGTTGAAGCCCGGTGGATAGGTGAGCCACACCTGGATGCGGTCACCCAGCGCACCGGTGATCCACAGTTCCTCGGTCTCGCCCATGGTGATGGGCTTGAGGATGTCGTCGTTGAAGGAATCGATGCGGCGCGGCGCCTGTGCACCCACACACGCGTGGACCCGCGCGGGGTGGTCCACACCATCGGCCACGGTCACCAGCACGTCACCACAGGCATCAAAGCCCTGGACCCAGCCACCATCCGTGACCACCTGGGCCGACGCGCCGTCCAGGCTCCAGCGCCACAGGTGCTGGCGGCCTTTCTCTTCGGCGGTGAACAGCAGGCTGTGCCCATCATCGGCCCAATGCAGGGGCGCATTCAACTCGTGGTCCCAGTCGCTGCTTTGGACGCGCCATTTGCCGCCAGGCCGCTCCCAAACCGCCAACTGAGTGGGCATGGTGTGCTTGCGGCCCTGGTGGCTGGCCAGAAAGGCCACGCGCTGGCCATCGGGGCTGTAGCGCGGCGCGCTGAAATCCCAGCCCTTGTCCTGTGCGATGACGGTCACGCGGCGCGTCTTCAGGTCCATCTCGGCCAGCGCATAGCGGCCATCCATGCGCTTCTGTGGCGCCGGATCGAAGGCGAAGACGATCCGCTTGCCGTCGGGGGAGATGTCGAAAGTGTTGGCGTCGGGGTCGGCGCGGGTGAGTTCATAGGGTGTGCCTTCGAAGAGATCCACCACTTTCGCGCTGCTTTCGCTGTCACCCAGCGTCAGCAGGTGCAGATGGGCCACACGATCTTGTGGAATGTGGTGATCCCAGTAGCGGTACTGCGCCTCTTCCGTCACATAGGCCGTTTCCTTCCGATCCCTCCAGTCCTTCAGGCGAGCGGCCTGGCCCTTGAGCCCCTTCACATCGGGCCACACCCAAGAGATGAAGGCCAAGTGCCCGCCCTCGGGGAACCATTTGAAGGCCTCGACGCCCATGGGAATATCGGCCGCGCGGCGCGCTTCGCCGCCATCGGCACTGATCACATAGAGCTGCCCGGATTCATCCTTTCGCCCGTCCTGATCACGCCGTCCGATGAACGCGATCAACTGGCTGCGTTCACCGTCTCCCGCCCTCGCGGGGCTCCAGCGGGGCTGGCCATCCTTGTCACCGCATCGGGTGAGCGCACGCGGTTCACCGCCCAGGGTGGACAAGAGCCACAATTGACTCGTGGCCTTGTTGTCCTTCATCGAGTAGCGTGTGGCGCTGACCACCGCTTGTGCGCCGTCGGGGCTCAGACTGGGCACACCCAAGCGCTGCAGCTGCCACAGGGTGTCGACGTCCAGGGTCTTGATCGATGGCGGCATGGTGTGAAGGCGTCCTGGTCAACGGTTGCGGCTTTGCATGAACACGAGCTTTTCGAACAGGGTGATGTCCTGCTCGTTCTTCAGTAGCGCGCCCACCAGCGGGGGAATGATGACCTTGTCGTCCTTGCTGGCCAGCAGTTCGGGGGCGAGGTCTTCGGCCACCAGCAGGCGCAGCCAGTCCAGCAGTTCGCTGGTGCTGGGCTTCTTCTTCAGACCCGGCAGGTTGCGCACCTCGAAAAAGGTGCGCATGGCCGCACTCAGCAGCTCCTGCTTGATGCC
>JBMSQF010000090.1:0-6197 GCA_049423145.1 Burkholderiaceae bacterium
AAGATCCTGCCCCAGTGCACCCTGCCGCTGACCGGTGTGGGCGTGGTGGACCGCATCATCACCGACCTGTGCGTGCTGGATGTCACGCCGCAGGGACTGAAGGTGGTGGAGATGGCACCCGGCGTGACGGCCGAGGATTTGCGGCAGAAGACCGGCGTGGCCTTGGTCTTCTAACGACTGTGGCCGGCCGGCACTGAAGGTGAACCGAAGCAGCCTGGCCCTGGTGCTGGGCCTGGGGGCCCTCTTGGCAGGGTGCGCTCAGGTGCCGTCGCCGCTGACCCTTTCGGCAGATGCGGTCGAGCCTGAAGCGGCTTCGGGTTGGACGCCGCGGGCGGGATGGTCGGGCACGCGCCAGATGGTGGCCGCCGCCAACCCCCTGGCCACCGAGGCCGGTCTGTTGATGCTGCGCGCGGGTGGTTCGGCGGTGGACGCGGCGATCGCGGTGCAGATGGTGCTCACGCTGGTGGAGCCCCAGAGCAGCGGCATCGGCGGTGGGGCGTTGATGCTCACCTGGGATGGCAAGCGGGTTCAGGCCTGGGATGGGCGAGAGACAGCGCCTGCTGGCGCCCGGGAAGACCAATTTCTGCGCGCCGACGGGCGACCGATGCCGCTGCAGGAAGCGGTGTTTGGAGGCCGCGCCGTGGCCACGCCGGGGGTTCTGCGGATGTTGGAGCAGGTCCACGCGCAGCATGGCCGCCTGCCCTGGGCTCGCCTGTTTGAGCCGGCCATCGACCTGGCCGAAAACGGCTTTCCCGTCGGGCCCCGACTGAATCGGCTGCTGGCGGTGGATCCCCTGCTCAAACGCGACCCGCGTGCCCGATCCCACTACTACCAAGCCGATGGCACACCCCTGCCGGTCGGGCATCGCTTGCGCAATCCGGCGCTGGCGCAGGTGCTGCAGCAGGTGGCGCGACACGGTTCGCGCGCCTTTCATGAAGGCCCCGTCGCGCGCAGCATGGCCGATACCGTGCAAGGCCACCCCGTGCCCGGCACTCTGTCCCAGGATGACCTGCGCGGTTACACGGCCTTGGAACGCGAGCCCATCTGCACCATTTGGCGCGTTCATCTGCGGGTTTGCGGATTCCCGCCACCCTCATCGGGCCACCTCACGATGATGCAGATCCTGGGCATGCTCGAGATACGGGATGTTCCCGCCGGGTTGACGGACGGTGCCGTGACGCCGGACTGGCTGCACGAATACACCGAGGCGGCCCGCCTGGCCTATGCCGACCGGGCCCAGTACCTCGGAGACCCCGCTTTCGTGCCCGTGCCTTTGGGCCGATGGGACAGCCTGCTGGATCCGGCTTACCTGCGCCAGCGCGCCGCCTTGATCGGTCCGCGCGCCGCGCGGGATGTGAAGCCTGGCCGACCGGATGCCGCCGTCAGCGGAGCATCGCCAGGCCCACTGGCACTGGCGCCCATGCCCGATCAAATTGAAAACGGCACCAGCCACATCAGTGTGGTGGACCAGAGCGGCCGCGCAGTGTCGCTGACCACCACTATCGAGGCGTCCTTCGGCGCGCGCGTGATGGTGGACGGCGGCACCGGGCTGCCCGGTGGCTTTCTCCTGAACAATCAGATGACGGACTTCTCATTGGCGCCTCGCGATGCGCAAGGCCGTCCGATTGCCAACCGCGTGGAGCCCGGCAAACGGCCACGCAGTTCGATGTCACCCACGCTGGTCTTCGACGCGCGTGATGGCCGCTTGCTGATGAGCACCGGCTCGCCCGGTGGCGGGATGATCATCCACTTCACCGCCAAGATGCTGGTGGCCACGCAGCAGTGGGGCTTGAATGTGCAGCAGGCCATCAACCTGCCGAACTTCGTGCAGGTCGTGGGGCCCCTTTGGTTGGAAAAGGGACGGTATCCCTTGGCCACTTTCGAGGCGCTGAAGGCCCGGGGCCACACGGTCGAAGAGCGTGATCTCACCAGCGGCATTCAGGCCATCGAGCGCACGCCGAAGGGTTGGTTTGGCGGAGCCGATCCTCGACGGGAGGGCGTGGTGCGGGCGGATTGACGCCGCTGCTCCCACTCAGGGTGCAGGGTTCCCGGCGCTCGCAGAGCCCGCGACCGCGCGTGCGGCCTCGGGGATCAGTTCAGGTCCTCGATAGATGAGACCCGTGTAGATCTGCACGAGATCCGCGCCGGCCTCGATCTTGGACCGCGCGTCGGCGCCGCTCATCACGCCGCCCACGCCGATGATGGGGAACAAGGGCCCCAGCGCTTGCCGCAGTTGGCGGATGACCCCATTGCTCGGATCCCGCACTGGCGCCCCGGAGAGTCCGCCGGCTTCATCGGCATGTGGCAGGCCGCTGACCGCCTCGCGTGACAGCGTGGTGTTGGTCGCGATCACGCCATCGATGCCATGGCGCTGCAGCGTGGCCGCAATGACGCTGATCTGCGCCGCATCCAAGTCGGGCGCGATCTTCAGGAAGATGGGCACGAGGCGGCGATGCTGGGCCTTCAGTTCGGCACGGCGGGCCACCAAGGCACTCAGCAGACCATCCAGTGCCTGGTCGCTTTGCAGGCTGCGCAGATTCTGGGTGTTGGGACTGCTGATGTTGACCGTCACATAGTCGGCGTGGGGATACACGCCCTCCAGGCCGATCAGGTAGTCATCGACCGCCCGTTCGATCGGCGTGCCAGCGTTCTTGCCGATGTTCAGACCGACGATGCCGCCCTCACGGCGGAAGCTGTGTGCGCGCTGAACGTTGGCGATGAAGCTGTCCAAGCCGTCGTTGTTGAAACCCAGGCGGTTGATCAGCGCCTGCCGCTCGACGATGCGGAACATGCGGGGCTTGGGGTTGCCAGGCTGTGCCACGGGTGTGACCGTACCCACCTCGATGAACCCGAAGCCCATGGCTCCAAAGCCATCGATGCAGCGTCCGTTCTTGTCCAGTCCCGCCGCCAGACCGACGCGATTGGGAAATCGCAGGCCAGCCACCATCACGGGGTCGGCCACTCGCGGTTGTGCCCAACTGCATTGCACAGGCGTGTTCTGCAGGCGCGCGATGGCGCCCAGCGTCAGGTCGTGGGCCGCCTCTGGGTCCAGGCCGAACAGAAAGGGGCGGGTGAGGGCGTAGGGGACGATGGCCATAATGTTGGATTGTCCCCGAACCCTCCGGATCACCCTGCCATGAACCAGGACGAACTCAAGACCCTCGTCGGCCGTGCGGCCCTGGACCATGTGGTGCCGGGCCAGGTGGTGGGTGTGGGCACGGGCTCCACCGTGGACCGCTTCATCGATGCGCTGGCCGACATCAAGGACCGTATTCCCGGCGCGGTCTCCAGTTCGGTCCGCAGCACGCAAAGACTGCAGGCTCTGGGCATCCCGGTCCTTGAAGCCGCACAGGTGCAGCGCTTGGCGGTCTACATCGACGGTGCCGATGAGATCGACCACCGTGGTTTCATGATCAAGGGCGGCGGCGCTGCCCTGACACGCGAGAAGATCGTGGCAGACCTCGCTGAGCGGTTTGTCTGCATTGCCGATGAGAGCAAATGGGTGGCGACCCTGGGCACCTTCCCACTGCCCGTGGAGGTGATTGAAATGGCGGTCCCTCAGGTGATGCGCCGCTTCGCTGCGCTGGGCGGCACGGCGGCCTTGCGGCCCGGTCTGGTCACGGACAACGGCCATCCCATCCTCGATGTGCGTGGCTTGTCGATCCGAGACCCGCTGGCCTTTGAGACCGAGGTCAATCAATGGCCCGGCGTGGTGACGGTGGGTGTCTTCGCACGGCACCGTGCATCGGTGTGCCTCCTGGGTACGGGGCAGGGCGTCAAGACGCTGAACTTTTGAACGCTGCCCCTTGCTTGCGGGCTTGTTTGAGCGCGAATCGACGGGGGTCCAGCGCATCCAGCAGTGAGCCCGGCAAGGGCGGCGGCTGACCGGTCAGATGGGATGCGATCACAGCGCCCACCAGAGGGGCCCAGGTGATACCACGCGACCCCAGCCCACTGGCCATGAAGAGCCCTGGCTCTCGCGGCATCTCGCGCAAGCGGGTCGCGTTGACAGGGGGCGCCTGGCCATCGAGTCGGCCCACAGGGCCGACCAAGGGCAGGCGGTCATCGGCGTGAAACCGCCAGGCCACACGCCCCCCCAGCGATTCGCTGACCGGTGACTCCGACCAGCCGAGCAGACCCGCCAAGCGCTCGAGATTGGCTCGATGATCTTCAAGCCGTACCTGCGGGTCGGAATCGTCGTTTGTGGCCGTGGCACCGCACAGCAGGTCTCCGTTCGGAAGGCTCAGGGCATAGCCATTGCCGCTGAGCGGCCGCTGCAGGGGAGGATGGTTGACCGCTCGGCTGGGGACCCGCGTGATCTGGCCCCTTTGCAGGCCTACCGGCCATGCAGCCGTCAGCGCTGGGGGCAGGAGGTCCCGCACCGCTGCCGCGTTGCACAAGACCACCTGCTGCGCGCGGGCGATCACGCGCCCTTGTGGATCCCGAAGGACCCACTCATCCTCTCGCTTGTCCCGCGACAGGCCGGCGACCGTCGTCGAACCCTTGAAGGTGATGCCCGGCTGATCGAGCATTTGCGCCACCCATGCGCCGGGGTCGAGCCAACCGCCGCCCGGGTAGAGCCAGCAGGGTTGTTCAAGGAAGCCGGCTGGTCCCAGGGCGGACCGCACATCGCCCGCCTCAAGGGCCTGAACGTAGGCCGACGGCAGCCCCAGGCGCTGCACGAGGCGCTGCATGCCTTGAAGGTCCAGCGTGTCCTCTCGTCGGAGGAGGCCGTCGACTGCTCCTGCCAACAGGCCCTGCCGAATCAGGGGGGCATAGCGGCGCAGGGCCATCCAGGCGGCGGCTCGACCCCAGCGGGCATGGGTGCCGTCCTCGGGGTGCAGGACCCCGTGAAATAGGCCGGCGGGGTTGCCCGAGGCACCGGCAGCAGGCTGCGTTGCAGCGTCCACCACCCGACAGCTCACCCCGGCCCGCTGCAGCGCGGCTGCACAAGCCGCGCCTGCCAGACCAGCCCCCACGATGACCACCGGCGTCGCTTCGCCGCTGGGGATGGGCGCCGCACCTGCCGCGTCGTGCATCAGGCGCAGACCGGGCGCCCGCGCGCGGTCTTGGATTCGATGCGCCCGAATCATCGTCCGCTTGCCGGCAAACCCCGGGTGTTGTTCCACGGCAAATCCCGCTTGCGTCAGCCCTTCGCGTGCGGCCCGCGCTGCACACCAGGTGGCCGCCGTGCTGTCGGGGGCCATCAAGCGACTCAAGGCCTTGAAGACGGGCGGGCTCCACATGTCGGGATTGGTTTGGGGGCTGAAGCCGTCGAGAAACAGCGCATCGGCTTGCAGCCGCAGTTCGCGCAGACCCACGGCCGCATCCGCATGCAGCACCTGCAACACCACGCGCCCCTCTTCGAATTCCAGCTGATGCAGATCGGGTGATGCGGCCGGCCAGACTGCCAGCAGCTGTTGGGCCTGATCGGCGAGTTCGGATGACCCATGAACGGCCAGCGCACGGCGCGCATCGTTCAGCGCTACCGGGTGCTTGTCGACCGATATGAACCAAAGACGGTCGCAGCGGTGGGGGTCTTGCCGCCAGGCCTGCCAGGTCGCCAGGAAGTTCTGGCCCAGGCCGAACCCCGTCTCCAGGATGACGAACCGCGCGCGTCCCTGCCATCGGGTGGGCAGGTCGTTGCCCTTCAAAAAGACGGATCGGGCCTGCTCGAGTGCGCCTGCCCGCGCGTGATAGACGTCGCCATACAAGGGCGCGCTGGGCGTCCCGTCGCGATCAAAGGCAAGGGTCGCCGGCTCGATGGGCCCGAGCTTCATGGGGCCCTCTCCCGCGCCGCGGCGCTTGCCGCCACAGGCGAGGACGGCGGCGTTTTACACGCGCTTCTTGTACTCGTGCGTGCGGGTGTCGATTTCAATCTTGTCGCCATCCTCTACGAACAGCGGCACCGAAATTTCGAAGCCCGTACCGGCCAAGCGGGCGGGCTTCATCACCTTGCCCGAGGTGTCACCCTTGACGGCCGGTTCCGTGTTGATGGCCCGCACGACCGTGGTGGGCATTTCCACCGAGATGGCCTTGCCGTCGTAGAAGGTGACCTCCACCGTCATCCCATCCTCGAGGTAGTTCAGGGCGTCGCCCATGTTCTCGGATTCCACCTCGTACTGGTTGTACTCGGTGTCCATGAACACGTACATCGGGTCGGCGAAGTAGGAGTAGGTGCACTCCTTCTTGTCCAG
>JBMSQF010000091.1:0-6156 GCA_049423145.1 Burkholderiaceae bacterium
CCGATGCCGATGGTCACGATCATGTAGACGATGACGAAGGTCACCAGCATCGCTCACGCTCCTTTGTTGGGGTCTGCCCGATGGGCCTGAATTGTCTCCAATGTGCTGCCGCGCCCGCGCAACACCCCATGGCTTGACGGGTCATCGCCGATCAGTAGTCCCGCAAGGCCTCCAGCACCTGGACCAGGTGCATGCCCACCACGCCGACCACGAAACCCACCAGCGCCCAGATGATCCCCTTGATCATCCGGTTGGTGCGCCGCTGCTCGGCCAGCATGGCCATCAGCAGCTCCTGTGACGGCGCCCCGCCCCCGCGCGCCAGGCTCTGGTGCACCAGGCGTGGCAGTTCCGGCAGGATGTGGGCATAACGCGGCGCCTCGGTCTTGAGCGCGGCCACGAAGCCCCGCCAGCCCACCTGCTCGTTCATCCAGCGCTCCAGGAAGGGCTTGGCGGTGCTCCAGAGGTCCAGGTCCGGGTCCAATTCCCGCCCCAGGCCCTCGATGTTCAGCAGGGTCTTCTGCAGCAGCACCAATTGCGGCTGGATCTCCACATTGAAGCGTCGCGAGGTCTGGAACAGGCGCATCAGCACCTGTCCGAGCGAGATGTCCTTCAGCGGCCGGTCGAAGTGCGGTTCGCACACGGCGCGGATCGCGCCCTCCAGTTCATTGACCTTGGTGCCCGGCGGCACCCAACCGCTTTCGATGTGAAGCTCGGCGACCCGCTTGTAGTCACGGCGGAAGAAGGCGATGAAGTTCTGCGCCAGATAGTCCTTATCGACTTCGGTGAGCGTGCCGATGATGCCGAAGTCCAAGGCGATGTAGCGCCCCATCGTGGCCGGCTCCACACTGACCATGATGTTGCCCGGGTGCATGTCGGCATGGAAGAACCCGTCTCGAAAGACCTGTGTGAAGAAGATGGTCACGCCGTCGCGCGCCAGCTTCTTGATATCCACACCGGCTTCGCGCAGGCGCTCGAGTTGACTGATGGGGACGCCCTTCATGCGCTCCATCACGATCACCGTGTCGCGGCAGTAGTCCCACATCATCTCGGGAATGAGGAGGATGTCGAGGTCCTGCATGTTGCGCCGCAGTTGTGCCGCGTTGGCAGCCTCGCGCACCAGATCCAACTCGTCATGCAGGTAGGTGTCGAACTCGGCCACCACCTCTCGAGGCTTCAAGCGCTTGCCGTCGCTGCTCACCCGCTCCACCCACACGGCCAATCGGTGCAGCAGCGACAAGTCGTCCTCGATGGCGCGCAGCATGCCCGGGCGCAGCACCTTCACCGCCACCTCCCGGCCATCCTTGAGCGTGGCGAAGTGGACCTGTGCAATCGATGCGCTGGCTACCGGTACGGGGTCGAACTCCTCAAACAGTTCGGTCACCGGGCGACCCAGGGCCTTTTCAATCAAGGCCACCGATTCGGTGCTGGGGAACGGCGGAACCCGGTCCTGCAGTCGCGAAAGTTCATCGGCGATATCCGGGGGCACCAGATCGCGACGGGTGGACAGCACCTGTCCGAACTTCACGAAGATGGGCCCCAGGCGCTCCAGGGCCATGCGCAGTCGCGCGCCACGTGAGTCATCGAATCGACGGCCGATGGTCACCAATCTTGCGACCAGTCGTACCCAGGGGTGACGAAAGCCCGACAACGCAATGTCGTCCACCCCGAAACGCAGCAGCGTCAGCGTGATGCGCAGCAGGCGCAGGAACTGGCGGATCGACGAAACGCCCATCAGGATCTACCACCCCGGTTGGCCAGACGGGCGGCGGCTTCACGCAGCGCCCGCGCTGTGGCCGCTCCCCAGGTGCGCAGCCGCTCGGCAGATACCGGCCCGAAAAATCGCTCGACGTCGGCCGCGACGTCCCATCGCAGGTTTTCGGCCAGCCAATTCACATCCGCCGCCAGCTGGGCATCGCCCGACAACTGCAGCGTGGGTGTGCCGCCCGCCAACACCTGCGACACCAAGCCCAGAGGGTCATGGGTGTCCACCACCACCTCCAGATCGGGCGCGGCTTGGTGGTCATCGTCGCCAAACGCCGGATCCCGCAGCGGGCACAGCTCGATCAACCCTGCCGGCGTCACCTGAACCTCCAAGGGCGCCGGCGCAGGCACCATCAGGGCCAGCAGCGCAGGCCAGCCCGCCGGCACCACGCGCAGCCGCCGGCCCACATGGGGCCGCAAACGCGCCAAGGCCACCGGCTCGGCACTCAACACATGGTTGATGATGAGCATCAGCCGCTCACGCCCTTCCTGTTCGAGCAATTGGCGCAGGCCGGCTGCACGACCGCTGGACGAATTCGAGAACATCCTTGGATTCTGACATCACGTCCCGCAGCGCGGGCCACTTCCAGAGGTGTCGCACGGGCAGCGATACCATCTCGCCCCGGAGGCTTCATGAACACCATCGTCACCCCCGTCATCATGGCCGGCGGCTCGGGCACCCGCTTGTGGCCGCTTTCACGCGCCGGCTACCCCAAGCAGTTCCTGGTCTTGGGTGCCGACCCGCAGGACCGCAGCAGCCTCTTCCAGCAGGCCGTTCGGCGCTTGGCGGCCTTGCAGGCCCCAGGCACGACGGTCGGAGCGCCGCTGATCGTGGGCAATGAAGACCACCGCTTCCTTGTGCTCGACCAGCTGCGCGAACTGGGCATCGCGCCACAGGCCCTCCTGCTGGAGCCCATGGGCCGCAACACCGCACCGGCCCTTACCCTGGCTGCGCTGCAAGCCAGCGCGGCGGGCCAGGACCCGATACTGGTGATCACGCCGGCCGACCAGACCGTCACCCGGCCCGATGCCTTCCAGACTGCGCTCGGGCAAGCGGTGGCCGCAGCGGCCGACGGCACCATCGTGATTCTGGGCATCACGCCCGACCGGCCAGAGACCGGCTATGGCTACATCCGCAGCGCCCGAGACAGGGGGCCTCACGGCGAGCAGGCGGTGCTGCAGTTTGTTGAAAAACCCGACAGCGCCACCGCGGCGCGCTATCTGGCCGAAGGGGATTACGCCTGGAACAGCGGCTTGTTCGTGCTGCGGGCCTCAACATGGTTGAAGGCGCTGGCGAACTTCCGCCCCGACATCGAGGCTGCCACCCGCGCCGCCTGGGATGCACGCCAGGCCGATCAGGTCTTCGTGCGACCTGAACGGGCGCTGTTCGGCAGGATCCCGTCGGAGTCGATCGACTATGCGGTGATAGAGAAGTGCCCGGGATCGGAGCACGCCATCCGCATGGTGCCCTTGGATGCGGGCTGGAGCGATCTCGGTGCCTGGGATGCGGTGTGGCAGGTGGCCGCGCGCGACGAGGCCGGCAATGCTGCGATGGGTGATGCCATCATCCGTGACAGTCGCAACACCCTGGTTCACGCCACCAGCCGGCTCGTGGGCGCCGTTGGGCTGGAGGATGTGGTGATTGTGGAGACGCCCGATGCCGTCCTCGTGGCCGACCGTGCGCGCAGCCAAGAGGTCAAGCAGATCGTGGGCACCCTCACGGCGCAAAAGCGGGAGGAGTATGCGCTGCACCGCAAGGTGCACCGCCCCTGGGGCTGGTACGACAGCATCGACCAGGGCCCCCGCTTCCAGGT
Source organism: Burkholderiaceae bacterium (assembly GCA_049423145.1). GTDB lineage: Bacteria > Pseudomonadota > Gammaproteobacteria > Burkholderiales > Burkholderiaceae_C > RFTU01. The sequence continues at coordinate 3,576 of JBMSQF010000091.1, forward strand.
CAAGCGCATCATGGTCAAGCCCGGTGCCTCACTGAGCCTGCAGATGCACCACCATCGGGCCGAGCATTGGATCGTCGTCAGCGGTACTGCTGAAGTCACCAACGGCGACACGACCATCGTGCTGTCGGAAAACCAGAGCACCTACATCCCACTGGGCCAGGTCCACCGATTGGCCAACCCCGGCAAGGTTCCGCTGGAGATCATCGAGGTGCAGAGCGGCAGCTACCTCGGCGAGGATGACATCGTCCGATTTGAGGATACCTACGGGCGGTCCTGAAACCTAACCCGCGCGGACGTGGGGGCCGTATTTCAGCACTTGATGCCCACGTGCAACGCGACCACGCCGGCCGTCAACTTGTGCACGTCCACGTGTCCGAATCCCGCCACCTTCATCATGCCCTTGAGCGTCTCGGCATCCGGGTGCATGCGGATGGATTCGGCCAGATAGCGATAGCTTTCGGCATCGCCGGCAATCATCTGCCCCAGCTTGGGCAGGATATTGAACGAGTACCAGTCATAGGGCTTCGATAGGGGCGCGGCCACTTTCGAAAACTCCAGTACCAACAGGCGACCGCCCGGCTTGAGAACACGGCACATCTCGGCAAGGGCCCTGTCCTTGTGGGTCATGTTGCGCAGGCCAAAGGCCACGCACACCCGGTCGAAGGTGTTGGCGGCATAGGGCAACTGCTCCGCATCGCACAGGTTCGTGGGCAGGGACAGGCCCTCGTCGATCAATCGATCGCGGCCGACACGAAGCATGGCTTCGTTGATGTCGGTGTGCACCACCAGACCACCCGGCCCGACGGCCTTGGCCAGGGCCCGTGACAGGTCGCCCGTGCCGCCGGCGATGTCCAGCACCCGATCACCCGGCTGCACACCGGCCACGGCCACCGTGTAGGCCTTCCAGGCGCGGTGCAAACCGCCCGACATGAGGTCGTTCATCAGGTCGTACTTCTGTGCCACCGAGTCGAAGACGCCTCGGACACGCGCGGCCTTCTGGGCCTCATCGACCGTCTGGTAACCAAAGTGTGTGGTGGCCATGAAGATCCTCTGGATGCACTTTCAAGCGCTGAATGAAGCCGTGCGCGAAATCAATGGTGATGGCCATGGCTGGCGCAACCGCCGCCCGAAGCCTGGGGCGCGGCCATCGGTGCATCGCGGCTCACACCGGCTTCCGCACAGCGCTTCTCGTACTCTGCCCAAAGGTCGGTCTGCTTCGAACCCAGGAAATACAGGTATTCCCAGGAGAAGATGCCCGAGTTGTGGCCATCATCGAATTCCGGCTGCACCGCGTAGTGGCCCACCGTCTCCAGGCCCGTGATGCCCACATGGCGCTTACCCGTCTGCAGCACCTCCTGGCCCGGCCCGTGGCCCTGCACCTCGGCCGACGGCGAATACACGCGCATCAACTCAAAGGGGATGCGGAAGGTGTTGCCGTCCTCGTAGCTGATCTCCAGGATCTTGGACTGCTGGTGCAGGGTCAAACCGGTGGGGGAGGGGGTCTTGGTGTTGCTCATGGTCTGCATTCAACGGCTCATCAACTCGGTCTGGATCGCGCGGTCGACCTGCGGCAGGGCCACCTCCAGGCGCATCCGATGCGCCATCGGCGCCTCTCGCTGTCGCGCGCCCCAGATCGGTTGCGGGAAGTGTGGGTCGTCGGCCCATCGGGCCACCACATGCCAGTGCAGGTGGGAGACCACATTGCCCAAGGAAGCCAGGTTGATTTTGTGCGGCTGCAGTTCGCGTCGGATCACAGCCTCCACCTTGCAAACCGTCTGCATCAGGTCCGAGCGCTCACTGGGCATCAAGTCGGTCATATCAGCCGCGTGGTCGTTCCAGATCACCCGCCAAAAAGCCGGGTGATCGGGCGTGTCGAGCACGCGGACCACACGCCATTGGCGGCTGCGCGCCACCGCATGCACGGCCTTCGCGTCATCGGGCCCACAAAGGGCGCACTCCAGCGGCGCGGTGCCCACGATCAGACCAGCACCCGCTCAATACCGCCCGCATTGGCGCGCGCCACATAGTCGGGCATCCACTGTTCACCCAGAATCTGCCGCGCCATCTCCACCACGATGTAGTCGGCCTCCAGCAAGCCGTTCTGCAAGTCATTCCCGTAGCGCGAGAGGCCCTGCAAGCAGCTGGGGCAGGAGGTGAGGATCTTCACGTCGCCTGAGGCCTGCACGGCGCCCGAAGCCCGCAGCGCCGCCTCCCCATTGCGCAGCTCTTCTTCTTTGCGAAAGCGCACCTGCGTGGCGATGTCGGGCCGCGTCACGCCGAGGGTTCCGCTCTCGCCGCAGCAACGCTCGCTCTTGAGCACCTGCTCGCCCACCAGCGCCTTGACCGTCTTCATCGGGTCTTGCAGCTTCATCGGGCTGTGGCAGGGGTCGTGGTACAGGTATGCCCCCCCGGATTGAAGCGTGATCCCGCGCTCGAGCAGGTACTCGTGGATGTCGACGATGCGGCAGCCGGGGAAGATCTTGTCGAACTGGTAGCCCTGCAGCTGGTCGTAGCAGGTGCCGCAGCTCACCACCACCGTCTTGATGTCGAGGTAGTTGAGCGTGTTGGCCACGCGGTGGAA
>JBMSQF010000092.1:0-6018 GCA_049423145.1 Burkholderiaceae bacterium
GGCCATTACTGCTCTTCCTTTTGGCTTACTCACACCGCCCGCCGACCTCCAGCAGTGTCCTTTGACTGAGCCAATTTTGAATGCAACTACTGCACCGCCTACGCCACACCCCATGACCTTCGATGAGTTCACCGATTCCAACCCGGAACCACAACGAACCAATCACATACGACGCAACGCCGACCGGGGCGGGCCGGGTCGCACGACCCGAACGACCCTTGGCCTACAAGAGCGGCAAGCCGTTCTCGTGGACGCCCGCTTCTGGTCCTGGCTGCATGACGATGACGGCGCCCCCGCGGGAAACCCGCAGGCGGCCCAGGATGCGCTCCAGGCCCTGCTGGCGCAAACCGGCAGCCGCCTGGTGCGAACGTTGTGGTTCACCGACCAGGACGGTGAGACGGCCGTTCCCGGCTTGCAATTCCGTCGCGTTCCCTCCAATGCCCAAGACCGCGGGGTGACGATGCTGCGCGCCATGGCGCAGGACCTGCTGGCAATGGCCGAGCGACGCGCGGTGGAACGTGTGCTGCTGGTCACCGACGATGACCGACTGCTGTTGGCCGTTGACGAAGCCCAGCGCCACGGCCTGCAGATCGACATGCTGGTGGATGCGGACTCACAGGATCTGAAGGCCTTGCGGGACGAGGATCCCAACTGGGCCAGCCTGCTGCAGTCGGCGGATCGACTGGTGGCGCTGGGTGGCTCGGAGGTGCACAGTCGCGGTGCCGGGCGTCCCCGCGGCCCCATGTCGGCCGAGCACCGCCAGCGGCGCGAGCCGCCCAGTGCCGAGGCCAGCGGCATCATCGAAGATGAAGTGCTGAACTGGTGGGACGACGAAACGCCCGACCAGCGGGACCACTGGCGGCAGGAGATGCAGACGGCGCGCGGCGTCCCGCAGGAGTTGGACCGTCAGCTGCTGCTGCGCATCAGCCGCCGCCTGGGCCACCCCTTGAGTCCGTCAGAGAAGGCGATGATGCGGCAACAGGTGCGCCGACAAATCGCGGGCGACGATCACGCCGCCGCGCCTACTTCAACGCCAACAGACGCCTGAGATCGGCCTCCATGGCCGCAACGGGCTGGCCGTGGCGCATGAAGAGGCGGATGCGGCCCTGCGCGTCGAACACATAGGACCCGGCGGTATGGTCCATCGTGTAGGTGTCGGGCGTCTTGCCCGGCACTTTGGAATAGAAGACCTTGAATTCCTGCGCGACCGCCTTGGTCTGCGCCTCGTCGCCGCGCAGCGCCAGCACATCATCCCCAAAGGCCTGCGCGTAGGCCTTGAGGATTTCAGGCGTGTCGCGGGCGGGGTCGATCGTGACAAACACCGGCTGAACCCGTGCACCGTCGGGCCCGAGTGCCTTGCGCACCTGCGCCCATTCAGCCAATGCGGTGGGACACACATCGGGACACTGTGTGAACCCGAAGAACACCACCACCACCTTGCCCTTGAATTCCTCGAGCCGGCGTACCCGCCCATCGGGATCGGGCAGTTCAAGCCGGCTGGCGTAGCTGGCGCCGGTGATGTCGATCGCGGTGAAGCTGCCCTGGGATGCTCCACCGGCCGCAGGGCCTCCGCGTTCACAACCCGACAGCAGGAAAGCCAGGCTCAGCGCGGCCAGCCACGCCGCCGTGGACCACCAACGGCAGGCGGGGATGCGCCAGATGACTCGGGTCATGGCGTGCGATCCTCAACCGCCCGACAAGCCCGGCAGCACGGTGCCCATCCAGGGCTTCAGGTAGTGATCCAGCAGCAAAGCGGCAAACAGCAGCGACAGATGCCAGATGGAGAAGCGGAAGGTTCTGCGTGCGAGCGCATCGCTGTACCCGCGCAGGAGCCGCCACCCCAACCAGATGAAGTGAAACCCCAGCCACAAGGCGGCGGCGAGGTAGACCCAGCCACTGAAACCGAAGAGCACCGGCAACAGCGTGGAGGCCATCAACACCCAGGTGTAGAGGAAGATCTGCAGGCGGGTGTAGGCGCTGCCGTGGGTGACCGGCAACATGGGCAGGCCCGCACGCGCATAGTCTTCCGTGCGGTACAGCGCCAGGGCCCAAAAATGCGGCGGGGTCCACAGGAAGATGATCATCACCAGCAGGACGCCGAAGGCGCCGACCTCGTTGGTCATGGCCGTCCAGCCCAGGAGCGGCGGCATGGCCCCGGAGGCACCACCGATGACGATGTTCTGCGGCGTGAGCGGCTTGAGGACCACGGTGTAGACGATGGCATAGCCCACGAAGGTGGCCAGCGTGAGCGCCATCGTCAGCGGGTTGACCACCACATAGAGCACCCAGCAGCCCACCGTGCACAGCACGGCAGAAAACAGCAGGGCCTGCGCATTGCTGAGCTCACCTTTGGCAGTGGGGCGCCAGGCCGTCCGCGCCATCCGGCGGTCGATGTGCTGCTCCACCAAACAATTGAATGCTGCGGCCGAGGCGGCCACCAGCCAGATGCCGGCACTGGCCACCGCGACGCGGATCCAATCGGCTCCTGAAGGCCAACCGGGAACCGCCAGCAGCATGCCGATGAAGGCACAGAACACGATGAGTTGCACCACGCGAGGCTTGGTGAGCGCCATGTACTGACGCACCCGGGAGGCCGACCCCGCCGGCGGCGAAGCGGGCGCTGTCAGCGGGGCGGAGGCCATGGTGGGCGGTGTGGCGGACATCGGGTTCAAACGGTGGACGCTGTCATTCTACGGAGCGCGCCCGCATCCACAGTGTGGACAGTCCGACCACCAAGGCCGCCGCGCCACCGGTGTGCGACACCGCAGCCAGCAAGGGCCAGCCCAGGACGACATTGGACACGCCGGTGACGGTTTGCCACAGCGCCACGCCCGCCAGGAGCCAGGCGCCACGCCGCAGGGTGCGGACTTGTCCGGTGCGGTGTCGATCGACGGGCCCGCTCTGCAGGCCGCGCGCCCTCGACCACAGGGCCCAGGCCATGAGCAGCAAGGCAGCCAACACGCCGTAGGCCATGAGGCGATGGGTGTAGTGGATCGCCGTGAGCGCATCCATTTCCAAGGTGCCGCCTTGGGCGTTGAGGCCGAGGTGCCGGCGCAGCGCAAATCCTTCGGCAAAGTCCATCTGAGGCCACCAGGAGCCGTGGCAGGTGGGGAAGTCGGTGCAGGCGAGCACGGCGTAATTGGTGCTGACCCAACCGCCCAGGGCGATCTGCAGGGTGCTCAGTCCCGCCAAGACCACCAGGGCCCGCTGCCAGCGCTGGGGGCGAGGGGCGTTGTCGAACAGACCCGCGCGGGAGTGGCCCTGCCGCTGACGGTAGCCTTCGGCCTGCAAGGCCAAGAGCATCAACAGGCCCAAGCCCCCCAGCAGGTGCAAGGTGACGATGGCCGGGTAGAGCTTCATGGTCACCGTGAGCGCGCCAAAAAGCCCCTGCAGACACACCCAGACCAGGGTTGCCGTGGGCCACCAGGGGGACAGCAAAGCCGAGGAGCCCCGCCGGTGCAAGGTCCACGCCGTGGCAGTCATGACCAGGATCAGGACACCCACCGCGGTGGCCAGGTAGCGGTGGATCATCTCGATCCAGGCCTTTTCCGTGGTGACCGGACCGTGGGGCATGGCCTGCTCGGCCTGGTCGATCTGCGGGGCCGCGCCGATGGGGCTCACGCTGCCATAGCAGCCGGGCCAATCGGGACAGCCCAGGCCTGAATCGGTGAGGCGGGTGAAGGCGCCGAACAGCACCAGGTCGAATGTGAGAAAAAGTGTGACGAGGGTAAGTGCTCGCAAACGCCGTGCAGGGTCACCGTTGCGGTGGCGCAGCCACACCCAGGCCAAGGGGGCCGCGGCCATCACCAGGCCCAACAAGGCCAGGCGCACGATGGGCGCCAAGTTCCACAGGGGTGTCGCGTCGGTCATGGTGCCCGTCACTGCCCCTGTGGCCGCCCCGCCTGGTCCCAGAACTGCGAAGCGCGCAACAAGCGTTCGAGGTCCTTCTTGAACTTGGCGGGCTCGGTCTTCACCGGCGTGCGCATCATCCATTCGCCCATGGGGTCGATCACATAGAGGTGGTCGCCGAGGGCTGCACCCGGCTCGGGCTGCAGCCAGGCCGCCACGGCAGCAGCGTCTGCCCTCATGATGCGCATGGCGGGCGTGGACATCAGGGCTTGCTCGAGTTCCGGCTTGATGGGCCCCTCATCCAGCACGAGCCAGACCTTGTCCAGCCGCTCGCGCTCGCGGCCGGTCATCTCGCGCAACTGGCGCTGCATGAACAGCCGGTCTTCGCAGTTCACATCACAGGCCGAAGGCCCAACCGCCAACAGGATCCACTGGCCGCGCAGGTCGCGGGCGCTCACCGGCGCGCCCTTCAAGTCGGTCATGGCAAAGGCCGGCCATGCGCGCGTGGGAGAAATGAGGGTGGCGTAATTGGTGCGACCTTCGGGACGAATGACGAAGTAGGTCAAGTAGGAGGCGATCACCGGCGATGCGCACACCAGGAGCACCCAGAGCAGCTTCCAGCGTCCCAGGCGGGTGCGGTGCCCGTCGTCCAGGCCGACAGCGGGCAGCGCGTGCACGGTCAGGCCCAGCGGTTCATCGCGCTCGAGCGCTGGCTTGGGCTTGGGTTCAACGGTGTTCAAGAGCAGAATTCCTGATCGATTCAAGTCAAGGACAGGCGAGGTCTCAGGGCGGTGTGGTGCCGTCGGGAGGGGCGGCTGGGCCCAGGCGACGGGCAAGGCGCCAGGGCCGCCACCACTGGAACCAGAGGTACAGGCCCGCCACCAACGCCGACAAGCCGAACCATTGCAAGGCATAGCCGCGGTTCTTGTCAGCACGGGATCCCACGACCACCCAGTCGCGCTTGAGCCCATCCTCCAGCACTTCGACACAGTCCTCGCCCGTCGCCCCGCACTGCAAAGCGGGCTCCAACTGCACGAGACTGATGGGCAGCAGGGTCAGGCCGAATTCCTGCGCCAACGACTTCAACTCGACATTCTGCCGAAGGGTTCCCGGACTGGCGCTTTCGAATTCCATCAACCGCGACGGCGGCGGGGCCACCCGCGCGCGCAGGCGAACCACCGGCTCGGCCGGGGTGGGCACCGGTTGCGTGAGTGTGCGATCCCGCAGGTCCCTGGGCTGCCATCCGCGTTGCACCAGGACGGCACGGCCATCCGCCAACGCCAGAACGGTCAGCACGACGAATCCAGCCTGCCCATTCATCGGGCGGTTTTCAAGGTGCAACAGCGTCTCCGGTCGCCACCGTCCACTGAGGTGGGCGAGCCGGTGGTGCTGCTCAGGGCCCTGGAGTTCCTCGCCTTGCAAGGCCGGCATCAGCGCACGCGCCTGGACGGCAGCCAGGATCTGGTCCTTCTGGCGCGCGCGGTCGAGCTGCCACAACCCGAGCCCAGCCGTGGCTCCGCTGGCCGCCACTGCAGCCAACAGAAGAATCATCCGGGTCCAGACGGCGCCTTTGACCGGGTGTGACAATGGGGTCATGAAACTGCTGATTGCCTTGGCCCTGGTGGGCATCATCGCCGCTTTGGCCAGCGCCGGCGTCTTCATGCTGAAAAAGTCCCGAGACGGCGATGGCCGCGACTCGAAAATGGCCCGCGCGCTGGCCTTGCGCGTGGGCATGTCCATCGCCCTTTTCCTGTTTGTGCTGTTCTCGTATTGGATGGGCTGGGTGCAGCCTTCGGGCCTGCCCGTGCAGCGCTGAGCGCCAAGGGCCACGACCCACCCCACAAGGGCAAGGGCGCCCTGCAGGCGCCCTTTTCTGATCCCGAGACCGAGACCGCGTCAACGACCACGCACGGCGTGTGGTCGCGGCGGCGGCCCTTGGTTACAGCCAGTAGACCAGGAAATACAGGCCCAGCCACACCACATCGACGAAGTGCCAGTACCAGGCCGCGCCCTCGAAACCGAAGTGGCGCTCGCTGGTGAAGTGGCCCTTCTGCAGGCGCAGGGTGATGAACAGCAGCATCAGCATGCCCACGAACACGTGGAAACCGTGGAAACCGGTGAGCATGAAGAAGGTGGAGCCGAAGATGCCCGAGCTGAGCTTGAGGTTCA
>JBMSQF010000093.1:0-5931 GCA_049423145.1 Burkholderiaceae bacterium
GGCGCAGCACTCGCCCCTCTCACCGACCGAGTTGCACGCGCAGGTCACGTCCAAGGGCGGCACCACGCATGCGGCCCTGACCCACCTGGATGCCCGGAGCGTGAAGGAGTCCATCGTCGAGGCGCTGCTGGCCGCGCGAGCCAGAGCCCGGGAGTTGGGCGACGAGTTTGGCCGTTGAGAGGCGCGATCAGCGCAGCCCCAGGTCCACCGCCGTGCCGGCGAACACCGCGAAACCCACCCAGTGGTTCAACCGGAAGGCCTTGAAGCAGCCCTCGCGGCTGCGGCCGCGGATGAGCGTGTAGTGCCACACCGTCTGCAGACCTGCGGCCACGATACCGATGTCGAACCACAGGCCCAGGCCCATGGAAGAACCCAGCCAGCTCCAGCTCCACAGGTGGATCAGGTAGAAGGCCATGACCGCCGCCACATCCGCTCGGCCCAGGGTGATGGCCGAAGTCTTCATGCCGATGCGCAGGTCGTCATCGCGGTCGACCATGGCGTACTCGGTGTCGTAGGCCAGCACCCAGAACAGATTCGAAACCAGCAGGGCCCAGGCCTGCCAGGGCAAGGCGTCGCGCAAGGCCTGTATCGACCAGGCATGGCCGCCCAACACGGCCGAGAAGGCCATGGGAATGCCGAAGCTGAAGGCCACCCCCAGCACCGCCTGCGGCATGCTGAGGACCCGCTTGGCGTGTGGATAGAGGACCGCAATCAGCAGCGCCGGAAAACACAGCAGGATGGTGGGCGGATTGGTGGTCAGCGCCAGTGCGAACGCACACAGGGCCAAGGCAGCGCCCAACAGCAGTGCCTCCCGAACCGACACCGCGCCGCTGGTAACCGGCCGCTGCGCCGTGCGCTTTACATGGCGGTCGAATTCGCGATCGGCCACGTCGTTCACGCAGCAGCCCGCGCTGCGCATGAGCATGGTGCCCAGCGTGAACACCGCCAACAGGTGCCAGCCGGGAAATCCGTCGGCGGCCATCCACAGGGCACTGAGCGTGGGCCACAGCAGCAGCAACCAGCCCGCGGGGCGATCCCAGCGAATGAGGTTCAGGTACAGCGTCAGGCGGTTCATAAAAATGGGGTCAGACCCCATTTTCCTTGTCTAATCTCGGGCATCCGAAAAAATGGGGTCAGACCCCATTTTCCTCACCCAAGGAGTCTCCATGAGTGTGTTCAGAAACCTGGGCCTTGCTGCCGTCCTCGTTGCCTCTTCCGGAGCCCTGCTCGTCTCCCCACCTGCCCAAGCGCAGTCGATGCCGGGGTCGGACAAGGTGGTCTACCACATCGACAACGCCGCGCTGCAGGCCACCAAAGGCCTGCGCAACATCCGCAACCACCTGGATGTGGCGCCGGAGACCGAGATTGTGGTGGTCACGCATGCCGAAGGGGTGGACTTCCTGATGGAAGGCGCCAAGGACCCCCAAAACCCCAATATTGATTACGCCGCGCTCGTGTCGGCCCTGAAGGCGCGCAAGGTGCGCTTCGAGGTGTGCGAGATCACCTTGAGGAACCGCAACCTCAAGCGCGAGCAGTTCTCCCTGGACGCCGAATTCACGCCGTCTGGCGTGGTGCGCATCGGGCGGCTGCAGGCGCGCGAAGGGTTTGCCTACATCAAGCCCTGAGGCGCCAGGCCCCGCGGAGGTGTGCACCTGGCCGGAGCCACCGCATTCCGTCGCTCGAGCGCGCAATTCGTCGCAAGGCGATGGTGTCTGAAGCGGTCTCTCACGACACTGCCTCCAGCACCAGAAAGGATCAGCCATGAGCCACAAACCCACCAAGCCCTCACCGCACACCCCGAACCACCATCGCGTTACCTCGGCCCGCCGCTTGGTCACACTGGCAATGGCCGTCGGGGTGGGCCTTGCATCGACCGGCCTGAGCGTGCCCCGTGCCGCCTGGGCTGCCGGGCAGCAGCGTGCCGTCTCGGGCTTTCAGGCGGTGTCGCTGGAAGGTTCGTTCGCTGTGAAGGTGGAGCTGGCCGAGCGCGAATCGGTGCGCGTGACAGGATCCGACAAGGCCCGGGAGTCACTCGAGACCCTGGTGGAAACACGCCAGGGCGTGCCCACCCTGGTGCTGCGACAGAAGTCCTCGTGGACCACCTGGTCCATTGGCAAGCGGGAACCGGAGACGGTGGTCTTCGTGCAGGGTCCGCGCTTCGACGCGCTGACGGTGGCCGGCTCGGGTGACCTGGATGCGCGCCTGTCCAACCAGCCGGCGATCAAGTTGTCAGTGGCCGGCTCGGGCGACCTGCGCGTACTGGGCCTCACCGCTCACAAGGTGGACGTGAACGTCGCCGGCAGCGGCGACGTGCGCGTGCAGGGTGCGGCCCAGAACCTGACGGTGAGTGTGGCCGGCAGTGGTGACGCGTGGCTGCGCGAGTTGGAGGCCGAAGACGTGCGGGTGAACGTGGCCGGCAGTGGCGATGCGCGGGTGAACGCACGCCAACGCCTGCGCGTGAACGTGGCCGGCAGCGGAGACGTGCGCTACACAGGGCCCGCCACCGATGTCAGCCAGTCTGTGTTGGGCAGCGGCACCGTGACACGCGAGGCGCGCTGAGCCCGTAGCCGACGCATCGGCCCTCCTGACCCACCCGCCTTCCCCGTTGCCGAGCGGCCATGGCGGCCCCTCAATCCATCGACTTCTGAAAAACCAGGCCCGCGTGCTCGCGCAGCGCGTGGAACTGGATCTTGGGCCAGTTGTCCTGCATGGCACGCAGCTCGCCGGCATATTCCAGCAGAACGGTGGGCGCGTTCACCGCATCGAAGGCCACGCGGTGCGCGTTGTGGTCGATGAAGCGCTGCAGCTCCTTCTCGCCGCCACTTTCATCTGAACAGGTGACCCAGCGCGCCACGTTGTAACGCGCTGGCGCCACGCGGGCCTTGCAGCCGTATTCGTGTTCCAGCCGGTGGGCCACCACTTCGAACTGCAACTGGCCCACGGCGCCCAGCATCAGCACCGAACCGGCAGCGGGGCGGAACACCTGGATCGCGCCTTCTTCACCGAGCTGCTGCAAGCCGGCCTTGAGCTGCTTGGTCTTCAGCGGGTCGGCCACCTCCACCGTGCGGAACATCTCGGGCGCGAAGAAGGGCAGGCCGGTGAACTGCAGGGCCTCGCCTTCGGTCAGTGTGTCGCCGAGTTGCAGCACACCGTGGTTCGGAATGCCGATGATGTCGCCGGCATAGGCCTCTTCCAGCAGCTCGCGTCGTTGGCTCATGAAGGTGACGACCGTATTGGGCCGCAGCTCCTTGCCGCTGCGCACCACCTTCAGGCGCATGCCGCGCTCGAACTTGCCGCTGGCCACGCGCACGAAGGCGATGCGGTCGCGGTGGGCCGGGTCCATATTGGCCTGGATCTTGAACACCACGCCGGTGAACTTCTTCTCGTCGGGGTCCACCGTGCGCTGGATCGACGGGCGCGCCGCAGGTGCAGGAGCCAGGTCTACCAAGGCATCCAGCACCTCTTGCACACCGAAGTTGTTGATGGCCGAGCCGAAGAACATGGGGGTTTGACGGCCGGCCAAGAATTCGGACTCGTCGAAGGCGGGCGCGGCCTCGCGGACCAGTTCGATTTCGCCGGCGGCCTGCTCGTAGGCAGCGCCGAAGCGCGCTTGCAGCAGCGGGTTCGTTAAACCTTCCACCACGTCCTCATCACCGGCCACGCGGTCCTCACCCGGGCGGAACACGCGCATCTGGTCCTTGCGCAGGTCCAGCACGCCGCCGAAGAATTTGGCCATGCCCACCGGCCAGGTAAAGGGCACCACCGTCATGCCGAGCTCGCGTTCGATCTCGTCCATCAGGTTCAGCGGCTCCTGCACCTCGCGGTCCATCTTGTTGACGAACGTGAGGATGGGCGTGTTGCGCGCGCGGCAGACCTGCAACAGGCGCCGCGTTTGCGGCTCCACGCCGTTGGCCGCATCAATCACCATCAGTGCGGCGTCCACTGCGGTCAGCACGCGGTAGGTGTCTTCTGAAAAGTCCTGGTGGCCAGGGGTGTCCAGGAGGTTGATGACGCAGTCGCGGTATTCCATCTGCATCACGGAGGAGGCCACCGAGATGCCGCGCTGCTTTTCGATCTCCATCCAATCCGAGGTGGCGTGGCGAGACGCCTTGCGCGCCTTCACTGAGCCGGCGATCTGAATGGCGCCGGAGAACAGCAGCAGCTTCTCGGTGAGCGTGGTCTTGCCCGCGTCCGGGTGGGAAATGATGGCAAAGGTGCGCCGCCGGCGCACTTCGGGAGACAGTTCGGACATCGTGCGATTATCCCGGGGTGCCTGCCTGAGGTCCGCCGGACCCTGGTGACGTCCGCGACCGCCTTGCTGCGCTAGAGTGGGCACGCCCTTGAAGGACGACCCATGTACCTGCCTTCCCACTTCGAACAGAACGACCCCATGGCGCTGCGCGCGCTGATGACGGCACATCCCTTCGCCACCTGGGTGTGCGTGGTGGATGGTCAGCCGCTGGTCAACCACCTGCCCCTGCACTTCGATGGGACCCGTGGCCCGCATGGCACCTTGATTGGGCATGTGGCCAGAGCCAACCCGGTTTGGAAGACGCCGCCGAGCAGCAGCGTGGTGGTCTTCCACGGCCCCCAGGCCTATGTGACGCCCAACTGGTACCCCAGCAAGCCCGAGCATGGGAAGGTGGTGCCCACCTGGAATTACGCGGTGGTGCATGCCCATGGCCTGCCCCGATTCATCCATGAGGCTGAGGCCTTGCATGCCCTGGTCTCGCGGCTGACCGACGACCATGAAGCGGCACAGCCGCGCCCCTGGTCGGTGAACGACGCACCGCCCGATTACACCGCTTCCATGCTGCGCGCCATCGTGGGTCTGGAGATCGAGATCACGAAGATCGAAGGCAAGTTCAAGTTGAGCCAGAATCGCAGCGAGCTGGATCGCGCCGGCGTCTTGCAGGGGGCTGCCGCAGGCGATGAGGCGGCGCGGGCGATGGCCCGGGCGATGAAGGGTGCCGACGGCTGATGACAGGGCCTTCTGTGGGAGGCCGTGACGAGCGAATCCCCACGGAGCGCCATGCTGCCCCTTCTCTCGTCCATCGCTCGACTGCAATGTCGCGAAGCGACGCTGGGCGATGTTCCTTTGATCAGCGAGCTTCTGCGGGAGTCCGCAGACATGGCCCGGTACCGATGAGCGACCGAGCATCTTCCTGGCATGCGGCATTGCGCGCGCCCCGATGGAACCCTAATCCCCATCAACCTGAGCTGAGGCCGAAGAAGACCCACATGATGAACGACACCACCCCCATCCGCGCCCATTGCCGCTGCGGCGCCTTTCAATTCGCGTCGACCAGTGCACCCATCCTGCAGTTGGTGTGCCACTGTCAGCAATGCCGGGAGGTCTCGGGCCAGCCCTACTCCAACTTCAGCTTCTTCAAGGTGCGCGACACACAAACGACCGGCGAGTACCGCACCGTGGCCTTCACGGCGGACTCCGGTGCGCGCACCGTGCGCGAGGTGTGTGCGGCATGCGGTGACATGCTCATTGACCGAACCGAGGGGTACCCGAAGATCGTGGGTGTCGTACAGGAATGTTTCGATCCCGAACAGCCCTTTCTGCCGGCCCATCACGTGTGGACGGACAGCCGTCTGCCCCAGACGGTGTTGCCTCCTGCCACTGAAGCACTCAAGCTGTTCCCTCGCGGTACGTGAGCCTCAGGCGTTGATGCGCTTGACGCCAGCGAGGGTGCAGGCCATGACCGCATTGCGCAGCGCGGCGATCGCCTCATACCGGGTGAAGCTGCGCCGCCAAGCCAGCACCACGCGGCGTGTGGGCACTGGGGCCTCAAAGGGAATGTAGCGGATCAAGCCACCCTTTTCCTCGGGCACGCTCATGCGCGGGACGACCGTGATGCCCATGCCCGAGGCCACCATGTACTTGATCGTCTCCAGGCTCGAGCCCTCGAAGCTCTTGCG
>JBMSQF010000094.1:0-5881 GCA_049423145.1 Burkholderiaceae bacterium
CGTAAGCCAACAGATTTACAGTCTGCCCCCTTTAGCCACTCGGGCACCCCTCCGCAGCGAACCCAGGAATATAGCAGAGATTCCAGGCCCGAGGCCCGGCCTAGCGCGGGGCTCACCAGCGGATGGCGGGGGTGCTGGGGTCGGTCTGGGCCAGAAATGCGGCCGCTTTCGAAAAATGCCCACAGCCCACGAAGGGTGTGGGTCCCCGCCGAGCCGCCAGGGGAGAAGGATGGTTGGCGGCCAAGACCAGGCAACGGTTGTGAGGATCGGCCCGGCGCACCAAAGCGGTGCGCGCCTGGGCATGGGCCCCCCAGAGCATGAGAACCGGCGGACGGCCTGCAGACAGTGCGGCTTCCACGGCTGCCCTCAACAGGGCGTCGACCAGCCGGTCCCAGCCCAAGTTCGCATGGGCCGCTGGCCGGCCATCCTCCACCGTGAGCGCCGAATTGAGAAGCAGCACCCCCTGCCGAGCCCAGGACTGCAGGTCGCCCGTGGCGGCCTCCTCGCTGAGCCTGCCCAGGTCGCGGTGTACCTCGTGCAGGATGTTGCGCAGGCTTGGTGGCCGCTTGGAGCCCCGGGGTACCGAAAACGCAAGGCCCTGGGCCTGCCCAGGGCCGTGGTAGGGATCCTGACCCAGGATGACCACGCGCACCGCATGCAGCGGCGTGAGGGCGAGCGCATGAAGGACATGGGCGGGATAGACCCGAGCACCGTCACGCTGCCGTTGCTCCACGGCATCGATGAGTTGCTGCGCTTGCGGTGTGTCCAGCCACGCCTGGAGGGTGGGAACCCAAGACCCCAAGCCCGAGTGGTCGGCCGTGCGCACCGCCGTGCGCAGGTATTGGCCCAGGGGGGCCTGCAGCACATTGGGCGCTGCCTGCGCTTCAGGCAACAGGCTCACGCCGGGCGGGCGTTGAATAGCGCAGCCAAGGCCGCCCCCGGATCTGCCGCGCGCATGAAGGCTTCGCCCACCAGAAAGGCATGAACCCCGTGGGATCGCATGAGCTGCACGTCGTCGGGACCGAGGATGCCGCTTTCGGTGACCAACAGCCGCTGGGGATCCAGGCGGGGCAACAGACCCAGCGTGGTCTGCAGCGACACCTCGAAGGTGCGCAGGTTCCGGTTGTTGATGCCCAGCAAGGGCGTGCGCAGCTTCAAGGCCCGATCGAGTTCCGCTCCGTCGTGCACTTCGACCAGCACATCCATGCCCAGCGCATGGGCACAGGCCTCCAGGTCGGCCATCTGCGCATCATCCAGACAGGCGGCGATGAGCAGGATGCAATCGGCGCCCAGTGCGCGCGCCTCGTATACCTGGTATTCATCGACCATGAAGTCCTTGCGCAAAACCGGCAGCGCACAGGCCTCTCGAGCCTGCTGCAGATGGGTGGCATGGCCTTGAAAAAAAGACTCGTCGGTGAGCACACTCAAGCAGGCGGCGCCATGTCGGGCATAGGCGGCGGCGATCTCGGCCGGGACGAAATGCTCTCGGATCACCCCCTTGCTGGGGCTGGCCTTCTTGATCTCGGCAATCACGCCACTGTGGCCGGCGGCGATGCGCGCACGCAGCGACGCAATGAAGCCCCGCCCATCGCGCCGCTGTTCGGCCTCATCGCGCCAAGAGGCCAGGCTGCGGCGGGCGCGCGCCCGCTCCAACTCTTCGCGCTTGACGCCAACGATGCGCTGCAGGATGTCGGACATGTCGCCTCAGGCCCCCGCCGCCAGGGCCTTGGTGGCTGCCACGAACTGCGCCACGCGCGCACTGGCCGCACCACTGGCCACGGTTTCGCGGGCCAGGCGGATCCCATCAACCAGGCTGGCGCTGCAGCCGGCCGCGTACAGGGCTGCTCCCGCATTGAGCAGCACGATGTCCCGCACAGGGCCTTCTTCGTTGGACAGCGCACGCTGTATGCAGGCCACGGATTCCTCACGATTGGACACACGCAGCGCGCGGCTGTCATAGACGGGCAGGCCGAAGTCGCTGGGGTGGACGGTGTACTCCTGGACCTGGCCGTTCCGGAGTTCGCCCACCATGGACTCACCCGAAATGGACAGCTCGTCCATTCCATTCATTCCGTAGACGACCAGGGCATGTTCGGCCCCCAGGCGCTGCAGCACGCGCACCTGGATGCCCACCAAATCAGGATGGAACACACCCATGAGCGTGTTCGGCGCGGAGGCGGGATTGGTCAGGGGCCCGAGGATGTTGAAGATGGTGCGCACGCCCAGCTCCTTGCGCACCGGCGCCGCATGTTTCATGGCCGCGTGGTGGTTGGGCGCAAACATGAAGCCGATGCCGGTCTGGGCCAGGCACTGCGCCACTTGTTCGGGGTGGAGATCGATGCGAGCGCCGAGTGCCTCCATCACATCGGCGCTGCCCGAAGTGGAGCTCACACTGCGCCCGCCGTGCTTGGCAACACGCGCGCCGGCGGCGGCTGCAACGAAGGTGGAGGCGGTGGAGATGTTGAAGGTGTGGGAACTGTCGCCACCGGTGCCCACGATGTCCACCAGGTGCCGGCGGTCCTCGACTGCCACGGGCGTGGCCAGTTCGCGCATCACCTGCGCTGCGGCGGCGATTTCGCCGATGGTCTCCTTCTTGACGCGCAAGCCGATGGCAAAGGCCGCGATCATCACAGGGGACATTTCACCGCCCATGATGCGGCGCATCAGGGTGAGCATCTCGTCATGAAAGATCTCGCGGTGTTCGATGATGCGCACAAGTGCATCGGTGGTGCTGATGGACATGGGGTTCTCCGATGAGGCCCGGATTGTCCGGGATTCAGCCCAGGACGCGGGCGATGGCAGCGGCGGCGGCATCCACTTGCTGCGTCGAGACGTCCAGATGCGTGACCAAGCGCAGCCGATACAGGCCGGTGCAGCGCACACCTTCCCGCTCGAGGGCGCCCAGAACACCTTCGGGAAAGCGGCGTTGAAGGGACGGCTCGAGATCGAGGAAGACGATGTTGGTCTGAGGGGACTGCACGCGCACGCCGGCCAAGCCCTGGAGTGCCCGGGCCAAGCGCTGGGCGTTGGCATGGTCATGGGCCAGGCGCTCCACGTGATGGTCCAGCGCATAAAGGGCCGCCGCCGCCAGAATCCCCGCCTGGCGCAATCCCCCACCGGCCATCTTGCGCCACCGGTGGGCGCCTTCAATGAAGTCGCGTGAGCCACACAGCGCCGAGCCGACCGGGGCGCCCAGGCCCTTGCTGAAGCAGACGGAAACGCTGTTGAAGCCGCGGCTGAGTTCCCGCACGGAAACGCCGCTGGCCACTGCCGCATTGAACAGGCGTGCGCCATCGAGGTGGGTGGACAGTCCACGCGCCCGCGCTTTCGAGGTGATCTCGGCAGCGTAGGCGGCATCCAGGACCTGACCGCCCCAGGTGTTCTCGAGACAGAGCAAACGGGTTCGGGCGAAGTGGGCGTCACGCGGCTTGATGGCAGCCTCGATCTCGGCCCACTCGATCCGGCCGTCCGGACCTTGGGGCAAGGGCTGTGGCTGGATGCTGCCCAGCACCGCCGCGCCGCCACCCTCCCAGCGATAGGTATGCGCCATCTGACCGACCAGGAACTCATCCCCACGCTGGCAATGCGCCATGAGTGCGCACAGATTGCTTTGGGTGCCCGAGGGCATGAACAGGGCCGCCTCAAAACCCAGGTCGGCCGCAATCCGTTCCTGAAGCGCCTGCACGGTGGGGTCATCGCCGAAGACATCGTCTCCCACCGGTGCCCGCAGCATCGCCTCGCGCATGGCGGCGGTGGGCCGGGTGACGGTGTCGCTGCGCAGGTCGATCATGCTGATCAGGCCGGTTGAAGTGCCCGGCCCGTCATCAGGAAATTGCGCAGCATGGCATGGCCATGCTCACTGAGAATCGATTCAGGGTGAAATTGAACACCCTCCAGGGGCGCTGAGCCGCCGGCCAATTCCCGATGGCGGACGGCCATGATCTGTCCATCCTCGCTGCGGGCACTGACCACCAGTTGCTCCGGCAGGGTGGCCTCCTCGATCACCAGGGAGTGGTAGCGGATGACGGTGATGTCGCGAGGCAGCCCCGCGAAGACGCCCTTGCGGTCGGTGGTGATGAGGCTGGTCTTGCCGTGCATCGGGACCGGCGCTCGCACGATGCGACCACCCAGGGCGGCGCCGATGCTTTGGTGACCCAGGCACACCCCCAGAATGGGCAGTCGGCCCATGAAGTGACGGATGGCCGCGACGCAGATGCCCGCTTCCGCCGGCGAGCAAGGGCCGGGTGACAGCACCAGATGGCTGGGCTTGAGCGACTCGATGTCGTTCAAAGCAAGCTCATCGTTGCGCACGACCTTCACCTCGCACTGGAGTTCGCCGAAGTACTGGACGAGGTTGTAGGTGAAGCTGTCGTAGTTGTCGATCATCAGCAGCATGGCCGCCTCATGGGTGTTGTCTATGGCGCCGGTGGATTATCCGGGCGCGCCCAGGTGCTCGCGCAGGCCCCCCATGCGGTGCGTTAAGCGCAAGGTGGCCAGGCGCAGCAGGCTCGCGTCACGCGCCACGATGTTCAGCGCCTTGCGCGCACGCGTGATGCCCGTGTAGAGCCATTCCCGGGTCAGCACCGCCGCATCACCCTCCGGCAAGACCAGAACCACATGCTCAAATTCCGAGCCCTGGCTCTTGTGCACGGTCATGGCAAAGGCCGTCTCCACCGGCGGCAATCGAGAAACGGCCACCGCCCGAACGCCGTGAGCCTCGAGGAAACAGGCCCGCAGACCGCCTTGGCCATCGGGCTCGCGCATCACCACACCGATGTCGCCATTGAAAAGGCCGAGCGCGGGATCGTTGCGCGTGACGATGATGGGGCGTCCTTCGTACCACGGGCCTTCCTCCCTCAAAAGACCCGCTTCCCGCAGCGCGCTTTCGATCATCTCGTTGAGGCCCGACACCCCACAGGGGCCGTCGCGCAGTGCGCACAACACGCGAAAGCGCTCAAAGGCATGCAGCACCTGTGCCGCGCCGTTCGTGTCCAGCGGCATCGTTGCCCCGCTGTGGGCCTGGGCGAGCAGGTCCAGATAGGAGCGATAGCCGCCAGCGAGGGCATCGTGCCGACCTTGAGACCATGCGGGCACCGAGCTGAGGTCCGGACTGAGGATGCCCGCGTCCTGGACGGCGCTCAGCACGGACTCCGCCCGCCCCGCATGGACCGCCAGGGCCAGTTCCCCAATCAGCCCATCGAATCGCCGGCTGTGTCGCAACTCGATCGTTTGTTGCGCCAAGGGATGGGGGGGCGGCTCGGCAAGCGCGGCAAGCGCCGTCGAAGGAATCAGCTGACCGCTATAGGCGCGTATCCATGCGGCGGTTTGGGGGGTGTAGGCCCCGGTGGGACCGGCCGCAACCCTGCAAATGTCGCCCAGGACGGAGCCGGCCTCTACCGAGGCCAACTGATCCTTGTCGCCCAAGAGGATGAGTCGAGCTTGAGGCGGCAAGGCGTCGAGCAAGGCATCCATGAGTTCAAGGTTGATCATCGAGGCCTCATCCACGAAAACCACATCCCATGGCAGGGGATGGCCCGCGTGGTGGCGTGGGCGACGGGACCGCGGCTGCACACCGAGCAGGCCATGGATGGTGCGCGCAGCACCCAGCGACGCGGCCCAGGCCGGAATGTTCAACTCGGCGGCAAGATCGGGCGGCAGATTCTGTAAAGCCTGCTGTATTGATTGGCGCAGCCGCGCGGCCGCCTTTCCCGTGGGTGCGGCCAGCGCCACACGAAGCAGGTCGGGGCCCGGGTGCATCGCCTGCAGCAGCACCAGCAGACGCGCAGCGGTGTAGGTCTTGCCGGTGCCCGGGCCACCGGTGACCAGGGTCAGTCCACTGCGCAGCGCCAGGGCGCAGGCCGCCTGTTGCCAGTCCGGTTGC
>JBMSQF010000095.1:0-5817 GCA_049423145.1 Burkholderiaceae bacterium
CCAACGGTGCCCCAGGCGCCTGCGGCCGCCCCCATGCGCCTGGTCAGCCTCGTGCCCTCGCTGACCGAAACCGTGTGTCTGCTGCAGGCCTGTGAACAGCTCGTGGGTGTGGACCGCCACTCCAACTGGCCCGCCTCGGTTCAGCGCCTGCCCAAGCTTGGCGGCCTGGACGACACGCCCCTGGAACAACTGGTTGCCCTGCGACCCACACTGGTGTTGCTGCCCCCATCGAGCCGGCTGATTCCGCGCTTGAAGGAGTTGGGCATCCACACCCTGGCCCTGCCCACGCAAAGCCAAGCCGATGTGCGCGCGGCCCTGCAGGCCATCGGTGCCCAACTGGGCCGCCCAGCGCTGGCCGAACAGCGGTGGGATGAGGCGCAACAGGCGATCCGTGAAGCGGCCCAACGCATACCCGCTGCGGTGCGGGGGCAGCGGGTCTATGTGGAAGTCTCCAGTGAACCACACGCCGCCGGGCCGAACTCGTTCATCGGCCAGACCCTCATGCAACTGGGCTTGCGCAACATCGTGCCCGAAGAACTCGGGCCCTTTCCCCGCCTGAATCCGGAGTTCATCGTCCGCGCGCAACCCGATGTGGTGATTGCCAGCAGCGCTGCCTTCGAAAAGATGCGCAGCCGACCGGGATGGGCGGCGCTCAAGGCCTTGAACGACAGGGCCTGCAGCCTGCCACCCGCGCGTTGGGAGGCGCTGGTGCGCCCGGGCCCGCGCTTGGGCACGGCGGCCCACACCCTGGCCGATTGCCTGTTGCAAACCGCGGCGGCGGTGACGCCGCAGTAGGCTGGCCTGCATGAACCGCATCCACGCCCGCACCCGCCGCCACCGCATGCTGGGCCTGGCTTTGCTGGTCGCGCTGGTGGTGATGAGCACCCTGAGCCTGTTCATCGGCAGCCAGGGCCTGGAATGGCCGGATTTCTCCAGCACGCAGACACAGGCACACACACCAACGCACACACCAACGCACACCCCTCCATCGCCCGGCGCCTTCGCGGATGCGGCGCAGGCGGCCCTCATCCTGGATATTCGCCTGCCCCGCACCCTGGGCGTGGTGGCCTTGGGCCTCTTGCTCGGCCTGGGTGGCGCGCTCGCCCAAGGCCTGTTTCGCAACCCCTTGGCCGACCCCTACCTCTTGGGCTCAGGCTCCGGCGCCGCACTGGCCGTCACGCTGGTGGCCGCCGCCAGCGCGGGGGCCACCGCGGCCTGGCAGCCACTGGAGCCCTTGGTGCGTGCGGGCGTGATGGGGGCTGCCTTCGTCGGCGCGCTCGGCGGCGCCTTGCTCACCCTGCTGTTGGCCCGCGGTGCACAGCACACGCACCGGCTGCTGCTGGCCGGCCTCGTCGTGGGTGTGGTCCTGGGCGCCCTGACCGACCTGGTGTCCACCTTCGTACCCGATGCCTGGCGCCAGCGGCAGAGCCTGCTGCTGGGCAACACCCAGCTCCTGAACAATGCTGCCGTCGCAGCCCTGTGGGCCATGGCGCTCCTGGGCCTGGCCTTCAGTCTGGCCCTGGCCCGCGTGCTGGACGTGCTCACCCTGGGGGAAGAGGCTGCGGCCAGCCTGGGCCTGCCGGTGGCGCCGATGCGCCTGCTGCTGGTGGGCGTGATGGCCGCCTGCACCGCCGTGGCCGTGTCCCAAGCCGGGCTCATCCTGTTCGTCGCCCTGGTGGCGCCGCATCTGGTGCGCCATCTGGCCCCGTCGGGCCACGGCTTCCTGTTGCCCGCCAGCGCCGGCATGGGCGCCGTGGTGCTGCTGGCTGCAGACATCGGCGCGCGCTGGGCGCTGGCACCGCAGGAACTGCCGGTGGGCGTGGTCACCGGCGTGGGCGGCGGCGTGTATCTGCTGGCCCTGCTGCACCGGCGCCAGCCGCGTTAAACAGTCATCGCCATGCTGCACAGGCCACCCTCGCCCCCCACCCTGTCCTGCCAAGGCCTGTCCGTCGCCCTGGACGGGCAGCCGGTGCTGCAGGACATCACGCTGGCGCTTCACCGCGGCTGGACCGCGCTGGTGGGCCCCAATGGCGCCGGCAAGTCCACGCTGCTGCGAGCCTTGGCCGGCGTGTTGCCGGGTCGCGGCCCTGCCGTCACCCTCCACGGCCAAGCCCAGGGCCCTCAAAACCAGCGCGAGCGCGCCCGGGCCTTGGCCTGGCTGCCGCAGCAGGACAGCAGCAGCGGCGACCTCACCGTCCGCGAAACCGTGAGCCTGGGCCGCCTGCCGCACACCGGGCTGTGGGGCCGCTGGCGCGCCGAGGACGAAGCGGCCGTGCAGGCCGCCATGCGGCGTACCCACTGTGAAGCCTGGCAAGACCGATCCTTGCAGCGGCTCTCCGGCGGTGAACGCCAGCGGGTGCACCTCGCGCGGGCCTTGGCCACTGGTGCATCGGTGCTGTTGCTGGATGAACCCACGGCGCACCTGGACCCGCCCCACCAATGGGCCCTGGCCCGGTTGTTCCGCGAACTCGCCGCCACCCATACCGTCGTGACGGTGCTGCACGACCTCAGCCTGGCCCTGCAGGCCGACACCGTCGCGGTCCTGGGCCAAGGCCGCCTTCACATCCACGCGGCCCACCACGACCCGGCCTTGCACCGGCAACTCGAATGCCAATTCGCCCCGGCGGTCCGCATCGAACCCCTGGCCGCATCGCCCGGCCGCTTCGCCGCCGCGCCGATGCCGCTTGATGCCCCCGGGGCCGGTCTTGTCTAGAACACCGGACAATCCCGAAGTCATTTTCAATTGACATTGTCAACTGTCAGGCAATAATGACGCCGGGGAGGTGAAGTACCCGCGTGCGGGTTTCGCACGTGATGCAGTACGTTCCAAGAAGGAGATCGACATGTCCGATCCAAACAAGGTCTGGCCCACGGGCTTGACCGAAGCCGAGGCCGAGGAGCTTCATCGCCACATCATCCAGGGGACCCAGATCTTCGGGATGATTGCCGCGCTGGCGCACCTCCTGGCCTATATGTACTCTCCCTGGCTCAAGTAACCGGAGGCGCACACCATGATCTACGGAAAGATGTGGCTGGTGGTCAAACCCACCGTGGGCGTCCCCCTGTTCCTGGGCGCAGTGGCCGTGGGCTCGTTCTGCGTGCACCTGGCCGTCATGAGCAATACCACCTGGGTCAAGAAGTTCCTCAATGGCGCAGCCCCTGCGGCCGCCGCCACTGCGGAGGCACCCAGCAAGGTCGCCCTGGCACCCCCAGAGGCGAAATAAGGGACTTGCACCCTCCCCCGCAAGGCCAGCCCAACCTCCCGACCGGGCTGGTCTTGCTGGGGCCTTGTCGTGTTGAAAACAACGGTCGCCCTGGTCCGTGAACCTCTCGGCATGAAACGGCTCACCCAATCGGTTGTCCGCGGCTGGGTCACCCTGGGCCCTCGCTTTCTGCCCTTTGCCGACGTCGCATCGGCCGACCTTCCCCTTTCCCGCCTGCTGCGCCTGTCCCTGTTTCAGGTGTCGGTGGGCATGGCCCTCGTGCTGATGATGGGCACGCTCAACCGCGTGATGATCGTCGAGCTCGGCGTGGCCCCTTCGCTGGTGGCGCTGATGGTGGCGCTGCCCGTGCTCTATGCGCCCTTTCGGGCACTCATCGGCTTCAAATCCGACCACCACCGCGCCGCCCTGGGCTGGCGCCGCGTGCCCTTCATATGGCGCGGCACCATGATCCAGTTTGGCGGCCTGGCCATCATGCCCTGGGCCCTGCTCGTGCTCTCGGGTGGCGGCAATGCCGCCGCTTGGCCCACCTGGACGGGCCCAGCTGCCGCGGCCGCCGCCTTCCTGCTCGTGGGCATAGGCCTGCACACCACCCAAACCGCCGGCCTGGCCCTGGCCACGGATCTCGTCCGGGCGAGCGACCAGCCCAAGATGGTGGGCCTCATGTACGTGATGCTGTTGGCCGGCTCCGTCGTCAGCGCCTTGGTGTTCGGTTGGATGCTGGAGGAATACTCGCCGGGCCGCCTGGTGCAGGTGATCCAAGCTTCTGCAGTGGCCACCCTGGTGCTCAACAGCGTGTCGCTGTGGAAACAGGAAAGCCGCGACCGCACCCGCTTGCAGCGCCCCGCGCCGGACATCAGCTTCGGCCAGGCCTGGCACCACTTCATCGCCGATGCCAGCGCGCGCCATCGGCTCTTGATCATCGGGCTGGGCACCATGGCCTTCACCATGCAGGATGTGCTGCTGGAACCCTACGGCGGTGCCGTGCTGGGCATGTCGGTGGGGCAAACCACCTGGCTCACCGCCACGCTGGCTGCCGGTGGCCTGTTGGGCTTCACCACGGCCTCCGTGGTGCTGGGCCGTGGCGGTGACCCCATGCGCATGGCACTGCGCGGTGCGGCGCTGGGTGTGCCGGCCTTTGCAGCCGTCATCCTGGCCGCTCCTGCTGAATCCGTCCCCTTGTTTGCCACCGGCGTGTTCTTCATTGGCGCTGCCGGCGGCCTCTTCGGCCACGGCACGCTGACCGCCACCATGCAGAACGCACCCGAGGACCAATCCGGTCTGGCCCTGGGTGCCTGGGGCGCCGTGCAGGCCACGGCCGCCGGTCTGGCGGTGGCACTCGGAGCCCTCGGCCGCGATGCCTTTGCGGCCGCAGCTGCTCAGGGGTGGTTCGGTTCGTCCATGACAAACCCGTCCATCGGATACGGTTTCATCTATAGTGCCGAAGTGCTTTTGTTGTTGGCCACAGCCGGCCTGGCACTGGGTTGGCAGGCCCAGCACGCCGCTCAGCGGCGCCCTTGAACGCTCGGACAAGCCGAGCACACCGGAGACCCTCCATGACGCTCTACACCATCATGTTCCTGGCTTGGCTGCTGTGGGTCACGCTGTGGCTTCTCAAGGAAGTTCAGGCAGCCAACCGCCGCCGCGAGGAACAGCGCCGTCGCAACCAACAGCCGCACTGAAGCATGTCCATGACCTTGTCCACCGCGGCCGCTCGGGTCTCGGTGGCCGCGCTGCACGTGCTGGCGTTCTTTGCCGCCACCGCCTGGGGCTTCGGCATCGGGCATGAAGTCGACGGCGCCTGGCTGGGCATGCTGATGGGCTTGAGTTCGGGGGTGTGCGCGGTACTGTTGCTGGACGGTGCCATGGTCGCTTGGCAGCGGTTGATCGGGCGCTGAGGCGTCCGACTCTCGTCGCAGAAGAAAGCGCTCGGCGCAAGAGCCGGGTTAGGCCCGCTTGGGCATCACCACCGCGCCAGTCAAGCCTTCAAAGTGAGCATCGCAGGTGAGCAATGTGGCTCCCATGTGCTGAGCCGTCGCATAGACGATCGCATCAGCCGTGGCCAGCTTGTGCTCCCGGTGCAGATCTGCGGCTCGCAGCGCGATCGCGGTGTCCAGCGGCACCACCACACACTTTTGCGTGAATGCGATGACCTGATCAGCCTCATCCTCCCCCACCTCACGGACCAACCATTTCGACAGCTCCAGCTGAACGATGGTCGGGACAAGGCAAAGTGGTCTGGCGGGGAAATGCTTGGCCACCTGATGGCCCAGTGAACTGGCGGTCAGCCATTCGATCCAAGCCGACGTGTCCACCACGCGCCGAGTCGCCATCAGTAGCGATCCTTTCGATCGCGATAGCCGGACTTCCGGGCGCCACGCGCCAAACCTGCCAACTGTTCAAACTCGGGCACCGGCATCACCAGCACGCCCTTCCCCTTGGGAATGAAGACAAACTCCTGACCAGCCTCCCAGTGCTTCTCTTCGCGCACAGCCTTCGGTATTGAAATCTGGAACTTGCTGGACAAGGTGGCGGTAGCAGCCATTTTCATACTTTCTGATGATCGATACTGTTATCGTAAGAATACCTGGAATGG
>JBMSQF010000096.1:0-5802 GCA_049423145.1 Burkholderiaceae bacterium
CCGCTGACCTCTTGCATGCCATGCAAGCGCTCTCCCAGCTGAGCTATACCCCCGATTGACTTGAATCGTGAGGGTAACGCACCGTTCAAGCAAGACTATAAGTATAGCCCGTTTTTCACACGCCCCGCAAGCGCGTGAGGACTTCTTCCCGGGCGAACAGGGCGAGCACCGCGTCCACAGACGGGGTCTGCACGCGGCCACAAACCAACAGCCGCAGCGGCATGGCAAGGTGAGGCATTTTCAGGCCGTGCTCCGCCAGTGTCTGCTTGATGGCCGCCGCAACGCCCGCCTGGGTCCACTCGCATGAAGCGAGCCTCTCACGCAGGCCCCGTAGCGCCGGCACCACCGCCTCGGTGACATGCAGCGCACGCTCTTCTGCCGAGGGCGTCGGCGCGGTGTGGTACAGCTGCACCCAATCAGCAAGTTCCGCAGTGGTCGAGCAGCGGTCCTTGAACAGTCCACATTGCGCCACCAGCGTGGCGTCCTGCACAACAGGAAGGCCGCGCCGCGCCAACTGCTGCTGCACCAGCCCCGCCAGGCGCGCATCGTCGGCCTGCTTGATGTATTGGGCGTTCACCCAAGCCAGCTTGGCCGGGTCCCACTGCGCCGGGCTCTTGGCCATGTGCGTTCCATCGAACCACTGCACCATTTGGTCCCGCGTGAACAACTCGTCGTCGCCGTGGCTCCAGCCCAGTCGCGCCAAATAGTTCAGCATCGCCTCGGGCAAGTAGCCGCCCTCTTCATAGGCCGTCACGCTGACCGCACCACGCCGCTTGGACAGTTTCAGTCCATCATCCCCTAGGATGATGGGACAGTGTCCAAACTGCGGCACCTCGGCACCCAGCGCGCGGTAGATGTTGATCTGCCAGGGCGTGTTGTTGATGTGCTCATCACCGCGGAACACGTGGGTGATGCGCATGTCCCAGTCGTCCACCACCACGGCGAAGTTGTAGGTGGGGATGCCCAGCGCCGCGTCCGCAGCCCCCGGCAGCCCCTCCTCGGGTGCGGGGCGCAGGATGATGAGATCGTCGATCTCCTCATTGGAAATGCTGATCGGCCCCTTCACCAGATCGTTCCAACTCACCACACCGGTCAGCGGGTTGGCCAAACGCACCACCGGCTTCACCCCTGCGGGCGGCGCGGGCAGCGTCTTGCCGGGTGCTGGCCGCCAACGCCCGTCGTATCTCGTCTTTTCGCCTCGGGCCTTCTGCTGCTCGCGCATCTCGTCCAATTCGGCCGGGCTACACCAGCAGCAGTAGGCGGTGCCGTTGGCGATCATCTCTTGGACTACCTCGTGGTACCGCGCCAGACGCTGCATCTGGTAGATCGGCCCCTCGTCGTACTCCAGACCCAGCCACTTCATCGAGTGAAGGATCTGATCCACCGAATCCTGAGTGGAACGCGCCACATCGGTATCCTCAATGCGCAGGATGAACTGCCCGCCATGGTGCCGCGCATAGGCCCAGGAGTACAGCGCCGTGCGGGCCGTTCCCAGATGCAGGAAACCGGTGGGTGAAGGGGCAATGCGCGTGCGGATGGTCTTCGTCATGAGGTCGTCGTCAGATGCAGGCCAAGCCGCGCGCCAGGTCTGTCTTCAGGTCTTCCAGGTCTTCAAGGCCCACCGCCACCCGGACCAAGCCCTGGGTAATTCCCGCCGCCAAGCGCTGCGCTTCGGTGAGCCGCCCGTGAGAGGTGCTGGCCGGGTGTGTGATCGTGGTTTTGGTATCGCCGAGGTTGGCTGTGATCGAACAGATGCGCGTGGAATCGATCGTGGCGAAAGCATGGGCTCTGGCCGCGGCGGCATCGTCACCACGGACAGTGAAGCTGACCACCGCCCCACCACAGCCAGACTGCTGCCGCATGGCCAGGGCGTGCTGCGGATGAGATTCAAGCCCCGGGTGATACACGCGTGCCACCTGGGGTTGCGCTTGCAACCATTGGGCCAAGGCCAGACACCGCGCACTCTGCTCGCGCATGCGAATCGACAGAGTCTCCATGCCCTTGAGCACCACCCAAGCGTTGAAGGGAGACAGGCTCATGCCGGCCGAGCGCATCACCGGCACAAACCGCTCCTCGATCAACGCTGATGATCCGCAGATCGCACCGGCGACCACACGGCCCTGCCCGTCCAGGTACTTCGTGCCCGAATGAATCACAAGATCGGCACCGAACTCCACCGGCCGCTGTAGCGCCGGCGTGCAGAAACAGTTGTCAACGGCGAACCAGGCGCCCGCCCCTCGCGCGATATCAGCCAAGGCAGCCATGTCGCACACTTCGGTCAAGGGGTTGCTGGGCGTCTCCGCAAACAAGAGCTTGGTATTGGACTGGACCGCCCGCCTCCATTCATCCACATCCGTCTGCGAAACAAAGGTGGACTCCACGCCAAACTTGCCAAACTCGCCCTGCAGAAGCTTGATCGTCGAGCCAAACACGCTGCGCGAGCAGACCACATGGTCGCCCGCCTTGAGAAGACCCATCACCAACAGCATCACGGCGGCCATGCCACTCGAGGTCGCGATACACCCACCAGTGCCCTCGAGCGCGGCCAGGCGGCGCTCCATCATGGCCACCGTCGGGTTTGAAAAGCGCGAATAGACGAAGGCGTCCTCTTCATTGGCGAAACGCCGCGCCGCCACTTCCGCACTGGGGTGGACAAAGCTGCTTGTGAGGAATAGGGCCTCCGCGTTCTCTCCCCACTGCGACGCTGGTAACCCCTCGCGCACAGCCAAGGTGTCGCGGCGCACATCGGACGGCAAGCGGTCATTGCCCCATGGACTTTCATTTGCAGATTGGTCCTGCCCCATCACGAGCCCTCCTTCGATCCGTGGGCATTGGGTAGCGTCAGCCGCCCGCGAACAGTCTGGTCTTCCTCATCGCCCTGGGTGGCGCGTTGGGCCGCCAGTTGGGCGAAGTCGGCTGCACTCACGTCACCGGTGATGTAGTTACCATCGAAACATGAGGCCTCAAACCCCATGATGGACGGATTCAACTGTCCGACCACGCGCTTCATTGCATCCACATCTTGGTAGATCAGGGCATCGGCGCCGATGAAGGCCTTGATCTCCTCCACGGTTCGTTCATGTGCAATCAGCTCTTCCCGCGTGGGCATATCG
Organism: Burkholderiaceae bacterium; assembly: GCA_049423145.1. Classification (GTDB taxonomy): domain Bacteria; phylum Pseudomonadota; class Gammaproteobacteria; order Burkholderiales; family Burkholderiaceae_C; genus RFTU01. The sequence continues at coordinate 3,114 of JBMSQF010000096.1, forward strand.
ATGCCATAGACATTTGGGAATCGAACGGGCGGAGCCGCCGACGCCATGAACACTCTGCGCGCGCCCGCCTCGCGGGCCATTTGCACGATTTCTTTGCTGGTGGTGCCGCGCACGATGGAGTCATCCACCAACAACACGTTGCGCCCCTTGAATTCACTCGTGATGGCATTGAGCTTCTGCCGCACCGACTTCTTGCGCATGGACTGTCCCGGCATGATGAAGGTCCGCCCGACATAGCGGTTCTTCACGAAGCCTTCTCGGTAGGGCCGGCCGAGCTCCACCGCCAATTGCATGGCCGAAGGGCGGCTGGACTCCGGAATCGGGATCACCACGTCGATATCGGTAGGCGGCATCATGGAGATCACGCGCTGAGCCAGGGTTTGGCCCATGTTGACCCGAGCCTGGTAGACCGAAATCCCATCGATCACGGAATCGGGACGCGCCAGGTACACGAATTCGAAGATGCAGGGGTTGAGCGCCGTGCGATCTGCGCATTGCTGCGCGTGAACCCGACCTTGCAGGTCGATGAAGAGCGCCTCGCCAGGCGCCACATTGCGCGCCACCTTGAAACCGCTCCCATCCAGTGCGACGCTCTCACTGGCAACCATCACATCTTGCCCTTGCGCGGTCGAGGCCACACCATAGATCAAGGGCCGGATGCCATGCGGGTCACGGAAAGCGAGCAGGCCATGACCTGCGATCAGGGCCACCACCGCATAGGATCCCTTGATACGGCGGTACACCCCGCGCACGGCCTCAAACACCCTTTCAGGCGTGAGTTGAACATCGCGAGCGACTCCTTCAAGTTCATGCGCGAGGATGTTGATCAACACTTCCGTGTCGCTCTCGGTGTTCAAGTGACGACGGTCGATGTCGAACAACTCGCGCTTGAGAACGGCGGCGTTGGTGAGGTTGCCGTTGTGGACGAGCACGATGCCGTACGGCGCATTCACATAGAAGGGCTGCGCTTCTTCTTCGCTGTAAGCGTTGCCGGCGGTGGGGTACCGCACTTGCCCCAGGCCCATGTTGCCGCCCAGGGCGCGCATGTTGCGAGTGCGGAACACATCGCGCACCATGCCGCGCGCCTTGTGCATGAAGTACTTGTTGTCCTGCATCGTCACGATGCCCGCTGCGTCCTGGCCGCGGTGCTGCAGCAGCAGCAAGGCGTCGTAGATCAGCTGGTTGACCGCCGTCTGGGACATCACGCCCACGATCCCGCACATGTCTGGTGACTCCTATTGACTGGGCGCCCCGCTTGAACCGGAGTTCTGCGCGGGAGTGGGTGAATCTGGCAGCCAAGACGACGGCAGCGAGACCGGCATGGAGTCCGGCCAGAAGGGGCGCAGGCCGTCGATGATCCGCTCGAGCCATACCCGGCCTTCCGATGAGCGCCAGGCCTCGTGGTCCTTGAGCGGCGTCCAGGCGACCAGGGTGGCCAGGACCACCAGCACCAAAACCCCACGCACCAAGCCAAAAGCGGCACCGCCTAGGCGATCGGGCACTTGCAGCGGTGTGGCATGAACGATTTGCCTGAGCAGCCGAGCCATCACAGCCCAAGCCACCAGGACCACGATGAACATCAGCAGGAATGCACCGCCGCGGCCCAATTCAGGGCTGTAGCCCTGCAAGGCCCATTCGGCAGTCAACCAGGGTGAAAAACGCTGCGCACCGATGTAGGCCACCACCCAGCCCAAGAGGGAGGCCGCCTCATAAATGAAGCCACGCCACACGCCAATGCCCGCGGAAATGGCCAGAACGCCCAGCATCGCCAGGTCCACGGTGGCCATGTCGAGCACCGTCATGGCGTCGGGCAGCCCTTAGAGTTGAAGCAGCGAGGCGGTGAGCCCTGCTGCCTTGATCTTGTTCTGTACATCCTGCGCCTCTTGCCGAGTGGCAAAGGGCCCGACGCGCACGCGCACCCGGGTCACGCCGTCCACCACCGCCGCTTGGGTGTAGGTCTTCAGGCCCAAGCGCTCGAGCTTGGCACGGGTGTCTCGGACAGCATCGAGGTCGGTGAAGGAGCCCGCCTGCACGACGAAGCGGCCGCGATCTTTGTCGGCGGTCGCAGCCGGTTGTTCGGCCTTGCCTGCATCCGCCTTAGCCGTCTCGGCCTTGGGCACGGCCGGGGGCAGCACCTCCACTTCTACGGGGGTGGCCGGCGCGGGGGGCGACGGCGAGCTTGTCCCACAGCAGTTGGAGGCCCTTGACCTTGCTCTCGCGGCTGAAGAGGTCGTCGAGGAAGTTGGCTGCTTTGTCCGCTGGACGCGCGAACGGCAACGGCGGACGGGGCGCGAGCAGGCTCGAGACCAGCGCCCAGTCCTTCATGCCCGGGCGCCAATAGTAATCCGTAGGCAGGACCTCCCCGGCACTGACCCGAGCAGCAAGTTCGGCCGCCGCGCAGGTGCCATATTCTTGGCCGGCGCGGGCCAAATGGAGGTCGTCCGAAGCCATGCCCACTTGGTAGGAAAACACCCTTCCCTCCGCAACGCCGGATTGGCTTTTACAGATTATATAATCGGCCTAGCGTGCGGGGATGCTCCGTCGCCTCGCCACCCTCCTGGCCCTCCTGCTCGCCAGCCTGCTCAGCGCCGCCCCTACCAAGGAACAGCAACGGGCCCTCGACGGCTCATACGCCGGCATCCTCAAGGCTGGGGAACGGCTGGCCGCGCGCGACCTCGCCCGCTACGCG
>JBMSQF010000097.1:0-5764 GCA_049423145.1 Burkholderiaceae bacterium
GACCTCGCCCTCCAAGGTTCAGTACATGGACGTGGCGCCCACGCAGATCGTGTCGGTGGCCGCCTCGCTCGTGCCCTTCCTCGAGCATGACGACGCCAACCGCGCGCTGATGGGCGCCAACATGCAGCGCCAGGCGGTTCCCACGCTGCGGCCTGAGAAGGCTTTCGTCGGCACGGGTGTCGAGCGCGTGGCCGCCAAGGACAGCGGCACCGTGGTGGCGGCCCGCCGGGGGGGTGTGGTGGACTATGTCGACACCAACCGGATCGTGATTCGCGTCAATGACGCCGAAGCATTGGCCGGTGAGGTGGGCGTGGACATCTACAACCTCATCAAGTACCAGCGCTCCAACCAGAACACCAACATCCACCAGCGTCCCATCGTCAAGCGCGGTGACCAGGTGGTGGCCGGCGACATCATTGCCGACGGTGCCTCGACGGACATCGGTGAACTGGCATTGGGCCAGAACATGCTGGTGGCCTTCATGCCCTGGAACGGCTACAACTTCGAAGACTCCATCCTCATCTCCGAGCGGGTGGTGGCCGAAGACCGCTACACCTCGATCCACATCGAGGAACTGGTGGTGATGGCTCGCGACACCAAGCTGGGCAGCGAGGAAATCACGCGCGACATCCCCAACTTGTCCGAGCAGCAGTTGGCTCGCCTGGACGAGTCGGGCATCGTCTACATCGGTGCTGAAGTCAGCCCCGGGGACGTACTTGTCGGCAAGGTCACCCCCAAGGGTGAGACCACCCTCACGCCTGAGGAGAAGCTGCTGCGCGCGATCTTCGGCGAGAAGGCATCCGATGTGAAGGACACCTCGCTGCGAGTCGAGCAAGGCACCAGCGGCACTGTCATCGACGTGCAGGTCTTCACCCGCGAGGGCATCCAGCGCGACAAGCGTGCTCAACAGATCATCGACGACGAGCTCAAGCGTTTCCGTCTGGACCTCAACGACCAGCTCCGCATCGTTGAGGCCGACGCCTTCGACCGTATCGCCAAGCTGCTGATCGGCAAGACGGCCAATGGCGGCCCGAAGAAGATATCCAAGGGCACGACCATCACGCGCCAGTTGCTCGACGAAATTGACCGCCACCACTGGTTCGACATCCGTCCCGCCGAAGAGGACGTGGCCAACCAGCTCGAGAGCATCAAGAACTCGCTGCACGCCACGCGCCACGGCTTTGATCTGGCCTTCGAGGAAAAGCGCAAGAAGCTCACGCAGGGCGACGAGCTGCCCGCGGGCGTGCTCAAGATGGTCAAGGTCTACCTGGCCGTCAAGCGCCGCTTGCAGCCTGGCGACAAGATGGCCGGCCGCCACGGCAACAAGGGTGTGGTTTCCAAGATCGTACCGGTCGAGGACATGCCCTACATGGCCGACGGCACCCCGTGCGACATCGTGCTCAATCCCCTGGGCGTTCCTTCACGGATGAACGTGGGACAGGTGCTGGAAGTCCATTTGGGCTGGGCGGCCAAGGGTATCGGCCAGCGCGTCGGCGACATGCTGCAGCAGCAGGCCAAGGTGGCCGAGCTGCGTCAGTTCATGGAGCAACTCTTCAACAAGAGCGGCGGCCAATCGGAGAACATCAAGAGTCTGTCGGACGCCGAAGTGCTGGAGATGGCCGGTAACCTGCAGCACGGCGCCACGTTCGCCACCCCCGTCTTCGACGGGGCGGCTGAAGAGGAAATTCGCGCGATGCTGCACCTGGCCTATCCAGACGACATCGCCGCGCGCAAGGGCCTCACCGCCACGCGCACCCAGGCGGTGCTGCACGATGGCCGTACCGGCGATGCCTTCGAGCGTCCGGTCACCGTGGGCTACATGCATGTGCTGAAGCTGCACCATCTGGTGGACGACAAGATGCATGCCCGCTCCACCGGCCCGTACTCGCTCGTCACCCAGCAGCCGCTGGGCGGCAAGGCGCAGTTTGGCGGCCAGCGCTTCGGCGAGATGGAAGTCTGGGCCCTGGAAGCCTACGGCGCGTCCTACGTGCTGCAGGAAATGCTCACCGTGAAGTCCGATGACGTCAACGGCCGCACCAAGGTCTACGAGAACATCGTCAAGGGTGAGCACGCCATCGACGCGGGCATGCCCGAGTCGTTCAACGTGCTCGTGAAGGAAATTCGGTCGCTGGGGATTGATATTGAGTTGGAGAAGGGCTGACGGCCTTGGGGACAGACCGAGGAGCAAGGCGACGAGCTCTGTCCCCAACCAGCCAATGACATTGCGGGACAGACTGAGAAGCGAAGCGACGAGCTCTGTCCCCAACTGATCAGAAAACACAGACTCATCAAGCGATCCCCAACCTACAAGGAGTAAAGCCATGAAAGGCTTGCTGGACATCTTCAAGCAGTTCACCCCTGACGAGCACTTCGATGCGATCAAGATCGGGCTGGCTTCGCCCGAAAAGATCCGTTCGTGGTCCTTCGGCGAGGTGAAGAAACCCGAGACCATCAACTACCGCACCTTCAAGCCCGAGCGCGACGGTCTGTTCTGCGCCAAGATCTTCGGGCCCATCAAGGACTACGAGTGCCTGTGCGGCAAGTACAAGCGCCTGAAGCACCGTGGCGTCATCTGCGAGAAGTGCGGCGTGGAGGTCACCCAGACCAAGGTCCGCCGTGACCGCATGGGCCACATCGACCTGGCCGCGCCTTGCGCACACATCTGGTTCCTCAAGTCCCTGCCGTCTCGTCTGGGCCTGGTGTTGGACATGACCCTGCGCGACATCGAGCGGGTGCTGTACTTCGAAGCCTATGTCGTGACCGACCCCGGTATGACCCCGCTCAAGAAGTTCCAGATCCTGAGCGAGGACGAGTTCGACGCCAAGACCAGCGAATTCGGGGACGAGTTCGTGGCCAAGATGGGCGCCGAAGGCGTCAAGGCGCTGCTTGAGGACATGGATCTCGATGTCGAGATCGACAAGCTGCGCAACGACATGACCGGCAGCGAGCTCAAGGTCAAGAAGAACTCCAAGCGCCTGAAGGTGATGGAAGCCTTCAAGAAGTCGGGCATCAAGCCCAACTGGATGATCCTGGAGGTGCTGCCCGTGCTGCCGCCGGACCTGCGTCCGCTGGTGCCGCTGGACGGCGGCCGCTTCGCCACGTCCGACCTGAACGACCTCTATCGACGCGTCATCAACCGCAACAACCGCCTGGCGCGGCTGCTCGAGTTGAAGGCCCCCGAGATCATCGTGCGCAACGAAAAGCGCATGCTGCAGGAGGCTGTGGATTCCTTGCTGGACAACGGGCGCCGCGGCAAGGCCATGACGGGCGCCAACAAGCGTGCCCTGAAGTCCCTGGCCGACATGATCAAGGGCAAGGGTGGCCGCTTCCGTCAGAACCTGCTGGGCAAGCGCGTCGACTACTCCGGCCGTTCCGTGATCACGGTTGGCCCCACGCTCAAGCTGCACCAGTGCGGCCTGCCCAAGCTGATGGCGCTCGAACTCTTCAAGCCCTTCATCTTCAGCCGGCTGGAGGCCATGGGCATCGCCACCACCATCAAGGCGGCGAAGAAGGAAGTGGAATCCGGCACCCCGGTGGTGTGGGACATCCTCGAAGAGGTGATCAAGGAGCACCCGGTTCTGCTGAACCGCGCCCCGACGCTGCACCGACTGGGTATCCAGGCCTTCGAGCCCGTGTTGATCGAGGGCAAGGCCATCCAGCTGCACCCGCTGGTGTGCGCGGCCTTCAACGCCGACTTCGACGGCGACCAGATGGCCGTCCACGTGCCGCTTTCCATCGAAGCGCAGATGGAAGCCCGCGCGCTGATGCTGGCATCGAACAACGTGCTGTTCCCGGCCTCGGGTGAGCCCTCCATCGTTCCTTCACAGGATGTGGTGCTGGGCCTGTACTACGCCACCCGCGAGCGAATCAACGGCAAGGGCGAGGGCATGGTCTTCGCCGATGTCGTGGAGGTGCAGCGCGCCCTGGACAACGGCGTGGCCGAGTTGACCGCCCGTGTGAATGTTCGTCTGACCGAGTACGTCAAGGACAAGGCCACCGGCGAATTCACGCCGGAGACCAAGCTTGTGGAAACGACGGTCGGCCGTGCGCTGCTGTCGGAAATCCTGCCCAAGGGCCTGCCCTTCGCCAACATCAACAAGGCGCTGAAGAAGAAGGAAATCTCCAAGCTGATCAACACCTCCTTCCGCAAGTGCGGCCTGAAGGAGACGGTGGTCTTTGCCGACAAGCTGCTGCAAAGCGGCTTCCGGCTGGCCACCCGTGCCGGCATCTCGATCGCCATCGACGACATGCTGGTGCCCAAGCAAAAGCACGACCTGATTGCGCGTGCCGAAGCCGAGGTCAAGGAGATCGAGCAGCAGTATGTCTCGGGCTTGGTCACCGCCGGTGAGCGCTACAACAAGGTCGTGGATATCTGGGGCAAGACCGGTGACGAGGTGGGCAAGGTGATGATGGCCCAGCTCTCCAAGCAGAAGGTCACCGATCGCCATGGCAAGGAAGTCGATCAGGAGTCGTTCAATTCCATCTACATGATGGCCGACTCCGGTGCACGGGGTTCGGCGGCCCAGATCCGCCAGCTTGCCGGCATGCGCGGCCTGATGGCCAAGCCCGATGGCTCGATCATCGAGACGCCCATCACGGCCAACTTCCGTGAAGGCCTGAACGTGCTGCAGTACTTCATCTCCACGCACGGCGCCCGCAAGGGTCTGGCCGATACGGCGCTGAAGACGGCGAACTCCGGCTACCTCACTCGCCGCCTGGTCGATGTGACGCAGGATCTGGTGGTCATCGAGGACGACTGCGGCACCGAGCATGGCATTGCCATGCGCGCACTGGTCGAAGGCGGTGAAGTCATCGAGTCCCTGCGCGACCGCATCCTGGGCCGCGTGACGGCCGTCGAGGTGATCCACCCTGAGACCCAGGGCGTGCTCATCGACAAGGGTGTGATGCTCGATGAAGACCTCCTCGACGAAATCGAAGCCGCTGGTGTCGACGAAGTCAAGGTTCGCACGCCGCTGACCTGCGACACGCGCTTCGGTCTGTGCGCCAAGTGCTATGGCCGCGACCTGGGCCGCGGCGGTCTGATCAACGCCGGCGAAGCCGTCGGCGTGATCGCCGCGCAGTCCATCGGCGAGCCGGGTACCCAGCTGACGATGCGCACCTTCCACATTGGTGGCGCGGCATCGCGTGCAGCGGTGGCCTCGAGCGTGGATGCCAAGAGTGATGGCCTCATCGGCTTCAACGCCACCATGCGCTACGTCACCAACGGCAAGGGCGAACTGGTGGTCATCTCCCGCTCAGGCGAGATCATCATCTCCGACCAGCACGGCCGTGAGCGTGAGCGCCACAAGGTGCCTTATGGCGCCACGCTCAACATCAAGCCCGACCAGGCCATCAAGGCCGGGACGGTACTGGCCAATTGGGACCCGCTGACCCGCCCGATCATCACCGAATTCGCCGGCAAGGCGAAGTTCGAGAATGTGGAGGAGGGCGTGACGGTGGCCAAGCAGGTCGACGAAGTCACCGGCTTGTCCACGCTGGTGGTCATCGACCCCAAGCGGCGTGGCTCGAACAAGGTTGTTCGCCCACAGGTCAAGCTGCTCGACGGCATGGCCCAAGAGGTGAAGATCCCTGGCACCGACCACTCGGTGACGATCGGCTTCCCCATTGGTGCACTCATCCAGGTGCGTGATGGCCAAGACTTGCTGCCCGGCGAAGTGCTGGCCCGCATCCCGGTCGAAGGCCAAAAGACCCGCGACATCACCGGCGGTCTGCCGCGTGTGGCCGAGCTCTTCGAAGCCCGCTC
>JBMSQF010000098.1:0-5154 GCA_049423145.1 Burkholderiaceae bacterium
CCCACGCCCACGCCAGTTGCGGCGACACATCGCCCGCGTAGCCCTCGGCGGGCTCGGGCTGGGTCAAGGCACGTTGATTCATCGCCCTCTCCACCCTCGTCAAACAATACGAACGCTCAGATTGGGCAAGCCATCGATGTGCATCTCGATCACATCGCCGCGCACCACCGGGCCCACGTTCTCAGGGGTACCGGAGTAAATGATGTCGCCCGGGAACAGTTCGAACGCCTCGGACAGCTTGCTGATTTGCTCGGCCACCGACCAGATCATCTGTTTGAGATCCGCCTGCTGCTTGGTTTGACCATTGACCTTCAGCCAGATGGCTCCTTGGGTGAAATGCCCGGTCTGCGCTACCTTGTGCACGGCACCGATGGGCGCGCTGCGGTCAAAGCTCTTGCCGATCTCCCAGGGTTTTTTCTGGTCGCCCATGAATCGCTGCAGATCGCGCCGGGTCATGTCCAGGCCCAGGGTGTACCCCCACACCAGGTCCAGGGCTTTGTCCACCGGAATGTTGCGGCCGCCACGCCCCAGCAAGGCCACCAACTCGGCCTCGTAGTGGTAGTTTTTGGTCAGCGGCGGGTAGGGATGATCGGCCACCGTGCCGGTGGGCACCCACTGAATAGCGTCGGTCGGTTTCTGAAAGAAAAACGGTGGCTCGCGTGTCGGGTCCGAGCCCATCTCTCGGGCATGCGCGGCGTAGTTGCGACCAATGCAATAAATGCGGCGAACGGGGAACACCTCGTCACTGCCCACCACGGGCAGGACCACCTGCGGCACGCTGAAGGGCATGCGCGCTGTCGCCTGGGAAACACCGCCCGCGGTGGCGCAACCGGTCAGTCCTGTGGCCAGCGCTGTGCTGCCCGCCACAGCGGTGTGTTGAAAGAAATCTCGTCGCTGCATCGCGCTCCTCCTGCGGGTCGAGGCCAAGTTAGCCCTGATCAAGGGGTCACTGCCTTCGTAGTTCGTGGTTCGTGGTAGTCCAGATTGTGCCGCTCTTTACCGACTCACTTGGACACCTGTGGGATAAGCTGCATATAGGTAGAAACCCTCTGTTCCAGATTCACAAATCGCTAAGAATCCACGGGTTGTCGACCAACTGTCTTAGACACTATCGTCTTAAACACATCACCAGGAGAATCCATGTCCGAGTCCAAATCCCCCCGCCGCCGCAACCTACTCAAAGGCGCGGCCGTTGCTGCCGGCGCCATGAGCGCCCCGATGGTGTCGCGTGCCGACACCGTTTCGTTCCGCTTTCAAAGCACCTGGCCGGCCAAGGACATCTTCCACGAGTACGCCAACGACTTCGCCAAGAAAGTCAATGACATGGCCGGTGGCCGTCTCAAAATCGAGGTGTTGCCGGCCGGCGCCGTGGTGCCTCCATTCCAACTGCTTGATGCAGTGAACAAAGGCACCCTGGACGGTGGTCACGGCGTGTTGGCCTACCACTACGGCAAGAACACCGCCCTGGCCCTGTGGGGCTCTGGCCCGGCCTTCGGCATGGACCCCAACATGGTGCTGTCGTGGCACAACTATGGTGGCGGCAAGGCCATCCTGGAAGAGATTTACAAATCCCTCAACATCGACGTGGTGTCCCATGTTTATGGCCCGATGCCCACGCAGCCGCTGGGCTGGTTCAAAAAGCCCATCGCCAAGGTGGGGGACCTCAAAGGCCTGAAGTACCGCACGGTTGGCCTCGCTGTGGACATCTTCAATGAGCTGGGCGTGTCGGTCAACCCGCTGCCGGGTGGCGAGATCGTGCCCGCACTCGATCGCGGTCTCATCGACGCGGCCGAATTCAACAATGCCTCTTCCGACCGCGTGCTGGGTTTCCCCGATGTGGTCAAGAACTGCATGCTGCAAAGCTTCCACCAGAGTGGTGAGCAGTTCGAGATTCTGTTCAACAAGACCAAGTACAACGCCCTGCCCACTGAACTCAAGTCGATCGTTGAGTATTCGGTGCAGGCCAGCTCCGCAGAGATGAGCTGGAAAGCCATCGACCGCAACTCCAAGGACTACGAGGAGATGAAGAAGCAGGGCATCAAGTTCTACAAGACGCCCGACGCCATTCTGCGCGCGCAACTCGAGGCCTGGGACAAAGTCTCGGAGAAGAAGGCCGCCGAAAACCCCTTCTTCAAACGCGTCATGGATTCACAGCGCGCGTACGCCCAGCGTGCCGGTCAGTGGCAAAGCGATTACATGGTCAACTTCAAAATGGCCTATGATTTCTACTTCGCCAAGAAAAAGGCCTAAGCTTTTCTCATCCTGAGAATCAACCCATCCAGGCTTGCCTGGGTGGGTGTTTTTTTTGATCCCGATCGAACATGAATACCCAATCCCTGCTCCATGCGGCTGACCGCCTCAGCATGGCGGTGGGCAAGGCTTTTGCCTGGCTCATCGTGGTGCTGATGCTGCTGGTCGTGGCTGAAGTTTTCAAACGTTACGCGCTCAACGCCCCCACTGCCTGGATCTTTGATGCCAGCAACATGATTTACGGCACCTTGTTCATGATGGGGGGCGCTTACACGCTGTGTCAGGACGGCCATGTGCGCGGGGATTTTTTCTATGGCAGCGCCAAGCCGCGCACCCAGGCCACGCTGGACCTGGTGCTGTATGTGCTGTTTTTCATCCCTGGGGTGATCGCCCTGACCTGGGCCGGCTGGACCTATGCCGCCGATTCATTCGCCATCCGCGAACAGACCTTCAATGCCGATCCGCTGCCCCTGTACCCCTTCAAGGCGGTGATCCCGTTGGCGGGTCTGATCGTGCTGCTCCAGGGCTTGGCCGAAATCCTGCGCTGCGTGGTGTGCATCCGCACGGGTGAATGGACCCCACGCCTCAAGGACGCGGACGAGATCGACGTGGTCGAACAGCAACTTGCGAGCAGTACCTACGTGGATGAGGAGGCGCGCCAGCAGGCCATCGCCAATGCCAAGTCGATCGAAGAATCAGCCCACCAGCGCGCCAAAGGGGGTCACGCATGAGCGATCCCGCACTCGGCCTGCTGATGCTGGGCCTCATCGTGGTGGTCATCATGATGGGCTTTCCCACCGCCTTCACCCTCATGGGGCTGGGCATGGTGTTTGGCTTCTCCACCTTCTACGACCCGTCGCAACCCTGGTTCGACAACAAGATTTTCAACCTGATGGTGCAGCGCACCTTCGGGGCCATGACCAACGACACCCTGTTGTCCATCCCGCTCTTTGTGCTGATGGGCTATGTGATGGAACGCGGTGCCCTGGTGGACAAGATGTTCCACAGCGTGCAGTTGGCCTTCCGCCGGCTGCCCGGCTCGCTGGCCGTCACCACGCTGGTGATTTGCACTTTCTGGGGCATTGCCAGTGGCCTGGTCGGCGCGGTGGTGGTGCTCATGGGCGTGATTGCCATGCGCCCCATGCTGAACGCGGGCTATGACACGCGCTTGGCTGCCGGCGTGATCACGGCCGGGGGTACCCTGGGTATTCTGATTCCGCCCTCGGTGATGATCATCGTCTACGCGGCCGTGGCCGGTCAATCGGTGGTCAAGCTGTACGCAGCGGCCATGTTCCCAGGCTTCTTCCTCGCCTTGCTGTACCTGATCTATGTGATCGGCTGGGTGCTGATCGACCCCAAGGTCGCGCCCAAACTGCCCCTGGAGCAATTGCGCGCCCCGGTCTCGCCCTGGGTGCAACATGTGGCCGATCGGTATTCGCCACGCATGCTGCCGGCCCTGCTCGCGGCAGTGCTGTCACCCGCGCGAGCGCTCAGCACGGGCGGAGCGCAGTTGGGCTTGAGCTGGGTCAAGCTCGTCAAGGGCTTGCTCATGAGCCTGGTGCCGTTGATCATGGCGGCGGTCACGCTGGGCGCGGCCTGGTGGTACGTGGTGATTTATTCACAAGCCGAGAACCGCGCGGCGGAGGCCGCCTCGAGCGTGAGCGCCGCCGCATCGTCCACGGCACCGGCGACCGCCACCGAGCGCAGCGGCGTGCAAGAGCCGCCCGGCGCCAGCGCAGGCGTGCAAGAACCCCCCGGTTCTGCTGGGGTGCAAGAGCCCCCAGGCGCCTCGGGGGGTGTCCAGGAGCCCCCGGGTTCGGACGGCGGGGTGCAAGAGCCACCGGGCGCCGAGCGCACGGGCGGCGTGCAGGAACCCCCGGGGTCTGACGGGGTGCAAGCCCCTCCGGGCTCCGGCGAAGATGCGCCGCTGCAAGCCCTGGGGGACGGCGACACCTCCAACGCACCGCGCACCGAACCTGTGCCCGAGAGCTTCTACACTGGCTTTGCCATCACCTGCGTGTTCGTCTTAGGCTTGCTCCTGTGGTACTACCGCGGCTTTGATGCCGAGCAGTACGAAATTCTGGACATGCTGGTGCGATCGGTCATGCCCCTGGGTGTGTTGACCGTGGTGGTGCTGGGGGTGATCCTGCTGGGCATCACCACAGCCACCGAGTCGGCCGCCGTGGGCGCAACTGGCGCCTTCGTCATGGCGTGGGCTTCGGGCGGGCTGAATTTTGAACGCATCAAGGAAGCGGTCTACCTCACCGCCAAGACCACCTCCATGGTGTGCTGGCTGTTCGTGGGCTCGGCCCTGTTCTCCGCCGTGTTTGCCATCCTGGGTGGCCAGCGTCTGGTGGAAGAGTGGGTGATGGCGCTCAACCTGAGTCCGATCCAGTTCATGCTGCTGTCGCAGGCCATCATTTTCATCCTGGGCTGGCCGCTGGAGTGGACCGAGATCATCGTGATCTTCGTGCCGATCTTCCTGCCGCTGCTGGCCCATTTCCAGATCGACCCCATGCTGTGGGGCGTGCTGGTGTTCGTCAACCTGCAAGCCGCCTTCCTCTCGCCACCGGTGGCCATGTCGGCCTTCTACCTCAAGGGCGTGTCGCCGCCGCATGTGACCATCAACCAGATCTTCGCCGGCATGATGCCCTACATGCTGATCGTGATCGTGTGCATGGTGCTGATGTACATCTGGCCTCAGCTCACCTTGTGGTTGCCGAACTACCTCTACGGGAAGTAAGCTGATGGGGCACCCCTGCGGGGGCGCCAGGGGTCTGGCCGTCAGCCGCATGCCAGCCAGACTGTCGTATCATTCGCCATTGACGTTTACGTAAACGTCAATTGGAACATCCCAGGGCCACGCATCAGGCTTGGTCAGGGGAGCGCCGTTCGCAGGAGACT
>JBMSQF010000099.1:0-5052 GCA_049423145.1 Burkholderiaceae bacterium
GACACGGTTCGGATCTTGATGGAGCAGGCTGCACGGGGCGGTCATGCACTGGCGGGGATGCACATTCCCAAGACCATCGACAACGACCTGATGGGTAACGACCACACCCCGGGCTACCCCTCGGCGGCGAAGTTCGTGGCCCAGTCCTTTGCCGGAGCCGACCTCGACAATGCCGCACTGCCTGGCGTGTACGTGGCCGTGGTGATGGGCCGGCATGCGGGCTTTCTCACGGCCGCCTCGGCGCTGGCGCGCCAGGGCGTGGACGATGGGCCGCACCTCATTTATCTGCCCGAGCGGACCTTCGAGATCGACCGGTTTCTGGCCGATGTGAAGGCGGTTTTTACCCGTCTGGGGCGCTGCGTGGTGGCGGTCTCCGAAGGTGTGCACGACGCCGCAGGGGAGCCCATCATTGCGCAGCTGGCACAGGGCCGAGGACGCTCGTCGGAGCGGGATGCACATGGCAATGTGCAACTCTCGGGCACGGGCGCTCTGGCCGACCGCTTGTGCGAGGAGATCAAGTCTCGCTTGGGCATCAAGCGCGTGCGCGGCGACACCTTCGGCTACCTCCAACGCAGCTTCCTGGGCTGTGTCAGCGATGTGGATGCGCGGGAGGCGCGCGATGTGGGGGCCGTGGCGGTACGAATGGCGCTCAAGCACGGTGCGGCCGGCTCGGTGGCAGTACGGCGCGATGCAGCCGCGCCGGGTTATGTCAGCGAATACGCCCTGCAGCCCCTGGAGGCTGTGGCCGCCAAGACGCGGGTGATGGAGGATGCCTTCATCAATGCGGCAGGCAACGACGTCACGCCCGCCTTTGTGGACTATCTGCGGCCTCTGCTGGGCAGTGCCTTGCCGCAGGCCGAGCGTTTGCGGGGGCAGCCCGTGGCCAAGCGGCTGAAGCCGCAGAGCTGAGCCGACGGACTCAGCCGCAGGATTCAGCCGCCTGGGGCTTGCGTGTGATACGAGGTGACCCGCTCCACCTCATTCTTCGACCCCAGCATCACGCTCACCCGCTCGTGCAGCTTGCCGGGCTGCAGATCCATGATGCGCTGATGCCCATTGGTGGCGGCGCCACCGGCCTGCTCCACGATGAAGGCCATGGGGTTGGCCTCGTACATCAGGCGCAGCTTGCCGGGTTTGTCGGGCTCTCGCTGATCCCAGGGGTACAGGAAGATGCCCCCACGGGTGAGGATACGGTGCACATCAGCGACCATGGACGCCACCCAGCGCATATTGAAGTCTTTCCCGCGCGGGCCCTCCTGGCCGGCCAGACACTCGCCGATGTAGCGCTTCACCGGCTCGGCCCAGTGGCGCATATTGCTCATGTTGATCGCAAATTCCTTGGTGTCGACGGGAATCTGCACCTGCTCCTGCGTGAGCACCCATGAGCCTTGTTCGCGGTCCAGCGTGAACATGGCCACACCCGAACCCACGGTCAGCACCAGGGTGGTCTGCGGGCCGTATACACAATAGCCGGCGGCAGCCTGGCGCGCGCCCGGCTGAAGAAAGTCGCGCTCGGTGACGTTTTCATGATCGGAGAGCTTGCGCAGCACCGAAAAGATGGTGCCGATGCTCACGTTCACATCGATGTTGGACGAGCCATCGAGCGGGTCGAACAGCAGCAGGAATTCGCCCTGCGGATAGCGGTCGGGCACGGGATGGATGCTGTCCATCTCCTCGCTGGCCATGGCGGCGAGATGGCCGCCCCACTGGTTGGCCTCAATCAACACCTCGTTGGAGATGATGTCGAGCTTCTTCTGTACTTCGCCCTGCACGTTTTCGCTGCCGGCGCTGCCCAGTACTTCACCCAGCGCCCCTTTGTTCACCGAGATGGCGATCTGCTTGCAGGCGCGCGCCACCACTTCGATGAGCAGGCGCAATTGGCCGGGAATGTTGCCCTGGCGGCGCTGCTGCTCCACCAGGTACTGGGTGAGGCTGATGCGTTTGCCGGACATGTTCAGTGTCCCTGCAAGGCGCGCGTGAGGATCTCCCGCGCATCGGCGCTGAGTTCGCTGCGTGCCGCCACGCGCGAAATGGCCTCGCGGGCCGCCGTTCGCCAAGGCTCGTCCAGCTGTTGCCATCGGTCCATCACCCGCGCCAGCCGTGCAGCCAACTGGGGATTGAGCGCATCGAACTCCGCCATGCGGTCGGCCCAGAACACATAGCCACCGGCGTCCTGACGGTGGAAAGCAGCCGGGTTCATCATGGCGTAGGCGAACACCAGACTGCGCGCGCGGTTGGGGTTGCGGGCGGTGTAGTCGGGGTGCTGCAGCAAGGCACGAACGCGCTCGTACACCCGCCCGTCCCGCTCTGGCGCCGTGGCTTGCACGGCGAACCACTTGTCGATCACCAGGGCTTCGTCCTTGAAGCGCGCGTGGAAGTGGGCGAGCGCGGCATCGGCCAGGTCGGCATGGGCATGCACCAGTGCCGTGAGCGCGCCCAGCCGCTCGGTCATGTTGGTGGCGTCCTTCACCTTCTGGTAAGCCCGGCCCGGCCAGATCCGGTCACCCGTGGTGCCCGCGTGCAGCACCAGCATCGAAAGGGCCAGATTCGTCAGGGCGCGGCGTCCGCTCTGCTCGGCATTGGGCTGGTAGCCCTCGCGCACCTGGTTGGCTTCAAAAGCCTGTGCCCAGTCGTCGTGCAGGACCGCCGCCAATTGGGCGCGCATCGATTCGCGCGCGCGGTGCACCTGGGCCGGGTTCACCGTCGCCAGCTGTTCATAGAGAACCGATTGCGAAGGCACGATCAGCGCCAGTTCCTTGAAGGCGGGATCCAGGCGCGGGTGATGGAGCACGCCGCGCAGTGCCGCCACAAAGGGTTCGTCCAACACCACCTCCGTGCCAGATTGCGCTGCCGGCAGCAGGCGCTCCAGCATCAGCCGCTGACCGGCCTCCCAGCGGTTGAAGGCGTCGCTGTCATGGGACAGCAGCACGAGGTGGTCTTGCGCCCCCAGGTCGTCTTCCAACACCACGGGTGCTGAGAAGCCCCGCAGCAGCGAAGGCACGGGCGCTTCGTCCACATTCACGAAGGTCACGCTCATCTCGGCCTGGTCCAGCACCAGCACGGTGTCCGTGCCGCGGGGCTGGGCTTCGCCTTCCACCTGCAGCGTGATGGCAGCACCGCTGCGGCCCACCAGGCCCATGGCCACGGGGATGACGAAGGGCCGTTTTTCAGACTGCCCCGGCGTGGCTGGGCACGACTGCGACAAGGTCAAGGTGTAGCGGCGCGCATCCGCATCGTATGAACCTCGCGCCTGCAGGCGCGGCGTGCCCGCCTGCGAATACCAGCGCTTGAAGGTCTCCAGCCGCGTGGCCAGGCCACTGCCGGGGTTGGCATCGGCAATCGCCTGCGCAAAATCATCGCAGGTCACCGCCTGTCCGTCGTGGCGCTTGAAGTACAGGGACATGCCCTCGGTGAAGCCCTCGCGGCCCACCAGGGTCTGCATCATGCGCACCACCTCGGCGCCCTTTTCGTAGACGGTGGAGGTGTAGAAGTTGTCGATGGCCTGGTACTGGTCGGGCCGCACCGGGTGGGCCATGGGGCCGGCGTCTTCCGGGAATTGCCGCTCTCGCAGCGCACGCACATCGCCGATGCGCCGCACGCCGCGAGCGCTTTCGCTGCCGGCCATGTCCATGCTGAACTCCTGGTCGCGGAAGACGGTCAAGCCTTCCTTGAGCGAGAGTTGGAACCAGTCGCGGCAGGTGATGCGGTTGCCCGTCCAGTTGTGGAAGTACTCGTGGGCCACGACGCTCTCAATGCCGTCGAAGTCGACATCGGTGGCGGTGGCCGGGCTGGCCAGCACGAACTTGGTGTTGAAGATGTTCAAGCCCTTGTTTTCCATGGCGCCCATATTGAAGTCGCCCACGGCGACGATCATGAAGCGCTCCAGGTCCAGTGGCAGATGGAAGCGGTGCTCGTCCCAGATGACCGAGGCGATCAGCGAATTCATCGCGTGTTCGGTCTTTTCCAGGTCGCCGCGGCGCACATACACCTGCAGCAGATGGTCCTTGCCGCCGCGGGTGCGGATGTGTTGCTGGCGGCTCACCAGGTCGGCGGCCACCAGTGCAAACAGGTAGCTGGGCTTGGGGAAGGGGTCGTGCCACTTCGCGAAGTGGCGGCCGTTGTCCAGATCGCCTTCTTCCAGCAGGTTGCCGTTGCTCAGCAACACGGGGTACTGGGCCTTGTTGGCACGCAGCGTCACGGTGAACACCGCCATCACATCCGGCCGGTCCAGGAAGAAGGTGATGCGTCGAAAGCCCTCGGCCTCGCACTGGGTGAAGAAGCCACCGCCCGAGGTGTACAGGCCGCTGAGCTGGGTGTTCTTCTCGGGCGCGATGGTGTTGCGGATCTCCAGCGTGAAGCGCTCGCCCACGGCCACGTTGGGCGGCGTGTCGATGATCAGCTGGTTGTCCTCGTGGCGGAAGCTCACGCTCTCGCCATTGGCCAGTACACGCAGCAGGTTCAGGTCCTCGCCGTGTAGGCGCAGGGGCGGCGCGGTTTCGCCGGTGGCCGCACGCTCGATCTCCAGCTTGCTGGCCACGATGGTCTTGGCCGGATCCAGGTCGAAGATGAGGTCGACGGCGCGGATCCAGTAGTCGGGTGCGGCGTAGTCCAACCGGTTGACGGCGATGGGGGAGGTGCCTTCACGCATGGGGGGCTCCGTTGTTCTTGTGTGTCAGTAAAGGGCTGCGGGGGCCGGGCTCACAGGCCTTGCTTCAAGCTCGCAGTGATGAAATTGTCCAGATCGCCATCCAGCACCTTTTGGGTATTGGAGATTTCCACATTGGTGCGCAGGTCCTTGATGCGGCTTTGGTCCAGCACATAGCTGCGGATCTGGTGACCCCAGCCCACATCGGTCTTGCTGTCCTCGAGCTTCTGCTGTTCCTCGCGCTGCTTGCGCATCTCGTGCTCGTACAGGCGCGAACGCAGCATGGCCCAGGCCTCGTCGCGATTGCGGTGCTGGGAGCGGTCGTTCTGGCACTGCACCACGATACCGGTTGGAATGTGCGTCAGGCGGACGGCCGAATCGGTCTTGTTGATGTGCTGGCCGCCGGC
>JBMSQF010000100.1:0-5011 GCA_049423145.1 Burkholderiaceae bacterium
GATGAATCCGAGGATCAGCACGATGCCGATGACGATGGGCGTGTAGGTGCTGAGTGCCGATGACAGGTCGTACTGCTCTGCCGCGGCACCACCGATCAGCACGCCTGCCGGCATGACCGCGCGCAGTTGCGCGATGGTGGCGCCACCATCGCGCACAGCCCCACATCCAACCTCTTTCTCGGCAGTGGCCTGTTCAACTGGCGACTGGCCCGAGAGGCCGGTGTGCGGGTGGCCGTGGCCAGCGACGTGGGGGGAGGTACCAGCCTGAACTTGTTGCGCAACCTCGCGGCTGCCTATCAGGTGCAGGCTCTCCTGGGGCAGCGCCTGACGGCCTGGAGTGCCCTGCATGCCATCACCCTGGGTGCGGCGCAGGCCTTGGATCTGGACCATGAGATCGGCCGCTTGGAGCCGGGTGCCACTGCCGACATCACCGTCTGGGACTGGTCGGCGGATCCCGTGGTGGCGCACCGCCTTTCTCTGGCGCGCAGCCTCCATGAACGTGTCTTCGCCTGGATGACGCTGGGCGACGAGCGTCTGCTGCGCTCGGTGATGGTGGCTGGGCAGGAAAGGCTGCTGCGCCAGCGGGCCGTTTGACCAGAAATCGCTCCACAATCAACGGCCATGGCTGCTCCCGCCACCCCCCGACTGAATCTGCGCGGCATCACCAAGCGCTACCCGGCGGTCCTTGCCAACGACGCCGTCGACCTCACGGTCCAACCCGGCGAAATCCACGCCCTTCTCGGGGAAAACGGTGCGGGCAAGAGCACCCTGATGAAGATCATTTACGGTGCGGTTCAGCCCGATGCCGGCACGATCGAGTTCAACGGGCAAGCGGTGCTCGTGCGCGGCCCTCAGCAGGCGAGGGCCCTGGGCATCAGCATGGTGTTCCAGCACTTCAGCCTCTTCGACACCCTCAGTGTGGCCGAGAATGTGTGGCTGGGTCTGGATCGCTCCATCGCTTTGTCGGAGGTGGCCCGGCGCATCACGGCCAAGGCCAGTGCATACGGTTTGGAGATCGACCCCCAGCGGCCGGTGCACACGCTCAGCGTGGGGGAGATGCAGCGTGTGGAAATCATCCGTGCGCTCTTGAGCGATCCGCAGCTCCTGATCCTGGACGAACCCACCTCGGTGCTCACGCCATCGGCGGTCGAGCGACTGTTCCAGGTGCTGCGCCAACTGGCCTCGCAGGGTTGCAGCATCGTCTACATCAGCCACAAGCTGCATGAGATCCGCGCCTTGTGCAGCGCCTGCACGGTGTTGCGTGGCGGGCGCGTCACCGGCCGCTGTGACCCCCGACAGGAAAGCGATGCGTCGCTGTCGCGCATGATGATCGGCAGTGATCCACCGCAACTGCAGCATCGACAACAGGCCCCCGGTGCGGTGGCCCTGGCGGTCAAGGGCTTGAGCGTGGCGCGCGGCGATCCGTTTGGCACCGACCTCCAGGACGTCAGCCTGGAGTTGCGCGCTGGCGAGATCCTGGGCGTGGCCGGCGTCTCCGGCAACGGCCAGCGTGAATTGCTGGCCTGTCTGTCGGGCGAAGACCGCCGTGCACCCAGGGGCTCCATCACCCTCCTGGGTCAAGAAGTCAGCCAAGCCGATGCTGGCAGACGTCGCGTGCTGGGGCAACACTTCGTGCCCGAGGAGCGTCTGGGGCGCGGTGCCGTGCCCAGCCTCAGCCTGGCCCTCAACACCTTGCTCAGCCGACGGGAACCCATTCAAGCGGGGTGGTGGATCGACCGCACGCGCATGCGGGCCTTGGCGTCGCACCTGATCAGCCGGTTCAATGTGCGCGCCGGTGGGCCGGATTCATTGGCCCAGTCGCTCTCGGGCGGCAATTTGCAGAAGTTCATCGTGGGCCGCGAAATCGATGCCCAGCCTCGCGTGTTGATCGTGTCCCAGCCCACTTGGGGCGTCGACGTGGGCGCCTCCGCGCAGATCCGCGCCTCGCTTCTGGCGCTGCGGGACCAGGGAACAGCTGTCTTGGTCATTTCCGAGGAACTCGACGAACTCTTCGAATTGGCGGACCGCTTGGTGGTGATGGCCAAGGGCCGTTTGTCACCGGCCATGCCCCGGCAGGGGGCCACCACCGAACGCATCGGTCGGTGGATGTCCGGCCTGTGGCAAGAGGAGCGTCCCGCATGATGCCCTTGCGCCTGGAGCGCCGCTTGGAGCCCTCTCGTTTCATGACCTGGGCGTCCCCGCTGCTCGCGCTCCTGTTGACCACCGTTTTGGCAGGTCTCCTTTTTGCGCTGTTGGGCAAGGATCCCGTGAGGGGCCTGTCCATGTTTTTCGTGGAACCGCTGACCAACACCCGTCTGGTGGGCGAGGTGCTGCTCAAGGCCACACCGCTGGTGCTCTGTGGCCTGGGGTTGGCCGTGTGCTACCGCAGCAATGTGTGGAACATCGGCGCCGAAGGTCAATTCCTCTTGGGTGCCATCTGCGCCAGTGGCGCGGCGCTTTGGCTCGGAGGGCTGGGCCTGGTCGGTACCGGTCTGGATGGTGCGGCGACCATGAGAGGCCTTTACGCACCACTGGTGCTTCTGGCCGGTGTGTTCGGTGGTGTGGTGTGGGCGGCCTTCACGGCAGTGCTGAAAGACCGATTCAACGCCAATGAGATCCTGGTGAGTCTGATGCTGGTCTATGTGGCGCAGCAACTGCTGAACTATCTGGTGTTCGGTCCCTGGAAAGACCCGCAGGGCTTCAACTTTCCCCAGACCCCCAGCTTCGATCCCGCAATGCTGCTGCCGGCGGTAGCCGCAGGCACCCGGCTGCACTGGGGCTCGGTGCTCACGCTGGTGGCGGTTGCTGCGTTTTGGGTCTTCCTGTTCCGCGCTTGGCAGGGCTACCAATTGCAGGTGGGAGGTCTCGCGCCGGCCGCCGCGCGCTACGCCGGATTCTCCGAGCGTCGGGCGCTGTGGGCCTCATTGCTGCTGTCGGGTGCGATGGCGGGCCTGGCCGGCGCCATGGAGGCCGCGGGTCCCCTGCAGCGTTTGACGCCTCATGTCTCCACCGGATACGGGTTCACCGCCATCATCGTGGCATTCATTGGGCGCCTGCATCCCTTGGGCATCCTCGTCGGTGGGGTGCTCTTGTCCATGGTCCTCATCGGGGGCGAACTGGCGCAATCCCGCATGGGACTTCCCAATGCGCTGACGGGGGTGTTTCAGGGCCTGTTGCTGTTCCTGCTGCTGGCTTGCGACACCTTGGTCACCCACCGCCTGCGTTGGCGTGAAGGCTTAACAAAATGAACGAACTCGCCTTGCTGCTGGCAGCGGCCATCGCGTCGGGTACGCCCGTGGCCCTGGCCGGCCTGGGTTTGTTGCTCAACGAGCGGGCAGGGGTCCTCAATCTTGGGGCTGAAGGCCTCATGCTCATGGCGGCGGTGACCGGATTTGCGGTGGCTTTCAACACCGGCAGTGATGGATGGGCCTTCGCCGCCGGCGCCGCCGCCGGTGCGCTGGCAGCCGCCGTGTTTGGTTGGCTGGTCATTTGGCTCAACACCAATCAGTACGCAACGGGTCTGGCGCTGTCGCTGTTCGGCGCCGGCTTTTCTGCGTTTGTTGGTGTCGGTCTCGTGGGCAAGAAGCTCGAAGACCGTGGTTTGAGTGAAGTGCCGGGGCTGGCTGAGATCCCCTTCGTGGGCCCGATGCTGTTTCAGCAGCATCCGATGGCCTACATGGCTTTGGTGGTCATGGGGGGCATGGTCTGGTTCCTCTACCGCACCCGGGCTGGCCTGGTGCTCCGCTCGGTTGGCGAGTCGCCCGAATCGGCTCATGCGCTGGGCTACCCCGTGCGGCTGATTCGTTTGGCTGCGGTGGTGGCTGGCGGGGCGCTGTGCGGTGTGGCCGGCGCCTTTCTCTCCGTCGTCTATGCGCCCATGTGGGTCGAAGGGCTGGTGGCCGGCCGGGGCTGGATTGCGTTGGCGCTCACCACTTTCGCCACCTGGCGGCCCGCCCGGGTCCTGCTGGGGGCCTACCTTTTCGGCGGGGTCACCATGCTGCAGTTCCACCTCCAGGGCGAGGGTGTGCAGGTGGCCAGCCAGCTGCTGGCCATGTTGCCTTACCTGAGCACCATCTTGGTGCTGGTGTTGATTTCCCGCAACGCCATCTGGCTGCGGGTGAACATGCCGGCCTCACTGGGGCGGCCTTTCCACCCCGGTCATTGAATTCTGGTTTCATAATCATTCGTTGTCGTTCTCCCCACCCCCTCCCAACCTGACTGGAGTTCTCCCATGACCCTGCGTTCCAAGCGCACCCTGATTCAACTGGCTGCCCTTTCCTTGGTGTCCACCACCCTGGCCCTGTCGGGCTGCGGCAAGAAAGAAGAAGCCAAGCCTGCTGCCGCGCCGGCGGCGGCCAAGCCCGAGCCTATCAAGGCGGCCTGGATCTATGTCGGTCCGGTTGGTGATGCCGGCTGGTCCTATGCGCACGATCTGGGACGCAAGGCGGTAGAGGCCAAGTTCGGCGATGGGGTCAAGACGAGCATCGTCGAGAAGGTGCCCGAAGGCGCCGATGCCGAGCGCGTGATTCGCGACCTTGCTCAACAGGGCAACAAGATCATCTTCGCCACATCCTTCGGCTACATGGATGCGATGCTGAAGGTGGCCGGCGAATTCCCTGACGTCAAGTTCGAGCACGCCACCGGCTACAAGACCGCTCCGAACATGCGCATCTACGATGCCAGCTTCTACCAGGACACATACATGGCGGGCGTGATCGCCGGCACCATGACCAAGACCAATACCTTGGGCTTCGTCGGATCCTTCCCCATCCCCGAGGTGCTGCGCAACATCAACGCCTTCACCCTTGGCGCGCAGAGCGTCAATCCCAAGATCAAGACCAAGGTGGTGTGGGTCAACACCTGGTTCGATCCCCCGAAGGAGAGCGAAGCGGCGCAAAGTCTGATCAACCAAGGTGCTGATGTGCTGTTGCAGAACACCGACTCCACTGCCGTGCTGCAGACGGCCGAGAAGAATGGCAAGTACGCCTTCGGTTGGGACAGCGACATGAGC
>JBMSQF010000101.1:0-5002 GCA_049423145.1 Burkholderiaceae bacterium
TGCTGGCCATCGTGCTGGCGGCGGCTTTTCGAAAGCCCGTGCCCATCATCGCGGGTATCTTCGTGGCCACCGTGCTCAACCACGCCGCAGCGGGTGCATTGGGCGGATGGGTTGCGCAGTTGATGGGCCCTGATGTGCTGCGTTGGGTGATTGGCCTGTCTTTCCTGGCCATGGCAGGCTGGATGCTGGTTCCTGATGAGATCGACGACGAAACGGCTGCGGGAGGGCAGCGCTTCGGCGTGTTCGGCACCACGGTCATCGCATTCTTTCTGGCCGAGATGGGCGACAAGACGCAGATCGCCACCGTGGCCTTGGCCGCGCGCTACACCGATGTGGTGGCGGTGGTGCTGGGCACCACGGTGGGCATGATGCTGGCCAATGTGCCGGCTGTTCTCTTGGGGGACCGCATCGCCAAGAAGGTGTCGATGAAGCTGGTGCACGGCGTGGCGGCGTTGATCTTCGCGGTGCTGGGCGTGATGACGCTGTTCAATGTGGGCAGCCTGCTCTAAGCGGATGGAGGACGGTCGTATGGACACCGGTATGCGGTGCAGAGGGCTCATGGCAAAGGCGCTCAGGACAGCTTGGGCACCGGGCTTTCTGGCGGCCGTCTTGTTGGGCGCCGCGCTGAACCTGCACGCGCAGACCCAGCGCGTGATGGTGCCCAGCCTGGACCGCGATGCCTCCGGAAATCCGGTGATGCTGATCGGGCACTGGAGCCCGGCCCCAACGGCCAACGGCGAATCGGCCTATCCGGCTCAGGGGCGTGGGGCGATGCTGCTCCTGCACGGCTGCAGTGGACCCTATGACGCCTCGGGACGTCTGGGGTCTCGGATGGTGGGCTACACCGAGGAACTGCACCGTCGCGGCTGGTCGGTGCTCGTGCTGGATTCTTTGACCACACGGGGCGAGCGAGAGCTCTGTACCCAGCGATTGGGTACGCGCAAGGTGACCCAGGTGCATCGGCGCCTGGACGCCTGGGGCGGCCTGAGCTGGTTGGCCCGACAACCGGGCGTGGACGCCAAGCGGCTGGGTCTTCTGGGTTGGAGCAATGGAGGCTCCACCGTCCTGGCAACCATTGAGGCCGAGGGCCTGTCACGTCGCCCCTCTGACGTGCCCCTTCCTGCGTTCGCGGTGGCCTACTACCCGGGATGCGCAGAGGCGCTGCAGGGCGGAGGGGTTGCCGGTGTGCCGGTGCTGCTTCAGCTGGGCCAGGCCGATGACTGGACGCCTGCCCAGACCTGCGTGAACTGGGCCCAGCGCGGCAACGCCGGCCGCAGCGAGCGGGCCACAAGCGGCGGCACCCCGGTGCCCGCGCACGGCATCGAAGTCGTGGTCTACCCGGGCGCGCACCACGGCTTCGATGGTGAAGGCCCGGTGCGGCTGCGCCGCGATGTGCCCAATGGCGTGAACCGTGGACAAGGCGTTCACGTGGGCGGGGATCCTCAGGCCCGACAAGAATCTCTGAACCGATTGACGCAGTGGTTGGCACGATACGAGTGATCGGCCGTGAACCCTTTTCCGGCCGGGCGATCGGCTGACCCTCAGCCCAGCCGATCAATCCGCCGCGCCAAGACCACCGAGGTCTGGGTGCGGATGACGCCGTCCAAGCGGCCGATGTCATCCAGCAGGCCATCGAGCGTCAAGGCCGAAGGCGCATGCAATTGCGCCACATAGTCGAACTCGCCGCTCACGGTGCACAGCTGTCGCACCTCTGGCATGCGCTGCAGGCGTGACTCGATGCCGCGGCCGCTGCGCGCTTCCACGGCGATGTGCACAAAGGCGTGCAGACCCGCATCCTGTTCGTCCTGACCCAACCGAACCGTGTAGCCCAGGATCACGCGGTCGCGTTCCAGTCGGTGCAGCCGGGCCAGCACCGTGGTGCGCGCCACGCCCAGTTGCCTGGCCAGGTCGGCC
The DNA here is from genome assembly GCA_049423145.1 of Burkholderiaceae bacterium. Taxonomy (GTDB): domain Bacteria; phylum Pseudomonadota; class Gammaproteobacteria; order Burkholderiales; family Burkholderiaceae_C; genus RFTU01. The sequence continues at coordinate 1,915 of JBMSQF010000101.1, forward strand.
GTGCTTTGGCGGGCGTTGGTTTGCAGCAGCCCCAACAGGGCGCGGTCGATCTCGTCGCGCGGGCCATGCAAGGCCACGGGCGCCAAGGGGCGGGTTCTGCGTTTGGGGGGAGCCATGGTGCTGGGCGGATTTGCTGGACGGATGGATTGCAAACGAAATGTCACTTATACGTGACGAAACGTCAATAAAAAGAGTTTAAACGACGAAACAACGCTATCTTGTGACAGCCATCGCCCCTAAAGTGCCTTCCTCACACCCCTTGGGAGCTCGACATGAAGATCACCCTCCTGGGCGCAGGCCACATTGGACAAACCATCGCCCGGCAACTCTCGACCACCGGCGACTACGCCGTGACGGTGGCTGATCGCAGCGCCACCGCGCTGCGGCCTCTGGCAGCGCTGGGGCTCGAGACCGCGCTGATGCCCGACGATGCGCCACCCACGCTGAAGGACCTGCTGTCGGACTGCGACACGGTGGTCAATGCGCTGCCCTATGACCGGGCCACGGCGGTGGCCGAAGCTGCCCGGTCCGTGGGCTGCCACTACTTCGACTTGACCGAAGACGTGGCCGCCACGCGCCGTATCCGCGAGCTGGCCGAGGGTGCGGACACGGCCTTCATGCCCCAGTGCGGTTTGGCCCCGGGCTTCGTGGGCATCGTCGCCCACGACCTGGCGCGTGGCTTCGAGGAGATCTTTGACCTGAAGATGCGTGTGGGCGCGCTACCGGCTTTCCCCACCAATGCGCTGAAGTACAACCTGACCTGGAGCGTGGAGGGGCTGATCAACGAGTACTGCCACCCCTGCGAGGCCATTCGTGATGGACACCGCCTGGAGGTGTTGCCGCTGGAAGGGCTCGAGCACTTCAGCCTGGACGGCACCGAGTACGAGGCCTTCAACACCAGCGGCGGCTTGGGCACCCTGTGCGAAACCCTGGCCGGCCGCGCGCGCAACCTCGACTACAAGTCGGTGCGCTACCCTGGCCACCGCGCCCTGATCAAGGTGCTGCTGGACGACCTGTGCCTCAAGCACGATGCACCGACACTCCAGAACATCCTCAAGCGCGCACTGCCCACCACGATGCAGGACGTGGTGGTGGTGTTCGTCACGGTCAGCGGTTTGAGCGGTGGACGGTTCGTGGAGAAGGTGTTCGCACGCAAGATCTTCGCCGACCGTGACGCGCCCACGCCGTTGTCGGCCATCCAGATCACCACGGCCGCAGGTCTGTGTGCGGTGCTGGACCTGTTCCGTGAAGGCCGGCTTCCGGATCGGGGGTTCATCCGCCAGGAGCAGGTGGGCCTGGGCGAGTTCCTCGCCAACCGCTTCGGGCATGCCTATGAGGAACTGAGGCCTGTATCCTCGATCAGTTGAAGATGGGCCTGTCTTGAAAGAGTCAACGAGCGATGAACACCAGCGAAGCACTGCGCCACTTCTGGCCCCAGTTGGGCCTTTGCCCTGCGCAACTGGAAGGGGGCCTGCTCATCAGCCGCAGCCCGATCGATGGGTGCACCATGGCCCGGGTGGCCGCCACGCCCCTTGCGCAGCTGGATGAGAAGCTGTCGCGCAGCAGCGCCGCCTTCCGCCGCTGGCGCCAGGTACCCGCTCCACAGCGTGGTGAACTGGTGCGGCGTTTTGGCCAACTGCTGCGCCGACACAAGGCTGAGCTCGGCCACATCGTGAGCCTGGAAGTCGGCAAGATCACCAGCGAAGGCTTGGGCGAGGTGCAGGAGATGATCGACATCGCCGACTTTGCGGTGGGCCTGTCGCGTCAGCTGCACGGCCTGACCATCGCCTCTGAGCGTGCGGACCACCGCATGATGGAGCAGTGGCATCCGCTGGGGCCGGTGGGCGTGATCACGGCCTTCAACTTTCCCGTGGCGGTGTGGGCCTGGAATGCCGCCTTGGCACTCGTGTGCGGAAACCCGGTGTTGTGGAAGCCCTCGGAGAAGGCGCCCTTGTGCGCCTTGGCGGTGCAGGGCCTTTGGGAGCGTTGCTGCGCCGAGTTTGATGCCGACCACCCTGCGGTCAGGGGCGAGCCGCCCATGACCCAGGACCTGTGCCAACTCTTGCTGGGCGGTGGGGAATTTGGCGCCGCCTTGGCAGCCGATCCCCGGGTGGCCCTGATCTCGGCCACCGGCAGCACGCGCATGGGCCGCTCGGTGGCGCAGGTGGTGGCCCAACGCTTGGGTCGCTGCCTTTTGGAGTTGGGCGGCAACAACGCCGTGGTCGTGGGCCAGACGGCCGACCTGGACCTGGCCGTGCGCGGCATCGTCTTCGGCGCGGTGGGCACGGCCGGCCAGCGCTGCACCACCACGCGGCGGCTGTTGGTGCATGAATCCCAACACGAAGCCCTGCTTCAGCGCTTGTTGAAGGCCTATGCTTCTCTGCGTGTCGGCGACCCGCGCGAAAACGGCGTGCTGATGGGGCCCTTGATCGATGAGGCCGCGTACACCGCGATGGACCAGGCCTTGCAGCGGGCCCGAGGGGAGGGCGGTGAGGTGGTGTTCGGTGGCGAGCGTTTGAGCCTGCCCGGGCCGGCCCAGGGGGGCGTGTATGTTCGCCCGGCGATCGTGACCATGCCGCGTCAATCGGCCATCGTCTGCGAAGAAACCTTCGCGCCCATTCTGTATGTCATGCGGTGGCGCACCATCGATGAGGCGCTGGAGCTGAACAACGCCGTACCGCAAGGGCTGTCGTCGGCCATCTTCACGCGCGACCTCATCGAAGCGGAAACCTTCCTGAGCGCGTCGGGTTCGGACTGCGGCATCGCCAATGTGAACCTGGGCACTTCGGGGGCGGAGATCGGTGGCGCGTTCGGCGGCGACAAGGACACCGGTGGTGGGCGAGAGTCTGGCTCGGACGCGTGGCGGCAGTACATGCGCCGTGCGACCAACACCATCAACCGCGGCCGCACGCTGCCGCTGGCCCAGGGCGTGAGCTTCGAGCTGTGATCAGCACTCCACGACGTTGACGGCCAGGCCGCCCCGGGCGGTTTCCTTGTAGCGGGCCTTCATGTCGGCACCGGTTTCCCGCATGGTGCGGATCACCTTGTCGAGGCTGACCTTGTGCGTGCCGTCGCCGCGCAGCGCCAT
>JBMSQF010000102.1:0-4899 GCA_049423145.1 Burkholderiaceae bacterium
GCCGCTCGGTCACCAAGACGACCAACATGTCCGAGGCCACGATGCAGAAGGTGGATCGCGAGGTGCGGCGCATCATCGACGACCAGTATTCGGTGGCGCGAAAGCTCATCGAGGACAACCAGGACAAGATGCACGCGATGGCCAAAGCGTTGCTGGAATGGGAAACGATCGATAGCGAGCAGATTGACGACATCATGGCCGGGCGCGAGCCGCGACCGCCGAAGGACTGGACACCCACCAACCGGGGCGGTCAGCCGCCGTCCGCGCCCACGGTCAACCCGGGTGAGGCTGCGGCGACGGCCTGAAGACGCCGAGTGTGAGGTCCAATCCTTCACAGCGGGGCCGGCGGGCCCCGTTTTCATTCTGGCGGACGGGGCGATTTGACCTGCCCTTGGATCAGGGCCCCCTGGTCATGGGTATCGTCAATGTCACGCCTGACTCATTCTCCGACGGTGGCCACTACGACCGAAGTGACGCCGCGCTTGCGCACGCCCGCAGCCTGGTTGAACAGGGTGCCGATATCCTCGATGTCGGCGGCGAAAGCACCCGACCGGGTGCCACGCCGGTCTCAGCCGAGGAGGAGTGGCGTCGCATTGAGCCGGTCCTGCGCGCGGTGATGGGCTGGAACGTGCCCGTTTCCGTGGATACGCGTCGCACGGCCGTGATGGCGCAGGCGCTGGCGCTCGGCGTGGACATCATCAATGACGTGCAGGCCCTGCAGGACGAGGGCGCCTTGGCGCTGTTGGCCGCCCAGTCCCGTACAGGCGTGTGCCTGATGCACATGCGGGGTCAGCCGTCCTCCATGCAAGCGCACACCACTTATGAGGACGATGTGGTGAAGGCGGTGGCCGCGTGGCTGGCTCAGCGGGCACAGGCGGTGCGTTCGGCGGGGATCGGTGCCGAGCGCATCCTGCTGGACCCGGGCATCGGTTTTGCCAAGACTGCCGAGCAAAACCTGGCCCTGCTCAAGCGCCAGCGGGAGCTCAGCGCCTTGGACTACCCGCTGTTGGTCGGCTGGTCCCGCAAGAGCACCTTGGGGCTGGTCACCGGGCGGCCTGCTGCTGAGCGTGCGGCTGCCAGCGTGGCCGCAGCGCTCCTGGCCGCTCAGGGCGGTGCGGCGGTGCTGAGGGTGCACGATGTGGCCCAGACGGTGGATGCGCTGCGGGTGTGGCGCGCCGTCGAAGCGGGCGCCGTGCCATCAACGTGACGATTCGGCGGCGACAATAGAGAGCTGACTCCCCAAGAGTCCACCACGGAGATGCGTTCACCATGACCCGCCGCTACTTTGGCACCGACGGCATCCGCGGAACCGTTGGCCAGTTCCCCATCACCCCTGACTTCATGCTTCGCCTGGGTCATGCCGTGGGTCGGGTACTGCGCCGCCATGCCAAACGCGCCAGCGTGCTGATCGGCAAGGACACCCGCGTATCGGGCTACATGATCGAATCGGCGCTGGAGGCCGGATTTGCATCCGCGGGTGTGGATGTGCTGCTCACGGGCCCCCTGCCCACGCCAGGGGTGGCCTACTTGACCCTGGCCTTGCGACAGAACCTGGGCGTGGTGATCAGCGCCTCCCACAACCCCTATGACGACAACGGGATCAAGTTCTTTTCCGCAGAAGGAACGAAGCTGCCGGATGCCTGGGAGCAGGAGGTTGAAGCCGCACTGGAGGAAGCGCCGCAGTGGGTGGATTCCGTGGCTCTGGGGCGCGCCCGGCGAGTGGATGATGCAGCAGGGCGCTACATCGAGTTCTGCAAGAGCACCGTTGCGGACAACCTCTCGCTGGATGGGCTCAAGGTGGTCGTGGACGCCGCCCACGGTGCGGCCTATCACGTGGCGCCCGAGGTGTTCCACGAACTCGGCGCGGAGGTGGTGCGCATTGGGTGCGCTCCGAATGGCCGTAACATCAATGATGGGGTTGGTGCGACGGCACCGCAGGCCCTGTTGGCCGCCGTCGACGAGCACCGTGCTGACTTGGGCATCGCTTTGGACGGTGATGCCGATCGCCTGCAGATGGTGGATGCCCAAGGCCGGCTCTACAACGGCGACGAGTTGCTGTGTCTGCTGGCGCGTGATCGGCTGCAGCAGGGGCTGGCAGTTCCGGGTGTGGTGGGTACGCTGATGACCAACCTGGGCGTGGAGCTGGCGCTGCGGCAAAGCGGCATACCGCTGGTGCGCGCCAAGGTCGGTGACCGTTATGTCCTCGAAGAGATGTTGCAACGCGGCTGGCAGCTCGGCGGCGAGGGTTCGGGGCACCTGCTGGTGCTGGACCGCCACACGACAGGCGATGCCTTGGTCAGCGCTCTGCAGGTCCTGCAGGCGATTCGCCGGCAGGGCCGGACCATGGCCCAATGCTTGGAGGGTGTGAGCCTCTTCCCGCAGAAGATGATCAATGTTCGCCTCCAGGCTGTATCCCCTTGGGTGGCATCCCCGCGTGTCCAGGACGCAGTCCGTGGCATGGAAGCCGAGTTGGGTGAAGGCGGTCGGGTCCTCATTCGCCCTTCGGGTACGGAGCCCGTTGTCCGGGTGATGGTCGAGGCGCGCGATGCGACACAAGTGGAACGCTGCTGCAAGGCTTTGGCCGATGTGGTGGCGCAAGGCTGAGAGGTCTCGCCCATGAAGCCCGTGGTGCTGCTGGTCGAGGATGAAGCCGGGATCGCCGAGCTGCTGGCCCTGAACCTGCGTCATGAAGGCTTCGATGTCCGCCATGCGGCTACGGCGGAATCAGCAGTGTGCGCGGTGGAGCAGGCCCTTCCGGCCCTGGTTCTGTTGGATTGGATGCTCCCCGGTGCCAGCGGTGTCGACCTGCTTCGCCGTTGGCGATCGCATCCCCGCACCAGAGACTTGCCGGTGATCATGCTCACCGCGCGTGTCGAGGAAGGGGATCGCGTGCAGGGCTTGGACTGGGGTGCCGATGACTACGTCGCCAAACCCTTTTCTGCGCGCGAATTGATGGCGCGGGTGCGCTCGGTGCTGCGTCGCCGCTCGCCGGATCAGGCCCCTGTGCCGCTGGTGCTGGGCGGCCTCTCATTGCAGCCGGCCAGCCGGGAGGTCCGTGCCCGCGGGGTCTTGCTCAAAATGGGGCCGACCGAGTTCCGCCTTCTGCAGGTGCTCATGGCACAGCCCGACCGGGTGTTCAGCCGCGGCCAACTGATTGACAAGGTGTGGGGAGACCACGTGGCGGTCGAGGATCGAACCGTGGATGCGCAGATCAAACGATTGCGCGATGCCTTGGAGATCGCCGGGGCTCAGGGCTGCGTGCAGACCGTGCGAGGCGTGGGCTATCGTTTCGATGCCGCGGCGGCCCAGCAGTGTGCGACCGATGTTCCTGGGGCCACCCCATGAACTGGGGCCGCTTGTTCCTGCGCATCGCGCTGCTGGTGCTGGCCGGCGGGGTCGGCGCGGCGGTGGGGGCCCGTCTGGGCTCTTCCGCCATCGGCGCGGTCTTGGGCTTTTCCATCATCGCCACGCTCTGGGCTTTGCGTGAGGAGTGGCGCAGCCGTCGCCTCATCGAATGGCTCAAGCGCGATTCCGATGCGCCAGCACCCTCCTTGCCAGGCCGTTGGGGTGACTTGGCCTACCACGCCGAAAAGGCACTGCGCCTGCGTGAGCGTGACTTGGCTGCGGCCCATGCCGACCAGGCCCAGTTCCTGGAGGCCTTTGAGGCCACTCCCAACGGGGTCCTGCTCCTCGACGAACAACAGCATGTGATCTGGTGCAACCGCGTGGCCGCGGACCACTTCGGACTCGATCCCGACAGAGACCGCCTGCAGCTCATCACGAATCTTGTGCGCCAGCCTGCTTTTGTGGACTATTTGCTGCAGGGCGTTCACGAAGAGCCTTTGCTGATGCCCAGCCCACGCCACCAGGGCAGTCTGAGCATCCTGGTGAGGCGCTATGCAGCTGACCGCAGCATGGTGTTGCTGCAGGATGTTTCGGCGCGAGAGCAGGCTGATGCGATGCGGCGGGAGTTTGTGGCCCATGTGTCGCATGAGATCCGCACGCCCTTGACTGTGCTGTCCGGATTTGTGGAAACACTGGAGTCCATGGATCTGCAGCGACCTGATCGGGAGCGTGTCTTCGGATTGATGCGGCAACAGGCCCAGCGCATGCAGGATCTGGTTTCGGACCTGCTGGTGCTGGCGCGCTTGGAGGGCAGCCCCCGACCGCCCATCGACCGTTGGGTCAACCTGGACCAGCTGCTGTCACGGATCGAATCCCAAGTTCGCAGCGTTTCGGACCACCGCCACCGGATCATCTTCCCCGCGCCCACGGGGATTGATCTGGCAGGACAAGAAACGGAGCTGCACAGCGCCGTCGGTAATCTGGTGCTCAACGCGGTGCGGTACACGCCTGAGGGCGGCGAGATCCGTGTGGACGCCCGGCTCGACAACGATGGCCATGCCCTGGTCGAGGTACAAGACAGCGGCATCGGCATTGCGCGGGAGCACATCCCGCGGCTCACCCAGCGCTTTTACCGGGTGGACCCCAGCCGCTCACGCGAGACTGGGGGTACCGGCCTGGGTTTGGCCATCGTCAAGCATGCCATCCAGCGCCATGGCGGCGAGTTGCTGATCGACAGTGAACTGGGGCGCGGCTCGCGATTCAGTCTGCGTTTTCCAGCCGCCCGCGTCCGCCATCGCGCGGGGTCGGTGTCAGACGAGCATCTGCCGTTGATCGCTCATACACCAGTGCCGCAAAGTAACGCTCCGTCGGCCGGCGAACCCGTGTCTTGAATGTCCATCCGTCCACGGTGGGAACGAGGCCATCGCGGCTTTCGGTGAGGATCAATACCGCGCAGTCACTTGCAAACCCTTCCGAGGCTCGGGCATCCACGCGCCACCCGCCCTGTGCTTCGAGTGCCGCCACATAGGCGATCTGCATGCCCGGCGCGGCCAC
>JBMSQF010000103.1:0-4846 GCA_049423145.1 Burkholderiaceae bacterium
CGGGCAAGAAGATCACCTACGTGCCCTTCAAGGGCGGCGGCGACGTGGCGGTGCAACTGGTGGGCAACCACGTCACCTCCACTGTCAACAACCCCATCGAAGCCGAGAGCCACTGGCGCGCCGGCAAGCTGCGGGCCTTGTGCGTCTTTGACAGCAAGCCCATGCCCTACAAGACCAAGGTGACGACCTCGCAGAGTTGGGCGGACCTGCCCACCTGCTCGTCGGCCGGTCTGCCGGTGGACTATGTGATGTTGCGCGGCATCTTCATGCCCCCGGGCGTCACGCAGGACCAGATCAACTTCTACCTCGAACTCATGAAGAAGGTGCGCGCGACGCCCGAGTGGAAGGAGTTCATGGAGAAGGGCGCCTTCAACCAGACCTTCATGGCCGGTCAGGAGTACTTTGACTGGCTGGGCAAGAACGAATTCCGTCATCGTGAACTGATGAAGGAAGCGGGATTCCTGGCCCGCTGAGACCAGCGACCGACACCAACCTTGCACGCACCCGGAGTGATCGCATGAACACCACGACCCTGCCCGGCACTGTTGCCGCCCTTCACGATGCCCCCGCCCCGGTGGAGGCATCGGCCGACGCGCACGAGCAAGCTTCCCCCCGTGCGGGCGTCAGCGAGCTGGGGCCTGAGCTCGCGGTGGCGGGGGTGTTGATGCTGCTGGGTGCGCTGGTGGTGTTTGACAGCCTGCGCATCGGCATGGGCTGGGCCGATGACGGCCCGCAATCCGGTTACTTCCCCTTCTACATTGGCGCGATGTTGCTGGCCTCCAGCGGCTTCGTGTTCGTCAAGGCCGCCGCCGGGTGGCTGGCGGCACGAAGCGCCGCCGCGGGGCAGGTGGATCCGCTTTCGGCGCGGACCTTTGTGGCCCGCGACGAGCTGCAGTTGGTGATGGCCATGTTGGTGCCCGCCTCGCTGTATGTGGCGGTCATGGGCTTCGCAGGCCTGTACCTGTCGTCCATCGTGTTGATCGCCTGGTTCATGCGCCGACACGGCGGCTTCGGCTGGCCCGCCAGCGCGGCGGTTGCCCTGGGTGTGCCGGCGACGGTGTTTGTGGTGTTTGAGCGCTGGTTCCTGGTGCCCCTGCCCAAGGGCCCGATCGAGGCCATGCTCGGATTCTGAGCACCGCGCACCAGCTCCCTTTTCTCCTTTGTCTGCCCGTGAGCGAGCAGGCCTGAAACGGACCTCGCCATGGAAGAACTCTCCTTGTTGATGAACGGTTTTGCGGTGGCCATGTCACCGCAAAACGTGATGTTCATGCTGGTGGGCATCACCCTGGGGGTGCTCATCGGCGTATTGCCGGGTCTCGGTGGCGCCAATGGGATTGCCATCCTGCTGCCGCTGACCTTCAGCATGAACCCCACCTCGGCCATCATCATGCTGAGCTGCATCTACTGGGGTGCGCTGTTCGGCGGGGCCATCACCTCCATCCTCTTCAACATTCCGGGCGAACCGTGGAGCGTGGCCACCACCTTTGACGGCTACCCCATGGCGCAGCAGGGCCGGGCGGCGCAGGCGCTCACCGCGGCCTTCACCTCTTCATTCGTGGGCGCCCTGTTCGCGGTGATGGTGATCACCTTCCTGGCGCCGGTGCTGGCCAAGTTTGCGCTGAAGTTCGGGCCAGCAGAGTTCTTCTCGGTCTACCTCTTGACCTTCTGCAGCTTCGTGGGGATGAGCAAGGAGCCGCCGGCCAAGGTGATTGCCGCCATGATGCTGGGCTTCGCGCTGGCCTGCGTGGGGCTGGACACCGTCACCGGCCAATTGCGCCTGACCTTCGGCTCCACCGAGCTGCTCAACGGATTTGATTTCCTGATCGCGGTGATCGGCTTGTTCGGCATCGGCGAAATCCTGCTGACGATGGAAGAGGGCCTGGCCTTCAAGGGCAAGAGTGCGCGCATCACGCTGGGCACCGTGTGGGAAACCTGGAAGGCCCTGCCGGCCTATTGGATGACCTTCCTTCGGTCGACGGCCATCGGTTGCTGGATGGGCATCACACCCGGTGGCGCCACGCCGGCTTCCTTCATGGCCTACGGTGTGGCGCGGCGCATGAACAAGGACCCCGACAGCTTCGGTAAGGGCCATGTGGCGGGTGTGGTGGCCCCCGAGACCGCTGCGCATGCCGCCGGTACCTCGGCCCTCTTGCCCATGCTCACACTGGGTGTCCCCGGTTCGCCCACGGCGGCTGTGCTGCTGGGCGGCCTGCTCATCTGGGGCTTGCAGCCCGGCCCCATGCTGTTCGTCGAGCAGAAGGACTTCGTGTGGGGCCTGATCGCCTCCATGTACCTGGGCAATGTGGTGGGGCTGCTGGTGGTGCTGTCCACCGTGCCCTGGTGGGCGGCGATCCTGCGCATTCCGTTTTCCATCATCGCGCCGGTCATCATCGTCATCTGCGCCATCGGCGCCTACACCGTCAACAGTTCGATGTTCGACGTGATCATGATGATGGTCTTCGGCGTGTTCGGCTACCTGTTCAAGAAGCTGAAGTACCCTCTGGCGCCGCTGGTGTTGGCGCTGGTGCTGGGCAAGGGCGCGGAGAGCAGCTTCCGCCAGGCCATGCTGCTCAGCGAAGGCAGCCTGTCCATCTTCTGGAGCAATGGTCTGGTGGGCGGCGTGAGCACCCTGGCCGTGGTCATGTTGTTGTGGCCGCTGTGGGGAGCACTCAAATCCCGGATGCCGGGTGCCGGCAACCCGCCCCGGGCGGCGTGACCCCGCAGCCGGCGGGCCCGTGTGCACGGGTGGCCGGCCCTCCACTATCCGAACCGAACGAGATCCACCCATGAAATTCGCCATCGTCGGCGCAGGCGCCATTGGCGGCTACTTGGGCGCGCGCCTGGCCCATGCCGGGCACGACGTCACCTTCATCGCCCGCAATCGCAACCTGCAGGCCATCCGGGCCAACGGCTTCCGTCTGGTTCTGGAAGACGGTTCACCGCTGCATGCGCCCACGGCGCGGGCGGTGCAGGACATGGCGGAGGCTGGGCCGCAGGATGCCGTGTTGTTGACGGTGAAGGCGCACCAGGTGAAGGACCTGTTGCCCGGCCTGCGCGATCTCTTTGGCGCCGACACGACGGTCGTCACCATGATCAATGGCGTGCCCTGGTGGTACTTCCACAAGCTCGGTGGCGAGTACGAAGGGCGCACGCTCGAATCGGTGGATCCCGGCGGTCTGCTGGCGCAGCACATCGAGCCCGAGCGCGTCATCGGCAGCGTGGTCTACCCCGCGGCCGAGCTCGTGGAGCCGGGTGTGGTCAAGGTGATCGAGGGCAACCGGTTCACGCTCGGTGAACCCGATGGGTCGCGCAGCCCGCGCATCGAGGCCCTGAGCAAGGCGCTGATGGAGTCGGGTTTCAAGGCCCCGGTGAGCAAGGACATCCGCAGCGAGATCTGGGTGAAGCTGTGGGGCAATCTCAGCTTCAATCCCATCAGCGCGCTGACCCATGCCACGCTGGAAGACATCTGCACCTTCCCCGCCTCACGCGAGCTCGCGGCCCAGATGATGCGCGAGGCCCAGGCCATTGGCGAACGCCTGGGTGTGCAGTTCAAGGTGAGCCTGGAGCAGCGCATTGCCGGCGCGCAGGCCGTGGGAGCCCACAAGACTTCGATGCTGCAGGACGTGGAGCACGGCCGCGCGCTCGAGCTCGATGCCTTGGTGGGCTCGGTGGTGGAGCTCGGGCGCATCACGGGTGTGCCCGCCCCCACCATCGGGGCGATTCACGCGGCGGTGAGCCTGCTCAACCACACGCTGCAGCAGCAGCGCGGATGCCTGAGGGTGCATCCCCTGGGGTGAGGGCCCTGCGCAGGAGGGCCGATAAGATGCGGTGCTTCTCGAGGACCCACCACCGATGAACCTTCTTGCATCTCGATCGAATCTGCAGGGCCGACCCGGTCGGCCGTTCTGGGGGCGCCTCTGGCTGGTTGGGGTGTCCGCTTTGGCCCTGCCGCTGACGCTGGGGGGCTGCGGCGGCGCGGAGGACAACGGGGGCATGCTGGTCTCCCAGATGGCGGCCACCAACCTCCAGTACAGCCGGAGCATGACCATCACGGTGGCCGGCAGCGGCCTGGACAAGGGCTTGCGCGTGTCGGTGGACGCCGGCTGTGGCGAGGTCACCGAGTCGCCGGGTGGGGACGCGCTGACCCGCCGCTTCACTTGCAAGGTCACGGCCCTGGGCCCCAAGACCATCCGCGCGTATTCGGCCAACAACCTGGAGATCGCCCGGCTGCAGGCCAGCGTGCCCGAACCGGAAGTCACCATGATCCTGCAGGGCGTGGACACGACGACATCGACCTTCACGGTCAAGCTCGACCCCACCCAGGCGCCAATCTCGGTGAACAACTTCCTGGACTATGTCAACGCGGGCTTCTATCGGCTGACGATCTTCCACCGCGTGGTCAAGGACTTCGTGGTCCAGGGTGGTGGCTACACCGCAGGCACCGTCAGCCCCGTGGTGAAGAACCCCACCTCGCCCGCCATCGTTCTGGAGTCCAAGACGCCGCTGCGCAATGTCAAGGGCAGCATCGCCATGGCCCGCACCGGCGATCCGAACTCGGCCACTTCACAGTTCTACATCAATACCGTGGACAACCCGTCCCTGGACTACAAGAGCGATGCCGAACCGGGCTACGCGGTTTTCGGTGCGGTCACCACCGGAATGGATGTGATCGAGCGGCTGAATGCCGTGCCGGTCCGCGTGGACCTCTTCACAGGACTCACCCACCTGCCGGTGACGAACGTGGTCATCCTCAGCGCACTCCAGACGAAGTGAGGCCCCTGCCATGAACCTCCTGATCCTCGGCCTGGTCTTGTTTCTGGGCATCCACAGCGCCCGCGTCTTTGCT
>JBMSQF010000104.1:0-4767 GCA_049423145.1 Burkholderiaceae bacterium
TGGTCAAGCGCGGCCACAAGAAGGCCGTGTGGATCACCTGGAAGTACGCCGCCGGCGACGAGGCCTTCGAGGGCTTCCGCGACAGCTACACCAAGGCCGGCGGCACCATCGTCAAGGAACTGGGCCTGCCTTTCCCCAATGTGGAATTCCAAGCGCTGCTGACCGAGATCGCGTCGCTCAGGCCGGACGCGGTAGCCTGCTTCTTCGCGGGCGCGGGTGCGGCCAAGTTCATCCGCGACTATGCGGCCGCGGGCCTGAAGGGCAAGATTCCGTTGTACGGCTCGGGCTTCCTCACCGAGGGCGTGCTCGACGCGGCAGGCCCTGCGGCTGACGGCATCCTCACCACGCTGCACTACAGCGATTCGCTGGACACCAAGCGCAACCAGGACTTCCGCAGGAAGTTCGCCATCGGCTACAAGCTGCAGCCCGATGTGTATGCGGTGCAAGGCTACGACTCGGGCCTGTTGCTGGCCCAGGGCATGGCCGCCGTCAAGGGAGACCTGTCGAACAAGAAGGCGCTTTACGCCGCCATGGAAGGCGCCACCATCGACAGTCCGCGTGGCAAGTGGACCATGAGCAAGGCGCACAACCCCATCCAGGACATGTACCTGCGCGAAGTCAAGGACAAGGAGAACAAGGTCATCGGCATTGCCGCCAAGCAGCTGGCCGACCCGGGCACCGGTTGCCGCATGGCCTGACGCCGATCCCAGTGCCGCTTATTCCCCACTGAACAACCCGGCGGCCTTGCGCCGCCGCTGCGGCACCCGGGCGGCTGCGGCCGCCCTTTTTTTGCCCGAACCATCGCCGACCGTCCCCGCCGAACCCTCACGCCCACCCACCATGACCCTTGCCAACTTTCTCATCCAGCTGCTCAACAGCGTCCAGTACGGGCTGCTGCTGTTCATGCTGGCCGCGGGTCTGACGCTCATCTTCGGCATCATGGGCGTGGTCAACCTCGCGCACGGCAGCTTCTACATGCTCGGGGCCTACTTGGCCTACACCTTGGCCGCGAAGATGGACTCACTGCCCCTGGCCATCGTCGTGGGTGCGGTGCTGGCCGGCGTTTTCGGCTTCCTGCTCGAAAGGGTGCTCTTCCGCCACTTCTATCACCGCGACCATCTCGACCAGGTGCTGCTCACCTTCGGCCTCATCTATGTGTTTGAAGAGCTGCGCGCCATCATCTGGGGCAATGACGTGCTGGGCGTGAAGACGCCTGAATTCCTCGACTGGTCCATTCCGCTGACCGACACTCTCAGCTACCCGGTCTACCGCCTGTTCATTTCGGGCGTGTGCATCGCACTGGCCATCGCGCTGTACCTGCTGATTTCGAAGACGCGCCTGGGCATGAAGATTCGCGCGGGTGCCTTCAACCGCGACATGACCGAATCACTGGGCATCAACATCGAACTCATCCACGCGCTGGTGTTCGGCTTGGGCGTGGGACTGGCGGTGGTAGCCGGCATGGTGGCCTCGCCCGTGTCCAGCGTGTATCCCAACATGGGCAGCCCAGTGCTCATCATGTGCTTCGTGGTGGTGGTCATCGGCGGCATCGGCTCGGTGCGTGGCGCCCTGATCGCCGCACTCCTTGTGGGCCTGGTCGACACCTTCGGCAAGGTGCTGCTGCCCCAAGTGGCGGGCATGCTCGTCTACATGCTCATGGCCGCGGTGCTGCTGTGGCGGCCCGAAGGCCTGTTCAAGCAGTGATGCGCCATTCAACGCCCTTGCGAATCGACACCCCATGAGCGCACCCAAGTCCCATCTCGAAACCCTGCCGCGCAGCGTGCAGTTCCTGCTGGCCACGGCCGTGGTCGGTCTGGCCTTGTTCCCGCTGATGGGCAGCGACTACGCGCTGCAAAGCCTCTCGCGCATGATGATCCTGGCCATCTTCGCCATGAGTCTGGACCTGCTGCAGGGCGTCACCGGCCTGGTCTCCTTGGGTCATGCCGCCTACTTCGGCCTGGCGGGCTATGCATTGGCTTTCCTGTCCCCCGCCAGTGACCCCGCAGCCCTGTGGTGGACGCTGCCCGCGGCCATGCTGTTTTCGGGTGCTGCGGCGCTGATCATTGGGTTCTTCGTGGTGCGCACACACGGCATCTACTTCATCATGGTCACCATGGCCTTTGCGCAGATGGTGTTCTATCTGTTCTTCGACAACCGCGCGCTGGGCGGCTCCGATGGCATCTACGTGAACATCCGCCCGGCCAGCGGCCCGATTGACTTGGAGAACAAGGTCACACTGTTCTATGTGTGCCTTGCGTCGATGCTGTTGGTCTACGCCTTTCTGCGCCGCCTGCTGTGGAGCTCCTTCGGTCGCGCCCTCGTGGGTATTCGCATCAACGAGCACCGCATGAAGGCTGTGGGCTACTCCACCTTCGGCTACAAGCTCAGCGCTTTCACCCTGGCCGGTGCGCTGGCGGGCCTGGCGGGCTACCTGTGGGGCGCGCTCAATGGATTTGTGAACCCGGAACTGATGGGCTTCCACATGAGCGCCCACGCCATCATGATGGTGATCCTGGGCGGCATGGGCAACTTCGCTGGCGCGGCCATCGGCGCCTTTGTGTTCGAGGGTGTGCTGCATTGGGTGAAGGACCTGCCGCAGGTGGGCGGCGTGCGCCTGGGTGACCACTGGCAACTGTGGATGGGCCTGTTCATCGTGGCCGTGGTCATCCTGGCCCCGCGCGGGGTGCTCGGTCTGGCGAGTTCCTTGCTGGCCCGTCTGCGTGGCGAGGGGAGGGCGAAATGAGCGCTACCACACCCAATAGCGCCGCGGCCAGTACCCGTTCGACCGGAGGCGACACGGTGAAAGCTGCCGCCGGACTTGGGGAGGTGCTCCTGAGCGCCCGTTCGCTGACCAAGCGCTTCGGTGGCCTCGCGGCCAACCAGGATGTGTCTCTTGACCTTTGGCGTGATCGCATCCACGCCGTGATCGGGCCCAATGGCGCGGGCAAGAGCACACTGACCAACCTCTTGTCCGGTGACCTCCCGCCCACCAGCGGCACGGTCATGCTGGGCGGCCACGACATCACCGGCCACCCCCCACACGAGATCTCTCGGCGTGGATTGGGCCGCAGCTATCAGAAGACCAATATCTTTCTGCCGCTCACCGTTGAGGAAAATGTGCGTTTGGCTTCGCAGTCCAGGCAACGCCACCGCCCCTGGAACCCGATGCACTGGGTGGATGTGGCCACTGGCCAAGCCGCTGTGGCGGAGCGCTGCGAGCGTGCGATTGAATTGGCGGGCCTGACCGAGCGCCGAGCGATTGTCGCGGGCACCTGTTCGCACGGCGAGCAGCGCCAACTGGAAATCGCGATGACGCTGGCCACGCAGCCCCAGGTTCTGCTGCTGGATGAGCCGCTGGCCGGCATGGGTGTGGCTGAGGCTGAGCGCATGGTGGAGTTGCTGCTGCGCCTCAAGGCCGACCACGCCATCATGCTGGTGGAGCACGACATGGATGCGGTCTTCACATTGGCCGACCATCTCACGGTGATGGTCAATGGCCAGGTGATCGCCAGTGGCACGCCTGAGGCCATTCGCCGCGATGCCGGTGTGCAGGCGGCCTATCTGGGTGAGGAGCACTGATGGGCGCGACGACCAATCCCGCAGCCGCACATGCGGCTCCCGTGTCCGCGGGCCTTGCCGAGTCGCTGATCGAAGCGCGTGGCCTGCAAACGTACTACGGGGCCAGCCACATTCTGCGGGGTGTCGACTTCGACGTGCGGCGAGGAGAAACCATTGGCCTGATGGGCCGCAACGGCATGGGCAAGAGCACCCTGCTCAAGAGCTTGATGGGGCTGGTCAAGCCGCGCGGCGGCGAGGTGCGCATCAAGGGGCGGCCCATGACCGGCGCCTCCCCCTTTCGCGTGGCCCAACAGGGAATCGCCTACGTGCCCGAAGGGCGTGGCATCTTTGGCAATCTCTCGGTGAAGGAAAATCTGGTGATGGCCGCACGCGCGGGCACGCAGGGGCAGCGCGACTGGACCTACGACCGTGTGCTGGACACGTTTCCGCGGCTGAAGGAGCGCCTGAACAACGGCGGCCAACAACTCTCGGGCGGCGAGCAGCAGATGCTGACCATCGGCCGCGCGCTCATGACCAACCCCGATGTGCTCATACTCGATGAAGCGACCGAGGGCTTGGCGCCGCTGATTGCGCGCGAGATCTGGCGCATCTGCGGCGTGATTCGCGAAAGCGGCATCAGCAGCATCATCGTGGATAAGAACTGGCGCCACGTCACGCAGGTCACCGATCGCAACATCATCCTCGTCAAGGGCGAGGTGGTGTTCGAGGGCAGCAGCGCCGAACTGCTGGCGCAACCCCAGACCCTCGAGCAGTTTCTCGGCGTGTAGCGCCCCTGTTGGGGGTGCGCAAGGCGCACGCCATCTGGTGGTCGAAGCCTGGCTTCCACACGGGACATTGACATTCGTTGAGAAATCGTGTCACAATGGCGGGCTCTGCTGAAGACGGGTGTGCTCTGGGAAGGGGTGCTGAGTTGGGGTGGGGGTGTTCTTTAACAATTGACAGCCGATAAGTGTGGGCGTCTGGGTGTTGCCGTTTGGGGTGGTGCTTGGATGCTCATGAAGTGAAGTTCACTTCAATTCAATGAGCGAAACTATTTTGCAGAGATCGAACTGAAGAGTTTGATCCTGGCTCAGATTGAACGCTGGCGGCATGCCTTACACATGCAAGTCGAACGGTAGAGGGGGGCAACCTCCTTGAGAGTGGCGAACGGGTGAGTAATGCATCGGAACGTGCCCAGTTGTGGGGGAT
>JBMSQF010000105.1:0-4763 GCA_049423145.1 Burkholderiaceae bacterium
TGTCGAGGTCCTTCTTGTTGATGAAGGCGTTGACCATGGCGTCGGCCTGCCAGCCGAGGTACCACTTCAGGTTGTCCTCGTTCTGAGAGAAGCTGGCGAAGTAGTTCGTGCGGTCAAACCAGGTGGTGCCGTTGAAGCGCATGCCGCGCTGGCTGAACTGGGCCCATCCGTCGGGGTACTTCTTCGAACCCTTGAACACCAGGTGTTCCAGAAGATGGGCCATGCCCGTCTCGCCATAGTTCTCGTGGCGGGAGCCGACCCGGTAGGTGACGTTGACGGTGGTGGTGGGCTTGGACTCGTCGGGAGCCAGAAGGACCTGCAGGCCATTGGGGAGCCGGTACTCGACGATCCCTTCCACCGAACGAACCGGCTGCAGTGCCAACCGAGCCGCCGCGGCCGGGGGCTGTGACGCACCACCGGCCCCGGGCGCCTTGGCAGGCGCCGTGCCAGCCGGTTGCGCGCCATGCGAGGCCGCCCAAACCGGCGCCATGAGCACGGCTGCGCCCACGACCAAACCTTTGCGGAACCACTTCTTCATCACGATCCCCCGGAATCGAAAAGGCCACCCGGCGCTACCGCCTGGGTGGCCATGGAGCCGCGATGTTAGCGGCTCACCGGGAACCGGAAGAAACGCGCGGCCTCAGCCTTTCGGACGGGAGGCGTAATTGCGGATGCCCTCGGTGATCTCCTGCTTGGCGGCCTCGGGCCCTTCCCAGCCCTGGACCTTGACCCACTTGCCCTTCTCGAGATCCTTGTAGTGCTCGAAGAAGTGCTGGATGGCCATCAGCCGCATCTGGTTGATGTCCTCCGGTTTGTTCCAGTGGTCGTAGATGGGCAGGATCTTGGTGGTGGGCACCGCCAACAACTTGGCGTCGCCACCGGCCTCGTCTTCCATCTTCAGAACACCCAGGGGCCGGCAGGTCACCACCACGCCCGGCGTGAGCGGGTAGGGCGTGATCACCAACACGTCCACCGGGTCGCCATCGTCGGACAGGGTCTGCGGCACATACCCGTAGTTGCAGGGGTAGTGCATGGCGGTGGTCATGAACCGGTCCACGAAGAGCGCACCCGTCTCCTTGTCCACCTCGTATTTGATCGGGTCGGCGTTCATCGGGATTTCGATGATGACATTGAACTCTTCGGGCGCCTTCGCGCCGGGGGTCACGTTGTGCAGGCTCATGGTGGTCGCAGGGGTGGCTGGGATTTAGGGGAAACCCCGCATTCTAGGGAAGCGACTGTCCAGCGGCTGACGGTGCCGGCCGCCGCGGCCCGCCGCCGACCGCAGGAAAACACCGACTTGGGCCCTGCACGATTCTTTGAGAATGGCCCCGCGCTCGAGCCGCCGGCTCGGGCATCGTATGGGACTGAACGAAAGAAGGAGACTTCATGTCCACCAATGTGGCGATATACGCCGCCCTGGCCTGCGGGGTCGTGGCGGTGATTTACGGCTTTCTCCAACGCAGCTGGATCCTCAAACAGGACGCCGGCAACGCCCGGATGCAGGAGATCGCTTCGGCCGTTCAGCAGGGTGCGGCCGCCTATCTCTCACGCCAGTACAAGACGATTGCCATCGTCGGCGTGGTGCTGACGGTGCTCATCGGCATCTTCCTGGACATCACCACGGCGGTGGGCTTCATCGTCGGCGCGGTGCTCTCCGGTGCTTGTGGCTTTATCGGCATGAATGTGTCGGTGAAGGCCAATGTGCGCACCGCACAGGCGGCCACTCAGGGCATGGGTCCGGCACTGGACGTGGCCTTCAAGGGTGGGGCCATCACCGGCATGCTGGTGGTGGGCCTGGGCCTGCTCGGCGTGGGCATCTTCTTCCTGTTCATCACCGGCAACGGCAACATGACGCCGGACAAAGAGCTCTCGAGCGTGCTCAAGCCGCTGTTGGGCCTGGCCTTCGGTTCCTCGCTGATCTCCATCTTCGCGCGCCTGGGTGGCGGCATCTTCACCAAGGGTGCCGATGTGGGCGCCGACCTGGTGGGCAAGGTGGAGGCCGGCATTCCAGAAGATGACCCGCGCAACCCGGCCGTGATCGCCGACAACGTGGGCGACAACGTGGGCGACTGCGCCGGCATGGCCGCGGACCTGTTCGAGACCTACGCGGTGACGCTGATCGCCACCATGGCGCTCGGCGCCCTGATGGTCACCGCCGCACCGATGGAAGCGGTGGTGTACCCGCTCATCCTGGGTGGCGTGTCGATCATCGCCTCCATCATCGGTTGCGGCTTCGTCAAGGCCACGCCCGGCATGAAGAACGTGATGCCGGCGCTCTACAAGGGCCTGATCGTCTCGGGCCTCATCTCCCTGGTGGCCTTCTTCTTCGTCACCAAGTCGGTCATGCCCGACGACGCACTGGGCGCCGGCACGCAGATGCGGCTCTTCGGCGCCTGCGTGGTGGGCCTGGTGATGACGGCGGCGATGGTGTGGATCACCGAGTACTACACCGGCACCCAATTCAAACCGGTGCAGCACGTGGCGCAAGCCTCCACCACCGGCCACGGCACCAACATCATTGCCGGCCTGGGAGTGTCGATGAAGTCCACCGCCTGGCCGGTGGTCTTCGTGTGCGCGGCCATCTACGCCGCCCACGCGCTGGCCGGTCTGTATGGCATTGCCGTGGCTGCCACCGCCATGCTGAGCATGGCCGGCATCATCGTGGCACTGGACGCCTACGGCCCCATCACCGACAACGCCGGTGGCATTGCCGAGATGGCCGACTTGCCGGACAGCGTGCGCGACGTCACCGACCCGCTGGATGCCGTGGGCAACACGACCAAAGCGGTCACCAAGGGCTATGCGATCGGCTCGGCCGGCCTGGCCGCGCTGGTGCTGTTTGCCGACTACACCCACGCGCTGGAGGCGCGCGGGATGCAGCTGAGTTTCGATCTCTCCGACCACAAGGTGATCGTCGGACTCTTCATCGGCGGCCTGATCCCCTACCTCTTCGGTGCCATGGCCATGGAAGCGGTAGGCCGCGCAGCCGGCTCGGTGGTGGTGGAAGTGCGCCGCCAGTTCCGGGAGATCAAGGGCATCATGGAAGGCACGGCCAAGCCCGAGTACGGCACCGCCGTGGACATGCTCACCACCGCGGCCATCAAGGAGATGATCGTGCCCTCGCTGCTGCCGGTGATCGTGCCCATCGTCGTGGGCTTGGTGCTGGGTCCGGCTGCGCTCGGTGGCTTGCTCATGGGCACCATCGTCACCGGCCTGTTCGTGGGCATTTCGATGTGCACGGGGGGTGGTGCCTGGGACAACGCCAAGAAGCTGATCGAGGAAGGTTTCACCGACAAGGACGGCGTCACGCACCGCAAGGGTGGTGAGGCCCACAAGTCGGCGGTGACGGGCGACACCGTGGGTGATCCCTACAAGGACACCGCGGGACCCGCCGTCAACCCGCTCATCAAGATCATCAACATCGTGGCCCTGCTCATCGTGCCGCTGTTGCCGATGGCGTGATCGAGGCGCCGCCGGTGCCCCATGGGGCACCACGGTCAGGGGGGGTTGGCCACAAGCCGCCCCCCCTGTTCATTTCGTTTGGCTTACAGTTCAAACCCGTGGAAAACGGCGATCCCCCGGATGCGTAACCGAGTTACAGAGCCGGCGCGGTCGCTGTGTTTTCGTTTGCACGAGAAGAATCGGGTGTTGTCCTGAGGCTCCGCGAAGGGCCAGCGGCTATCATTCGGCGCGAAATTAAGTTACAGGTCAGCCCGCTCTCTCGGGCGGTGACTGACAGGGTTTGGCCGCACCATGGGTGCGGTGGACAGGAGCGTTTCCGTGGATTTTGGTCAACAGCAACGGCTATCCAGCCGGAAGCTCACCAGCATCGGCATCGTCTTGGGCTTGCATCTGCTGCTCGGCTATGCCTTGGTCAGTGGGCTCGCACGCAAGGTCGTCGAGGTCATCAAGCAGCCCATCGAGACCAAGATCATCGAGGAGGTGAAGACGCCGCCTCCCCCGCCGGAGAATCTGCCGCCACCGCCCAAGATGGCGCCGCCACCGCCGAGTTTCGTGCCGCCACCGGAGGTGGTGGTGAACGCACCGCCACAGAACGCACCCACGATCACCACGACCACGGTTCGTCCCCCGGACACCACCGTGCGTCTGGCGCCGCCTGCACCGCCGGCGCCACCGGCCCCCCGTGTGGCCCCCTCACTCAACTTCAACGCCTGCGACAAGCCGGAGTACACCACCGCCGCCCGCCGTGCCGAAGCACAGGGCACGGTGGTGGTGATCTACACCATGGATGTCGACGGCCGCATCACCGAAGCATCGGTGGAGAAATCCAGTGGCCCGACCCGCGAGCACAAACAGCTCGACCGGGCCACGCTGGAAGCCGTGAAGGCCTGCAAAGGCCGCCCCGGCATGGTGGATGGAAAGCCCGAGCGGCTCTCCGGACGCGTGGAGTACGTGTGGAAACTGGTCGATTGATCCGGCGTCTGCACGAACTGTCTTGAGTGTCGCTGGAACGGCCACCCCGCCCGGCGTTTTCTGAATGCAACCTTAGGCACGGTCAACCGCCTGCCCTGTCTCCCTGGAGGAATCATGTCTGTCACCAACACCCTGCGCCTGGCCACCCTGGCAGCCCTGATGGCCGTATCCGGCGCTGCGATGGCCCAAGCCGCGCCCGAGGTTTCCAAGGAAACCGTTGCCAACCCCTACGGCCTGGAAGCCATGTGGGCCCAGGGTGATGCGGTGGCCAAGAGCACGCTGATCATCATGATCATCATGTCCATCGGCTCCTGGTACATCATCTTCAC
>JBMSQF010000106.1:0-4481 GCA_049423145.1 Burkholderiaceae bacterium
CCACGGCCACCATCTGCGCACGCTACGGGCTGGAGTGCGTGGTCTACATGGGCAGTGAAGACGTCAAGCGACAGAGCCCCAATGTGTACCGCATGAAGCTGCTGGGCGCGACGGTGGTGCCCGTCGAGTCGGGCAGCAAGACGCTCAAGGATGCACTCAACGAGGCCCTGCGTGACTGGGTGACGAATGTGGAAAACACCTTCTACATCATCGGCACGGTGGCAGGCCCTCATCCTTATCCGATGATGGTCCGCGACTTTCAGAGCGTCATTGGCGAAGAGTGCCTGGTGCAGATGCCGGAGATGACCGGCCGCCAGCCCGATGCGGTGATCGCCTGTGTGGGCGGCGGCAGCAACGCAATGGGCATCTTCTACCCCTACATCCAGGAAGAGGCCACGCGCCTGATCGGTGTGGAGGCTGCGGGCCATGGGCTGGACAGCGGCAAACACTCCGCTTCTCTTCAGCGCGGCCAGCCGGGTGTGCTGCACGGCAACCGGACCTATCTGCTGCAGGACGAGGCGGGACAGGTGACCGAGACCCACTCGATTTCCGCTGGTCTGGATTACCCCGGCGTGGGCCCCGAGCATGCCTTCCTCAAAGACATCGGACGTGCCGAGTATGTGGGCATCACCGACGACGAGGCGCTGGCGGCCTTCCACCGCCTGTGCCGCACCGAGGGCATCATCCCCGCGCTGGAATCCAGCCACGCGCTGGCCTACGCGATGAAGCTGGCGCCTACGATGCGCGCTGACCAAAGCCTGTTGGTGAACCTCTCCGGCCGCGGGGACAAGGACATTGGCACAGTGGCGGATCTCAGCGGCGCGGACTTCTATTGCCGCCCCTCATGCCGCGGGCAAACGGTCAAGACGGGCAGTGCGCAGGTCGTCAACCTGCAGGAGGTTAAGCGATGAGCCGCATCAGCCCGACGTTCAAAGCGCTGGCCGCCCACGGCCGCAAGGCGCTGATTCCGTTCGTCACGGCGGGTGACCCCTATCCGGATGCCACGGTGGACATCATGTTGGCAATGGCTCGCGCCGGTGCCGATGTCATCGAGTTGGGCGTGCCGTTTTCCGACCCGATGGCCGACGGTCCGGTGATCCAGAAGGCCGCCGAGCGCGCCTTGGCGCAGGGCATCGACCTGGCCCGGGTGCTGCAAATGGTGCAGTCCTTCCGCGAGCAGGATGTCCAGACACCGGTGGTGTTGATGGGCTACGCCAACCCGATCGAACGCTACGACATCAAGCGTGGAACGGGTGCCTTTGTCCGTGATGCGCAAGCCGCGGGGGTTGATGGTGTTCTGGTGGTGGACTATCCGCCTGAAGAAGTGGAGGCCTTTTCAGCAGCGCTCAAGGATGCGGGGATGGACCTCATCTTTCTGCTCGCGCCCACATCCACCGAATCCCGAATGGAATCGGTGGGGCGCTTGGCCAGCGGCTATGTCTACTATGTCTCGCTCAAGGGCGTGACGGGTGCTGGTCATCTGGACACCGACGCGGTAGCAGCGGCCATCCCCAAAATTCGCCGTCATGTGAGCATTCCCGTGGGCGTGGGCTTTGGGATTCGGGATGCCAGCACGGCGCAGGCGGTCGGGCTGCATGCGGATGCCGTGGTGATCGGTTCGCGGCTCGTGCAGATCCTTGAGACGCAGCCCCGTGATAAGGTGGCGACCGCTGCGGGCGATTTCATGGCGGAGATACGCCGCGCCCTGGATGCGCTGCCCCTGAACAGGGGCGCCACCTCGCAAGGAGTTGTTGCATGAGTTGGTTCGAAAAGCTGTTGCCGCCCAAGATCCAACACACGGACCCGGCCGACCGACGGTCGGTACCCGAGGGCCTGTGGGTCAAATGCCCTTCGTGCGAGACCGTGCTCTACAGCACTGACCTGCGCGAGAACGTCAACGTGTGCCCGAAGTGCGGTCACCACCACCGCATCGGCGCCCGCGCCCGTCTGGATGCCTTTCTGGATGCGGAAGGTCGCTACGAAATCGGCCAGGAAGTGGTCCCGGTGGACGCCTTGAAGTTCAAAGACAGTCGCAAGTACACCGAGCGACTCAAGGAAGCCCTGGAAAACACGGGTGAGACCGATGCCCTGGTCGTGATGGGAGGTGCGGTGATGAGCGTGCCGCTGGTGGCGGCCTGCTTCGAATTCGACTTCATGGGCGGCTCCATGGGCTCCGTGGTGGGGGAGCGCTTCGTGCGCGGTGTGGAAATCGCTATCGAGCAGAAGGTTCCCTTCGTGTGCTTCACCTCCACTGGTGGCGCGCGCATGCAGGAGGGCCTACTGAGCCTGATGCAGATGGCCAAGTGCAACTCCGCGCTCACGCTGTTGGCCAAGGCCAAGTTGCCCTACATCAGCGTGTTGACCGATCCCACCATGGGCGGTGTATCGGCCGGCTTTGCCTTTATGGGCGATGTGGTGGTGGCCGAGCCCAACGCGCTGATCGGTTTTGCGGGCCCGCGTGTCATTGAGAACACAGTGCGAGAGAAGTTGCCTGAGGGCTTCCAGCGGGCGGAGTTCCTGCTGACCAAGGGCGCGGTGGACATGATCGTGGACCGGCGAGAACTGCGCCAGAAGGTGGCCCGTCTATTGGCCATGCTGCAGCGCCAGAGCGCTGACGCGGTGGCATGACGCCGGCCGTCCCCCAATCGCCTTCAGATCCCAACGCTGCCGTTCCTACCACCGCTGGCGCAGCTGCGGGAGCTGCAGCTTCGCCACAGCCCCAATGGGCGCTGGGCGACTGGCTGGCGTATGTAGAACGCCTGCATCCGGTGGGCATCGACATGACCCTCGCCCGAACGCAGGCCGTGGCGCAGCGTCTGGGTCTGCAATTCAGCGCGCCGGTGGTGATGGTGGCCGGGACCAACGGCAAAGGCTCCACCTGCGCGATGCTCGAGGCCATCGCCCTGCGCGCGGGCTACCGCGTGGGCCTTTACAGCAAGCCGCACCTGGTGCATTTTGAGGAGCGTTGCCGCGTCAACGGCGCCATGGTGGAGGCCGCAGCCCTGTTGCCCCATTTCGAGGCGGTCGAAGCAGCGCGACTGGGGCAGCGTGGGGCGGGCGCGGCGGGTGGACCCGCCATCACGCTGACCTACTTCGAATTCACCACGCTGGCCATCCTGCGGCTGCTGTCGCAAGCCGAACTGGATCTGGTGGTACTGGAGGTCGGCTTGGGCGGGCGCCTGGATGCGGTGAACATCATCGATGCCGATGTGTCGATCATCACGAGCATCGATCTCGACCACATGGAGTATTTGGGGCCTGATCGCGAGAGCATCGGACGCGAGAAAGCGCACATCATGCGGGGCCACCGCGCCGCCGTGATCAGCGATCCGGTGCCGCCGGACTCGGTGGTGGCGCATGCTGCGGCGGTGGGTGCTGATCTGTGGTTGGCCGGGCGCGACTTCGCCCACGGGGGTGACCGGCAGCAGTGGCAGTGGAAGGGTCGCTCCCGCCGCTACCACGCGCTGTCCTACCCGGCGCTGCGCGGTGCCAACCAACTCATCAACGCCGCGGGTGTGCTCGCGGCTTTTGAGGCGCTGAACGATCGTTTACCCATCAGCGCGCAGGCCGTGCGTGAGGGCCTGGCGCTGGTGGAATTGCCCGGTCGTTTTCAAATCGTGCCGGGACAACCCGTGCTGGTGCTGGATGTGGCCCACAACCCGCACGCGGTGGCCACGCTGGCCGTGAATCTGGACCAGATGGGCTTTTACCCGCGCACTTTCGCGGTGTTCGGCGCGATGCGCGACAAGGACTTGGCTCAGGTGGTGCGGCCGCTGCTGCCCTTGGTCACGCACTGGCATGTGTGCGGCTTGCCCACGCCGCGCGCCGCAACCGCGGATGAACTCGCCGAGGTGGTCGCTCAACCGTCTGTTTCTCGGCACGCATCGCCACCGAATGCACTCCAGGCCGCGCTCACGATGGCAGACCCCGCAGATAGAATTCTGGTCTTTGGATCCTTTTGGACGGTGGGCGGCGTTATCGCCCAGGGTTTGCCCAGGTTGGGATCGGCGCACGGGCGCTGACAAACACGGCAGGACCGCTGTGCCAGGGGCGTTTTCCCTTCCTCTACAGCCTGTATTTCCTCCCGATGGCCCTGCTGAAATTCCTGCGCCGCTCTGATGCTTCCGCCGATTCGGCCGGTCCGGTCACTTCGGCCGCTGCGCAAGCGGTAGAAGCTGCCCGTCGGCAGGCCCGCCGGCGTTTGCTCGGGGCTGTGGTCCTGCTGGGTGTGGGCATCATCGGTTTCCCACTGGTCTTCCAGACGCAGCCCAGACCCATTCCCGTCGACATTCCCATCGAGATTCCCCGCAAGGAAAATGCGCCGCCGCTGACTGCCGCAGGTGGCGTGCCACTGCCAGCGCCTGGGGCCGCAGCATCCAAGGCGCGCGCTCCAGTGGTGGCGACCGTGGAGCCGGCGCCAGCTCCCGGCGGCACCGCAAACGCAGATGCTCCTAAGGATCCCAAGGTGTCACCACCAGCGC
>JBMSQF010000107.1:0-4351 GCA_049423145.1 Burkholderiaceae bacterium
GATACGGTGGAGATCGACGAAGGGGCTCGAATGACCTGGATGCGGCAGCCGCACTACTACATGGGCTTGTATCCCTACACCTACTCGGTCGGGCTGGTGGCCTCCGTGGCCATGGCGCAGCGCATTCGCGCCGAAGGTGCCCCGGCGGTGGCGCGATGGCTCGATGTCCTTAAAGCCGGTGGGACCATGACACCGCTGGAGCTGATGGCACATGCCGGCATCGACATGCGCTCGCCACAGCCCATCCACGAAGCGGTCGCCTACGCCGGCCGAATGATCAACGAGGTGGAGTCACTGTTTGACTGAGCCGCGGACACCGGCTCGCAGGGGCTGCTGACCCTGCAGCTGAAGCCGGCTGGCGGTTTCACCGACCGCGTAGTTTCACGCATTTCTTTGCGGGCCTCGTCGGCCAGACTCTGGCCTATTGGAAACAACCGAACTGCCCTCGACTTATGGATGATCGTGCACAGACCCCCACCTGGATTGCGACCGGCCGTCGGCCGCTTCTTGCCCTGGTCCTGGTGGCCGCTGGCCTGGCCGGCTGCAGCACCATCGGCGGCCACTCGGTCGATACAGGCACCCGAGCCGCGGCCACTTCCACACTGCGCGGCCCAGCCGCGTCCACGGTCGAGGCGGCGCCGGTTCGCTCGGCCTGTCCGCAAGTCGACTCTGCTGGCAAGGCGCTGAACATCAACCTGCCGAGCGGTACGGTGTGCCACACCGGCACGAATTCCCAGGGCTCGGCCTACATCATTGCGGTGCCACCGAACTGGAACGGTCGACTTGTCCTGCACAGCCATGGTGGACCCGATCTCGCGGTGAACCCGGACCGGGCATCCGAGGTGCTCACACGCTGGTCGATCATGGTCCGGGCTGGCTATGCCCTGGCCGGAACAGCCTTCCGGCCGGGTGTGGCGGTCAGCCGAGCGGCAGAAGACACCGAGCGGCTGCGCGGGATCTTCATTCGCCATATCGGCAAGCCATCGATGACCATCCTGCACGGCCAGTCCTGGGGTGCGGCGGTGGCAGCCAAGGCGGCCGAGCTCTACACGCCGGCCACCGTGGGCCAGCGTCCCTTTGACGCCGTGCTCTTGAGTGCTGGCGTTCTGGGCGGCGGCACCCGTTCGTATGATTTCCGCACCGACCTTCGGGCGGTGTACCAGTACCTTTGCAACAACCACCCTCGCCCGAGCGAAACGCCCTACGACCTGAACCTGGGCTTCCCAGCGGGGCAATCGGCACCAAGCAATGCCAACCTCAGCGCACGGGTCAACGAATGCCTGGGCCTGAATCTCCCCCGAGAGCAGCGCTCGTTGGAGCAGCAAAGGAAGATCGCCACCATCACCAGCGTCATCAAGATCAGCGAGGGGAACATCCTGGGCCATCTGAACTGGGCAACCCGTCATTTCCAAGACATCAGCCAACGCCACGGCGGCAGCCCCTTCGGCAACACCGGAGCGGTCTACACCGGGCTTTCCGATGCGGCCGCGATGGCAGCGCTCAATGCGGGTGTTCCGCGATTCCCGGCACAAGCCGAGGCCTTCAGGCGCTTCGCACAGGACGCGGATGTCAACGGCCGCATCGCGGTGCCCGTACTGACCGTGAAGTGGGTCCGGGACCCCATCGCATTCGTGGAACTGGATGCTTACTTCAAGACCCTGATGACCCAGGCCGGTGCTGGCGAGCGTCTGGTTCAGACCTACGCCCATTCGGCCGAATCACACAGCTACATCAGCGATGCGGTCTTCGTGACCCTGATGTCGGCACTGACCCAGTGGGTGGAAAAAGGCCAGAAGCCCTCGGCACAGAGCATCGCCGCAGCTTGCCCGTCAGTGGCTGCGACCTTCGGTTCGGGCGTGGGCTGTAGCTTCGATCCCGCCTACAGCCCGCCCGCACTCAACAGCCGCGTTCCCGACCGGCAGCGGCCGGCACCCTAGTCCCTGGGACGGTGGTCGACAGGCCCGTTGGGGCCCGCCGGTTTCGGCCCACTAGTTGTGCGCCTCTGCCGGCCCGACGGTGAGTTCGATGGAGCCCACACCCTCCACGCGGCCGGTGATGCGGTCCCCGCTCACCACCGGGCCCACGCCCTCGGGCGTTCCGGTGTAGATGAGGTCGCCGGGCTGCAGGTGATAGTGCAGTGAGAGGTCCGCGATGATTTCGCGGATGTTCCAGATCAGCTTGCTCACATCGGAGTGCTGCTGGGTCTGTCCATTGACCTCCAGGGTAATCGCACCGCCCTCGATCACGACGCCCTGCATCGGGACCACTTCGGAGCAGACCGAGCCTTCCTCGATGTCCTTGCCCAGGTCCCAGGGGCGGCCTTTGTCCCGTGCCGCGAGCTGCAAATCCCGCCGGGTCATGTCCAGACCGCAGGCATAGCCATAGATGATTTCGTGAGCCCGTTCAGCGCTGACGCGGAAACCGGGCTTGCCCACCACCAGCACCAGTTCCATCTCGTAGTGGTAGTTCTGGGTTTCCGGTGGATAGGCCACGGTGGCGCCGCTGGGCACCAGGGTTTGGGGAGATTTGGTGAAGTAGAAGGCGCGCTCAACCGACTTGTCCACCGGACGGCCCATCTCAATCGCATGGGCGTGGTAGTTGCGGCCGACGCAGAAGATGCGGTTGATGGGCAGTCGCTCGGTACGGCCTCGGATGGGCAGGCTTAGAACAGGCGGCGGGTTCCAGAGGTAGGTGGTCATGGTGCTGTCTTTGGGAAGTTGTGTCAGGCGCGCGTTTCGTACACACCCAACTTGCGGTGCAGCGGCGATTCATCGGCCATGAAGAAGAAGGCGGGGGAATGGGCGGATCGGTTGACGAGGGAGACGGGCTCATAGCCCGGCGCGCAGCAGGTGTCGGCCTCGACCATGGAGAACGACTGGTCCATGGCCTCGACGCTGGCCTGACCTTCAATGAGATGAAAGACCTGCGAGGGTGAACGCGCCGGCAGACGCAGGCGTTGCCCGGGACGCAACATCAGCGCGTAGAAGCCGAGGTTGTTCTGGACGTCTCGGCCGTTCTCGGGGTTCACATAGGTGACCTGCACGGTGTCGAGCGTGGGCTGTGTCGCGGCCAAGTCGATGAGTGCAGCGCGCGCCTCTTTCCAGGGATAGCGCAGCATCGGATAGGGCGAGACACCCCGCTCAAACACCGGCGTCGGCACCAGGCCACCCCGCGCATAGACCTGATCGCCACGACCCTGGCCCACGCTTTGGCGTGCGCCCTCCACCGCATAGGAGGTTTCGGTGTAGTAGATGAGCGGCAAATCCAGCACATCCAGCCACACCACGGGATCGCTCCCTCCGTGTTCGTGCTCGTGCCACTGGCCCGTTGGCGTGAGGATCAGGTCTCCACGCTCCATGGGGCACTTCTCGCCGTTGACGGTCGTTGTGGCGCCGTGGCCTTCGACAATCATCCGGACCGCATTGGGCGTGTGGCGGTGGGCCGGCGCCCATTCCCCGGGCAGCAGCAGTTGCATGCCCAGGTACATGGCGGGGCTGACCTTCATGTTCTCCAGACCATGCCCGGGATTGGCCAGCACGAGCACGCGCCGCTCGGCCTTCTCCATCGGGGTGAGTTCGCCAGCGCGCATCAACAGCGGACGCAGTGAGGCGTAGGGCCAATGGATGGGGCGGGTGTTGCGGCTGGGCACGCCAGGGGGCAACAGCGCGCGCAGGTTGGGCCAAAGCGGCACCAGGTTGCGGCTGGTGAGTTCATCGCGGTAATCCTGGGGCAGGTCTTCGAGTCGGCCAAGGGCGTGCATGGGTGTCTCCTCCGGTCTGATCGGGTTGTGCGGGGGTGGCAGCGGGAGCTGCGGGCTTCAGCCGTGCTGCAGGCAGTTGTCGACGTTCCAGCTGTAGAGCCAATCCACCGCATCGTAGAAACGATCCTGGCTGCGTCCCTTCCACAGCGAATTGCGCACCAGCCGCTCCACGCCCGCTGCATGGTAGAGCCGACCCATCTCGCGGCCAGAAAGGACGATGCGCGCCGTGCGGGCGATGCGATTCTTCTGATACAGCGGCAGCGCTGCATCCCAGTTCTGCTGGCACACCCGCAGGGCCTCACCCAAGGTCACGGCATCCTCCAGGGCCATGCATGCACCCTGGGCCATGTACTGCGTGGTGGGATGGGCCGCATCGCCCAAGATCGTGGCGCGGCCAAACACCCAGTTGCCGATCGGTTCCCGGTCGGCTGTGGCCCAACGCTTCCAGGTCTTGGGCAACTCGATGAGCTGGCGGGCCTTGGGGCAGATGCCTTGGAAGTAGCTTTCCACTTCCTCCTTGCTGCCGTCCGTCACGCCCCAGGTTTCCTGCTGGCGGCTGTGGAAGGTGACCACCACGTTGTACTGCTCGCC
>JBMSQF010000108.1:0-4132 GCA_049423145.1 Burkholderiaceae bacterium
GTGATCGTGAACAAGCGCTCCATGGCCGCCGGCTATGCGGGCCTGGACAACGAACTCTTCTACATGGACAAGACCATGATGGTCTTTGGGGACGCCAAGAAGGTGGTCGAGGAGATGGTCAAGGCGGTGGAATAGGACTTTGGACCGCCCGCCGCCTGCGCGACTATCGAATCCCCTGATGCGCCCCGGCGCATCCGGACGCCAGAATCCGCCGCTATTCACGCCACAGCAGGAGAGCGGCGATGACGACAAAACCCTGGCTCGCGCACTACCCCGCCGGTGTTCCGGCTGAAGTCAACACCGATGTGTATCCATCGCTGGTTCAGCTGGTGGACCATGCGCTGAGCACCCATGCCGACAAGCCGGCCTATGTGTTCATGGGCAAGCGCTACACCTTTGCGCAGATTGACGCCTGGTCGCGCGCCATGGCGGCCTACCTGCAGAGCCTGGGCCTGGCGCCGGGGGACCGCGTCGCGGTCATGATGCCCAACGTGCCGCAGTACCCGGTGGCCGTGGCGGGGATCCTCCGCGCGGGCTATGTGGTGGTCAATGTGAACCCGCTGTACACCCCGCGCGAACTGGGGCATCAGCTCAAGGATTCGGGCTCCAAGGCCATCCTCATCCTGGAGAACTTCGCAGCCACCCTGCAGCAGGTGCTGGACCAGGTGCCCACGAAGCACGTGGTGATGGCCACGATGGGCGACCTCCTGGGCCTGGTCAAAGGCGCCTTGGTGAACTATGTGGTGCGGCACAAGCGCAAGCTCGTGCCCGCTTTTTCGATTCCGTCAGCCGTGTCGTTCAAGGACGCGATCAAGCAGGGGGCGACCCGGCCTGTTAAAGCCCCGACCACCGGCCCGGATGATGTGGCAGTCCTGCAGTACACAGGCGGCACCACGGGTGTGAGCAAGGGCGCTGTGCTGCTGCACCGCAACCTGGTGGCCAACCTGCTACAGGCCGAGGCCTGGTATCAGCCAGCACTCAAGAAGATTCCCGAGGGCGAACAGATCGTCACCGTCTGCGCCTTGCCGCTGTATCACATCTTTGCCTTCAACGCGAACATGCTGCTGGCCATGCACATGGGCGGCTGCAACATCTTGATCCCCAACCCGCGTGACCTTCCCGCCCTGCTCAAGGCACTGTCCACCGAGCGCTTCCACAGTTTCCCGGCGGTGAACACGCTGTTCAACGCCATCGCCAACCACCCGGAGTTCCACACGGTGAACTGGAGTTCGCTCCAGATCAGCCTCGGCGGCGGAATGGCCGTGCAAAGCGGTACGGCGCAGTTGTGGCTGGAAAAGACCGGTTGCTCCATCATTGAGGCCTATGGGCTGTCCGAGACATCCCCAGCGGCCACCTGCAACCCCGTGGATCAGCAAGCCTGGACGGGAACCATCGGCCTGCCCATGCCCAACACCGACATGGTCCTGCTGGATGATGAGGGGCGCCCGGTGCCGCTGGGGGAGCCCGGCGAGATCTGCATCCGTGGTCCCCAGGTGATGGCCGGCTATTGGCAACGCCCTGAAGAAACCGCCAAGGTGATGACCGCCGATGGCTACTTCCGCAGCGGCGACATCGGCATGATGGACGCGCGGGGCTACTTCAAGATCGTGGACCGGAAGAAAGACATGATCCTGGTCAGCGGCTTCAACGTGTACCCCAATGAGATCGAGGATGTGCTCAGCCAACACCCGGGCATCCTGGAGGCAGCCGCTATCGGTGTGCCCGACGAGCACTCTGGAGAGGCGGTAAAGGTGGTGGTGGTCAAGCGCGACGCGGCTTTGACCGAAGACAGCGTGCGCCAATGGTGCGAGACGCACCTCACCGGCTACAAGCGGCCCCGCGAGGTGGAGTTCCGCACGGAGTTGCCCAAGACGCCCGTGGGCAAGATCTTGCGACGCGAGTTGCGGGGGTGATGGGCCAGACGGCAGGGCCCCTGGGCATCGTGAGTGCCCTGCCGGACGAGCTGTGCGCTTTGCTGTCGCTGGTGGAGGCGCCGCGCTCATCGACCGTGGCGGGCCGACAACTGCACCAGGGGCGCCTGCATGGGCACGAGGTGGTGGTGGTGCTGTGCGGCATCGGCAAGGTGGCCGCTGCCCTGACCACCACGCTGCTGATCGAGCGCCTGGGCGTGCGACGCCTCCTGTTCACAGGCGTGGCCGGTGGGCTGGGCGCCGATGTGCGGGTCGGGGACGTGGTCGTGGCGCGCACCCTCCTGCAACACGATATGGACGCGTCACCGCTGTTTCCCCGTCACCAGATTCCCGATCTGGGGGTCGACGCGTTGCCCACCGATGCCGCGCTGAGCCAGGCCCTTGGGCAGGCCGCGCGGGCGGTGGTGCAGCAGCCACCGGCCGCGGTGGTGTCGTTCGGCCTGCCCGCGCCCCGTGTGCATGAGGGCCTGGTGATCAGTGGCGACCGTTTCGTGTCGACCTCCTCCGAAAGCGCTGCACTGCGGGAGCGCTTGCCGCAGGCCTTGGCGGTGGAGATGGAGGGGGCCGCCATGGCGCAGGTGTGCACGGCCTACGGCGTGCCCTGCGCGGTACTGCGCACGGTGTCGGACCGCGCCGACGATCAGGCGCACCTGGACTTTCCGCGCTTTCTGGCCGAGGTGGCCTCGCCTCTGAGCCGTGAAGTCGTGTCCACAGCGCTGCGGGGACTGCGCGCGGTTTGAGGACTTGGCCTGGGGCATGATCGGGGTGCCGACCCCATCACCCGCTGCCCAACCACGACCGCCCTTGGCCCCATGAGCCCTCGCCTTTTCATTGAGCGTCTGCCGGCGGCGCCTGCCTGGTCGGCCGGTACCGAACTGGAGCTGCCACCGGTGGCCGCGCGCCATGTGCAGGTGCTGCGGCTGCAGCCCGGCTCCGCCCTCACGCTGTTCGACGGTCACGGCGGGCAATGGCAGGCGCGGGTGAGCGCCATGACCCGCAGCGGCGTGCGCGCGGTACTGCAGACCCACGAAGCGGTGGAACGGGAACTGGGGCTGCGCGTCACGCTGGCCGTGGGCATGCCGGCGAACGACCGCATGGACGACCTGGTGGAAAAGGCAAGCGAGTTGGGCGTGGCAGCCATCGTGCCGCTGATGAGCGAGCGGTCGGTGCTGCGCCTGAGCGGCGATCGTGCGGCCAAGCGCATGGCGCATTGGCAGGCGGTGGCCGTGGCCGCCTGCGAACAGTGTGGCCGCAATCGCGTGCCGCGGGTGCACGCCATCGTGCCCTTGGAAACCTGGTTGGCCGACGGGGGCGGACCTCGCGGTGATGCGGCTTTGGCGGCCACCAGCGCTTGCTGGCAGTTGAGCCTGGCGCCCTCGGCGGCGGCGTTGCAGGATGCATGGCATCTCGACGCCATGGAAGCTTTGAAGGGGGTGGGTGCTCACATTTTTCTTCTCAGCGGGCCGGAGGGCGGACTCTCTCCCGCCGAACAGGAGCAGGCCGCGCACGCCGGGTACCGCCCCGTGAGCCTGGGCCCGCGCACCCTGCGCGCCGACACGGCGCCGCTGGCAGCACTGGCGGCGTTGGGCCTACTCCAAACCCTTGCCCGGACCCAACCGTGAACCCACGCCTGATGCTGCTGGTCTTGTGCCAGGGCTTGTTCATGACGAACAACGTCACCTTCATTGCCATCAACGGGCTGGTGGGCTTTGCCCTGGCACCGGTGGGCTGGATGGCCACGCTGCCGGTCACGGGCTATGTGGCCGGCGGCGCCTTGGCCACGGGTCTGGTGGGACGGCACCAGCGCCAATATGGACGGCAGACGACCTTCATGATCGGCCTGGTGGTGGCCATCGTGAGCGCTGCAGCCTGCGCCTGGGCCGCTTTCACGCACGACTTCTGGCTGCTGAACCTGGCCACCTTGGCCGCGGGTTACTACAACGCCAACGGCGCGCTGTACCGCTTTGCGGCAGTGGAGTTGGTGGAGGACTCGCACAAGGAAAAGGCCATCTCGTGGGTGTTGGCCGGGGGCATCCTGGGGGCGGTGGCCGGGCCCAATTTGGCCTCGGGCGCGCGTGATGCGCTGGCCGGCGCGCCCTTTGCGGGGGCCTATGTGGCGCTGATGGGCGTGGGGTTGCTGGGCCTGCTGGTCATGTCGCGCATTTCGTTTCCTGCGCTGCCGGGTCAGGGGCAGACGGCTG
>JBMSQF010000109.1:0-4091 GCA_049423145.1 Burkholderiaceae bacterium
GTGGTCACCAAGATCCCGCGCTTTGCCTTTGAGAAGTTCCCCGCGGCCGACCCGCACCTGACCACCCAGATGAAGTCGGTGGGCGAGGTGATGGCCATGGGCCGAACCTTCCAGGAGAGCTTCCAGAAGGCCTTGCGTGGGTTGGAAACCGGCATCGACGGCCTTTCGGAGCGCAGCACCGACCGCGACGAGATCATCGAGGAGATCGGTGAACCGGGGCCGGAGCGCATCCTGTATGTGGGCGACGCCTTCCGCATCGGCTTGACGCTCGAGGAAGTCTTTGAGGAAACCAAAATCGATCCCTGGTTCCTGGCCCAGATCGAGGATCTCATCAAGACCGAAGCCATCCTCAGGGGGCGCGGTCTCTCGAGCCTTTCGGCCGGCGAACTGCGTTTCCTCAAGCGCAAGGGCTTCTCCGACAAAAGGCTGGCCAAGCTCCTGGCCACCGACCAGCATGCCGTTCGCAAGGCACGCCATGCCCTGGGTGTGCGCCCCGTATTCAAGCGCGTGGACACCTGCGCGGCAGAATTCGCCACACAGACGGCTTACCTGTACTCCACCTATGACGAGGAGTGCGAAGCTGAGCCGTCCGACAAGAAAAAGATCATGGTGTTGGGCGGTGGTCCCAACCGTATCGGGCAGGGTATCGAGTTCGATTATTGCTGCGTCCACGCCGCACTGGCCATGCGTGAGGATGGCTACGAGACCATCATGGTCAACTGCAATCCGGAGACCGTCTCCACCGACTACGACACTTCAGACCGCCTGTACTTCGAGCCCGTCACGCTCGAGGACGTGCTGGAGATCGTAGACAAGGAGAAGCCCGCAGGCGTGATCGTGCAATACGGTGGTCAGACGCCCCTGAAGTTGGCGCTGGACCTCGAAGCCAACGGTGTGCCCATCATCGGCACCTCGCCCGATTCGATCGACATCGCCGAAGACCGTGAGCGTTTCCAGCGGCTCCTGCATGAGCTGGGCCTGAGGCAGCCGCCCAACCGCACCGCGCGTACCGAGGAAGCTGCACTGCAGTTGGCCCAGGAGATCGGCTATCCCCTGGTGGTGCGCCCCAGCTATGTGCTTGGTGGCCGTGCCATGGAGATCGTGCACGGCGACAAGGACCTGGAGCGCTACATGCGCGAAGCCGTGCGTGTTTCCGAGAAGTCCCCCGTGCTGCTGGACCGCTTTCTGGACGATGCCATCGAAGTCGACGTGGACTGCATTTGTGATGGAACGGACGTGATGATCGGCGGCATCATGGAGCACATCGAACAGGCCGGCGTGCACTCGGGCGACAGTGCCTGTTCGCTGCCCCCGTATTCGCTGAGTCCCGAGCTGCAGGCGGAATTGCGCCGGCAGACCGCGCTCATGGCCAAGGCCCTCAAGGTGGTGGGCCTGATGAATGTGCAATTCGCCATCCAGGGAGAGGGCGCGGATGCGGTGGTGTATGTCCTGGAGGTGAACCCGCGTGCGTCGCGCACGGTGCCCTATGTGAGCAAGGCCACGGGTCAAAGCCTTGCCAAGATTGCCGCCCGTTGCATGGCGGGCACCAAGCTCGGTGCCCAGAAGGGCCTGGGCGGCCGGGCTCCGCACGAGGTGATTCCGCCGTACTACACGGTCAAGGAAGCGGTCTTCCCTTTCAACAAGTTCCCGGGAGTGGATCCCATCCTGGGGCCCGAGATGCGCTCGACCGGTGAGGTCATGGGCGTGGGCGCCACCTTTGGGGAAGCCATGCTCAAGAGTCAGTTGGGCGCCGGCTCGCGTCTGCCGACCAAAGGGACGGTGGTGATCACGGTCAAGGATCCGGACAAGGACCGCGCCGCCAAGGTCGCTGCGGAACTGCACGGCCTGGGATTTGGCATCCTGGCCACCAAGGGCACCGCAGCGGCCATCGCCGCAGCGGGCACGCCGGTTAGGACGGTCAACAAGGTCAAGGATGGCCGCCCGCACATCGCCGACATGATCAAGGCTGGAGAAATTCAGCTGGTCTTCACCACGGTTGACGAAACGCGCACGGCCATCGCGGATTCGCGTTACATCCGCACAGCGGCCCTGGCCAACCGGGTGACCTACTACACCACGATGGCCGGCTGCGAAGCCGCCACCGAGGCACTCAAGCACGAAGAAGACCTCACCGTCGTGTCGGTGCAGGAAATGCACCGACAACTGCTGAACTAAACTTCGGTCACGTGGCCGCCGCCCAGGGTTTGAATGCAAGCCGGGCGGCGGTTTTCATTGATGGAGACCCCGATGACGACGATTCCGCTGACCAAGCGTGGTGCCGAGAAGCTCAAGGAGGAGCTGCACCGGCTGAAGACTGTGGAGCGCCACGCTGTGATCCAGGCCATTGCCGAGGCGCGTGCCCAGGGCGATCTGAGCGAGAACGCCGAGTACGACGCCGCCAAGGACAAGCAGGGCTTCATCGAGGGCCGCATCCTGGAGCTCGAGGGCAAGCTGGCGGCCGCGCAGGTAATCGACCCCGCCTCGCTGGATGCTGATGGCCGGGTGGTCTTCGGCGCCACCGTGGATCTGGAGGACGAGGACAGCGGCTCGAAGGTGACCTATCAGATCGTCGGCGACGATGAGGCGGACCTGAAGCTGGGACTGATTTCGGTCAGTTCGCCCATCGCGCGAGCCTTGATCGGCAAGGAAGCCGGCGATGTGGCCGAGGTGCAGGCCCCGGGTGGCAAGCGCAGCTACGAGATCATCGACGTGCGCTACCTCTGAAGGGGATTCACACCTTCTTCAGGCTGGTTTGCCGCTTCTTGGCACGCTTGATCATCCCGCCGGCGGTCACGCGTTCGTTGCCCATCACCTTGACTTTTTTGACCTGTGGGCGGTGGTTGCCGCTCTTGCTGAACTTGAGGATCTTGACCTGGCGGGGGCCGGGCATGCGGTCTTCATCCGTTGCCTTGTCCCTGAGTGGCAGGGGGCGCCACAGGACGAGCAGCTTGCCGATGTGCTGGACGGGGGCGGCCGATAGTTCATCGGACAACTCCGCCAGCATCTGTTCTCGGGCGGCGCGGTCGTCGTTGAAAACCCGCACCTTGATCAGGCCATGAGCCTTGAGGGCGGCATCGATTTCCTTGCGCACGGCGGTGGTGAGGCCTTCGCCACCGACCATCACCACCGGGTCGAGGTGGTGGGCGGCGGCACGGTGTTCCTTGCGCTGAATGGGTGTGAGAGCGATCGCGGGCATTGCGGCATTATCGTTGGACCATGAAGATCAAGACCAAGAGCAAGAAAGTGAACAAGGCCTGGCTGGCCGATCACATCAACGACCCCTATGTGAAGATGGCCCAGCGCGACGGCTATCGCGCGCGGGCGGCCTACAAGCTCAAAGAGATCGACGAAGCGCTACAGCTCATCCGACCCGGGCAGGTGGTGGTGGACCTCGGGGCCTCTCCGGGCGCCTGGAGCCAGTACCTGCGTCGCCGTTTCGCACCCAAGGAGGCCGGCACGGGCGGTGCGGCGGTGGGGTCGCTCAACGGCACCATCATCGCGCTGGATTTGCTCCCCTGCGAGCCCATCGAAGGCGTGCACTTCCTCCAGGGCGACTTTCGGGAGGAGTCCGTCATCCAGCAGTTGGAGGCCGCCCTGGAGGGCCGGGCCGTCGATGTCGTGGTGTCGGACATGGCGCCGAACTTGTCCGGTATCGAAGTTTCTGATGCTGCGCGTGTCGCACACCTCATCGAGCTGGCCGTGGAGTTTTCGCAGGCGCACCTCAAGCCCGATGGGGCCCTGGTGTGCAAGGCCTTCCATGGCAGCGGCTACAGCCAGCTGGTCGAGCACTTCAAGCAAAATTTCCGTATTGTGAAAAAAATAAAGCCCAAGGCGTCTCGCGATCGTTCCGCAGAAACCTTCCTCGTGGGCTTGCATCCCAGGAAGGGTCTTGTTTGACCCTCATGCGGCCGGGGTGTGTTGTCCCTCATCCACACCCCTTGACTCTCCTAGAATCGGGCGCATATTGATGGTTGGGGACTCCAGAGGGGTTCCGACCAAGGAGCTCAGGTGAACAATCAATGGTTTTCGAAGGTGGCTGTCTGGCTGGTGATCGCCCTGGTGCTGTTCACCGTGTTCAAGCAGTTCGACCG
>JBMSQF010000110.1:0-4039 GCA_049423145.1 Burkholderiaceae bacterium
CTGAAGTCCACCACTCCACCAAGAAGCCGTTCCGCCAGAAGGGCACCGGTCGCGCACGCGCCGGTATGACGTCTTCTCCCCTGTGGCGTGGGGGCGGTCGGATCTTTCCGAACACGCCGGACGAAAACTTCAGCCACAAGGTCAACAAGAAGATGTACCGCGCCGGCATGGCGTCCATCCTCTCCCAGCTGGCCCGCGACGGCCGCCTGGCCGTGGTGGATTCGATCAAGGTCGAGGCCCCCAAGACCAAGCTGCTGGCCGCCAAGTTCAAGGCCATGGGTCTGGACTCGGTGCTGGTCATCGCCGACCAGGTGGATGACAACCTCGCCTTGGCCTCGCGCAACCTGGCCAATGTGCTGGTCGTCGAGCCCCGTTACGCCGATCCCCTGTCGCTGGTGCACTACAAGAAGGTGCTGGTGACCAAGGGCGCGATCGAGCAGCTCAAGGAGATGTTCGCATGAGCACCCAAAAGCACGACGAAGGCCGTTTGGCCCAGGTGCTCGTGGCACCGATCATTTCTGAGAAGGCGACCGCTGCAGCAGAAAAGAACAACCAGGTTTTGTTCAAGGTGCTGCGCGACGCCACCAAGCCCGAGATCAAGGCGGCCGTTGAACTGATGTTCAAGGTCGAGGTCGACAGCGTTCGCACCGTCAACACCAAGGGCAAAGTCAAGCGCTTCGGTGGCCGAATCGGCCGCCGCGACCATGTCAAGAAGGCCTATGTGAGCCTGAAGGCTGGTCAGGAGCTCAACTTCTCCGGGGAGGCTGCGTAAATGGCCGTCGTCAAAGTCAAGCCCACTTCGCCCGGCCGCCGTGCCGTGGTCAAAGTGGTGCACAAGCACCTGCACAAAGGCGCGCCCGAAGCCTCGCTGCTCGAGCCGCAAAAGCAGAACTCCGGCCGCAACAACAATGGCCACATCACGATGCGCCACAAGGGCGGTGGTCACAAGCACCACTACCGTGTGGTGGACTTCAAGCGCAACAAGGACGGCATCCCGGCCAAGGTCGAGCGCATTGAGTACGACCCCAACCGCACCGCCCATATCGCGCTGCTGTGCTACGCCGACGGCGAGCGCCGCTACATCATTGCCCCGCGCGGCTTGGAAGCTGGCGCCACCGTGATCAGTGGCGCGGAGGCCCCCATCAAGGCTGGCAACACCCTGCCCATCCGCAACATCCCTGTGGGCTCCACCATCCACTGCATTGAGATGCTGCCGGGCAAGGGCGCCCAGATCGCCCGCTCGGCCGGCGCCTCGGTGACGCTGATGGCGCGCGAAGGCACCTATGCGCAGATTCGTCTGCGCTCCGGTGAAGTTCGTCGCGTCCACATCGACTGCCGCGCCACCATTGGCGAGGTGAGCAACGAAGAGCACAGCCTGCGCCAGTACGGCAAGGCCGGCGCCATCCGCTGGAAGGGGATCCGTCCGACCGTCCGCGGTGTGGCCATGAACCCGGTGGATCACCCGCACGGAGGTGGCGAAGGCCGCACTGGTGAGGGCAAGCCGCAGGTGTCGCCGTGGAACACCCTCACCAAGGGCTACCGCACCCGCAACAACAAGCGCACGCAGACGTTCATCGTCTCGCGTCGCAAGAAGTAAGGAGCGCACCTGATGACTCGCTCTGCGAAAAAGGGTCCCTTCGTGGACCATCACCTGATGGCCAAGGTCGAGAAGGCTGCCGCCACCAAGGACAAGAAGCCCATCAAGACCTGGTCGCGCCGCTCCACGGTGCTGCCCGAGTTCATCGGCCTGACGATTGCCGTTCACAACGGCAAGCAGCACGTGCCGGTCTACGTTTCCGACCAGATGGTCGGCCACAAGCTCGGCGAGTTCGCCCTGACCCGTACCTTCAAGGGTCACCCGGCGGACAAGAAGGCCAAGAAATAAAGGATGACGACCATGGAAACCCGTGCAATCGTCCGCGGTGTGCGCCTGTCGGCCGACAAGGGCCGGCTGGTGGCCGACCTGATCCGCGGCAAGAAGGTGGACCAGGCTCTCAACATCCTGACCTTCACCCAGAAGAAGGCTGCCGGCATCGTGCGCAAGGCGCTGGAGAGCGCCATCGCCAATGCGGAGCACAACGACGGCGCCGACATCGACGAGCTCAAGGTCACCTCCATCTATGTGGAGCAGGGTGCCACGCTCAAGCGGTTTTCCGCACGCGCCAAGGGCCGCGGCAATCGCATCAGCAAGCCCACCTGCCACATCTACGTGACCGTCGGCAACTAAGAGGCCAGAAAGACTATGGGACAGAAAATCCATCCGACCGGCTTCCGTCTGCCTGTCACGCGTGCCTGGGCTTCGCGCTGGTTCGCCACCAACCGCAACTTCAGCCAGATGCTGGCCGAGGACCTGCAGGTTCGTGACTACCTCAAGGCCAAGCTCAAGAACGCCGCCGTCTCCCGCATCCTGATTGAGCGCCCCGCCAAGAACGCCCGCATCACCATCTTCTCCGCCCGTCCGGGTGTGGTGATCGGCAAGAAGGGCGAGGACATCGAAAACCTCAAGGCTGAACTGGGCAAGCGCCTGGGCGTGCCGGTGGCCGTCAACATCGAAGAAGTGCGCAAGCCCGAGATCGATGCCCAACTGATCGCCGACAGCATCACCCAGCAGCTGGAAAAGCGCATCATGTTCCGCCGCGCGATGAAACGCGCCATGCAGAACGCCATGCGCCTGGGCGCGCAGGGCATCAAGATCATGAGTGCCGGTCGCCTCAACGGCATCGAGATTGCTCGCACCGAGTGGTACCGCGAAGGCCGTGTGCCCCTGCACACCCTCAAGGCCGACATCGACTACGGCTTCTCGGAAGCCAAGACCACCTACGGCGTCATCGGCGTCAAGGTGTGGGTCTATCGGGGCGACAACCTCGGCCGTGGCGAAGCGCCTGGCGCGATGAGGCCCGATGCCGGTGGTGAAGAGGACCGTCG
The DNA here is from genome assembly GCA_049423145.1 of Burkholderiaceae bacterium. Taxonomy (GTDB): domain Bacteria; phylum Pseudomonadota; class Gammaproteobacteria; order Burkholderiales; family Burkholderiaceae_C; genus RFTU01. The sequence goes on from JBMSQF010000110.1 coordinate 2,926, forward strand.
CGGTCGCCGTCCGGGCCGCCCCGGTGGCGCTCCCGGCCGAGGCGAGCGCCGCGACGGTGGGCGTGGTGCCCCCCGTGGTCCGGTGGGCGGTGTTGGCGCCGCCCCAGCTGCTGGCTCGGACAAGCCCGCCGTGGCCGCCGACGCCCCCAAGACGCCGGCCGTCAAGCGCGTGCGCAAGGCTGCCGCGCCGACTGCCGAGCCCAAAGGAGAGTAAGACATGCTGCAACCCGCACGTCGCAAGTTCCGCAAGGAACACAAGGGCCGCAACACCGGTGTGGCCACCCGCGGTGCCGCCGTTTCGTTCGGAGAATTCGGCCTGAAGGCCACCGAGCGCGGCCGCATCACGGCTCGCCAGATCGAAGCCGCCCGTCGTGCCATCTCGCGTCACATCAAGCGCGGTGGCCGCATCTTCATCCGCATCTTCCCCGACAAGCCGATTTCACAGAAGCCGGCCGAAGTGCGTATGGGCAACGGCAAAGGCAACCCCGAGTACTACGTGGCCGAAATCACCCCCGGCAAGGTGCTCTACGAAATCAACGGTGTGCCCGAGCAGCTCGCTCGCGAAGCGTTCACGCTGGCGGCCGCCAAGCTGCCCTTGCGCTGCACCTTCGTGTCACGCCAGGTCGGCGCTTAAAGGAGACGCACGATGAAAGCATCTGAACTCCGCGCCAAGGATGTGGCCGCCCTCGAAAAGGAAGTCTCTGATCTGCTCAAGGCCCACTTCGGCCTGCGCATGCAGAAGGCCACCCAGCAACTGAGCAACACCTCGGCTCTGGCCAAGACGCGTCGCGACATCGCGCGCACGCGGACCATCATCGCCGAGAAGAAGAAGGGAGCCGCCAAGTGAGCGAAGCCCAAACCACCGCCACCAAGGCCAAGGTTGTCCGCACCTTTGTGGGCCGTGTCGTGAGCGACAAACGCGCCAAGACGGTTACGGTCCTGGTCGAGCGTCGCAACAAGCATGAGCTCTACGGCAAGATCGTGGCCAGCTCGCGCAAGTTCCATGCGCACGACGAAAACGGCCAGTACCACATGGGCGACGTCGTCGAGATTACCGAGAGCCGTCCGATCTCCAAGACCAAGTCCTGGGTCGTTACCCGACTCGTGGAGAAGG
>JBMSQF010000111.1:0-3954 GCA_049423145.1 Burkholderiaceae bacterium
TCGCATTACGAATGCGCTGCTCTACCAACTGAGCTACACCGGCCAAACCTCAGAGTATAGGCCATCCCGGGTGCCACCAGCAGCACGGCCGAGCAGTCGGAGGCTTCAACGGGGGTCGTCTTGGTGGATGCCCAGCGCCTCCAGGAAGCGCGACACCATGTTGTAGGCCGCCACGGTGGCCACCAATTCGACGGTTTGCCGTTCGCCCAATTCAAACTGGACGGCGAGAAGGATCTCGTCCTGGAAGTGGATGTCGCGGGTGATGGCATCGCAAAGGGCGAGTACGGCCCTTTGCTGCGCGTTGTAGTGCGGTGATGCAGCCCAGTCGGCCAGGTCATCGAGTTGGGGCTGCGTGATGCCCGCGCGCAGCGCATGCGGCACATGCTGAGCCGCTTCGTAGGGCGCCCCATTGAGGTGAGCCACCCGCATGATGACCAGCTCCCGCAAGTCTGCAGGCAAATCCAGTTTCTGCCGTACCGCCGTCAGAAAGGCCAGCCACCCTTCAGCCAGTGGCGGGCTGTGCAGCAGCATTTGGTAGAGGTGCAGCACGCTGCCGCGTTCGGCCGTGATGCGATCCACCAACGGGGCGACGGTCGGGTCGTTCAGGCGTGCATAGGGTAATCGGGCCATGGTGCTGGGGTGTCGGTGGCGATGTGGGGCATGGTGCCCGAACCGCTAAAGACCCCTCACGGGGCTCTGCCACCGCGCGGGATACGGGAGGCTGGGCCACACTCGGGGCATGAACATCACCCCATTGGCCCGGCTGTACCGCGGCCGGTGCACTCCCGCGCAGCGTGCTGGTGTGTGCCGAGCTTCTTCTTCATGGTTCGCGGCGGCGTGGGCCCTGACCGGTGCGCTGGTGCTCGGCGCAGCGCTGGGCTTGGCGCCTGCCCCAGCATCAGCCCAGTCCCTTGTATGGCCCAAGGCCCAGCCGATCAAGTTGGTTGCCGTGTTCCCGCCAGGCGGTTCGGTGGATCAGGTGGCCCGCATCCTGCAACCGGCTCTGCAATCCTTGCTGCAGCAGACGGTCGTGGTGGACAACCGCGGCGGTGCCTCCGGTTCCATCGGCACCGGCCAAGTGGCCAAGGCCGAGCCCGACGGCTACACATTTGCCGTGGTGTTCGATACCCATGCGGTGAATCCGGCGCTCTTGCCCTCGCTGCCCTTCGATACGCGGCGTGATCTCGCGCCGGTGATCATGATCGGCACCAGTGCCATGGTGCTGGCGGCTCACGTGGATTCGCCCTACAAGACTTTCGGCGATGCCGTCTCGGCAGCGCGCACCCGCAATGGCGTGCCCTACGGCACCATCGGCAACGGCAGCCTGGGTCATTTGGCGGTTTCGCTTTTGGCGCGCGCGCACAACCTCGGCTTCCAGCACGTGCCCTACCGGGGCGGCGGCCCCTTGATGAACGATGCGGTGGCCGGCCACGTTCCGGTGAGCATCGGTTCGGTGTTTCTGCTCAAGCCCCACATCGACTCGGGCAAGCTACGGCCACTGGCCGTCACCACCAACCGCCGCGTTGCAGCGCTGGCCAATGTGCCCACCGTGTCCGAAAGTGGCTTTGCGGGCTTCGATGCGCCGGCATGGTGGGCTGTGGTGGCGCCGGCGCGCACGCCGCCCGATGTGTTGCGCCAGATGAACGAAGCCTTGAATGCTGCGCTTCGCCAGCCCGATGTCGCAGCACGATTGGCCGGCCAGGGCATTGAAGTGCGCGGGGGCTCCGCCGATGCGGCGCGCAGCTTCATCGAGGGTCAGATCGACACTTGGGCCAAGGTGGTCCGCGAAAACGACATCAAGGCTGACTGAGCATCATTGCGGAACGAAGCCGCTGGCCTTGATCACCTGCGCCCAGGCCTGCGCATAGGTGCGCTCGCGCTGGGCGAGTTGCTCGCCACTCATATGGCTGACGGTGATGCCCATGGCCGTCAAGCGGTCCTGGATGTCGCCGCGCGCCAAGACCTTGGCCAAGCCCTGTGACCACTTCTCCAAGGCCGCACGCGGCGTGCCGGTGGGTGCAAAGAATCCGTAGTACGGCACTTCCTCAAAGCCCTTGACACCGAGTTCCGCAAAGGTGGGCACTTCGGGCAGCGTCTTGTCACGCTGACTCCCCATCACGGCCACGACCTTCAGGCGCCCGTTCTTGTGGTGTTCAATGAAGTCGGGGATGGAGCCGGTGCCCGCAGCAATCTGACCCCCCAGCATGTCCCCGATCATGGGCGCACTGCCGCGGTAGGGCACGGGAACCAGGTCGAGCTTGAAACGGTCAGCCAGCGCCTTGACCGAAAACTCTGGCAGCGAAGCCGGCGCCGGTACACCCACGGAGCCCTTTCCGCCGGCCGCGCGCACTGAGGCGAGGTAGTCGTTGAAGCCGCCGACTCCGGCGCGCCCGGACAGCGCCAGCGCATTCACAAAGGTGCCCAGCCCGGCCACCGCCACAAAGTCCTTGGAAGAATCAAAGCCAGGGTTGCGGATGGTCAGCGGGATGATACTCACCGTGTGGTCGTGCGAGAGCATCACCGTCAGACCATCAGGTGCAGCCGCCTTGAGGGCCTGTGCGGCCAACTGTCCGCCGGCCCCCGGTTTGTTTTCGACGATCACGGGTTGGCCCATTTCGTCTTTCAGTCGCTCAGCCAGCAGGCGTGCAATGGCATCCGTGCCGCCACCGGCGGGGAAGCCCACCAGGATGCGCGCTGTGCCGGCAGCAGTCTGGGCCGCGGCACCGAAGGGTACCCAGGCGCTACCGACCAATCCGGCCATGCCGGCCCAGGCGAGGAGTGTGCGCAAAGTCCTGCGCTTGGCGTTCAGGGGGTGCATGGTGCGTCTCCTTGTGTTGCGCTCGCCCGGTGCGGCGCCCAGAATCAGTTCTCGTGCATCCAGGCGGCATGCCGTGGGGCACGCTTGGTCTGGGCCCATTCGTCCAGCATCGCCCACTTCACCTGATCGAGCTGCTGCAGCATCGCTGGCGTACCCGTGTCGAACGCGAGTTCCAAGCGATGGCCGTTGGGATCGAAGAAGTAGATGCTCTGGAAGAGCGTGTGGTTGGTGGGGCCGATCACGTCGATGCCCGCTGCCTGCAAGCGGGCCTTGGCAGCCAGCAGTTCGTCCATCGAGCCCACCTTCAGCGCAATGTGCTGAACCCAGTTGGGTGTGTTGCGGTCCCGGTCCATGGGCGGAGCGTTTGGCAATTCGAAGAAAGCCAGGACGTTGCCATTGCCCGCATTCAGGAACACATGCATATACGGGTCGGGGGCCTTGGTCGAGGGGACTTCGTTCTCGGCAATGGCCAACACGAAGTCCATGCCCAGATGCTCCTGGTACCAGAGCACGGTTTCACGGGCGTCCCTGCAGCGGTAGGCGACGTGGTGGATTTTCTGGATGCTCATGAGGACTCGATTCCAGCGACCTGGGTTTGCAAACAACTAATCGATTTGCACGGTGCGAATCACGGGATTCTAGGTCAGGGGCGGCAGAACGCAAGTGAGCCGCCTGCCCTTAGAGTAGCGGAATCGGGGGCTGTCGAATAGGCGGCCGTCCGGTGAAAACCACCCAGGAGTTGCCGACCGTGCCACCCGTGAAGTTGCTGATTGCCCAGGGAGGCGGTCCTACCGCCGTGATCAACCAGTCCTTGGTCGGCGCGGTCCTGGCCGCCCGGGCCTTTCCCAACCTGCAGGCGGTTTATGGGGCGCGGCATGGCGTGCGGGGGGTTCTTCATGAAGACTTCGTGGACCTCACGGGTGAGGACATCAACCATCTCGAACGGGTGGCCGCCACGCCGGCCGCGGCGCTGGGCTCCACGCGTGACAAGCCCGATGAACCCTATTGCCTGCAGATGCTGGAGGTCATCAAGGCCCACGGCATCACCCACTTCTTCTACATCGGCGGCAATGATTCGTCTGACACGGTTCGGATCTTGATGGAGCAGGCTGCACGGGGCGGTCATGCACTGGCGG
>JBMSQF010000112.1:0-3684 GCA_049423145.1 Burkholderiaceae bacterium
CCTCGGTGCGAACCGCTTTTCTGTCTGCGCAGCGCGGTTTCTTCAACAACACCAGTCTGTGCCTGCGCGTGCATGGCCGCGAACACGCTCCGCACGAGCTGAGCCTGGTGGGGCTGCCGCGCGGTTGGGATGTCGCCACGGCGATGCCCTTGCACCCGGGTACGCGCAAGGGCCGGCACTGGCAGGCCGAGGACTACGACGAACTCGTCGACCATCCGTTTGAACTTGGGCCGTTCTGGCGCGGCTCCTTCAAGGCCCAGGGTGTGGCGCATGAGTTCGTCGTCGCCGGCGCCTGGCCAGGCTTCGATGGCGAACGCCTGCTGCGCGATGCCCAGCGCATCTGCGAAGAGCACATTCGTTTCTGGCATGGCGCGCGCGGCAAGCCGCCGTTCGAACGCTATGTCTTCATGCTCAACGCGGTGGATGACGGTTATGGCGGGCTCGAGCACCGTGCCAGCACCGCGCTGATCGCCGCACGAAAGGATTTGCCCCGCGTGGGTGAGCCGGCCGGTGCCGCCCTGAGCGAGGGCTACCTCACCCTGCTGGGCCTCATCAGCCACGAGTACTTCCACACCTGGAACGTCAAGCGCCTGAAGCCCCTTGAGCTGTGCAGCATCGACCACACCCGTGAGAACTACACCGCCCTGCTGTGGTTCTTCGAGGGCTTCACCTCCTACTATGACGACCTGGCACTGCTGCGCTGCGGTCTCATCGACGGCGCCCGTTACCTGAAGCTGCTCGCCAAGACGGCCACCCTGGTGCAGTCCATGCCCGGGCGCCGTGTGCAGAGCGTGGCGCAGGCGAGTTTCGATGCCTGGAACAAGTACTACCGCCAGGACGAGAACACACCCAATTCCACGATCAGCTACTACACCAAGGGCGCGCAGGTGGCGCTGTGCCTGGACCTCACGCTGCGCAGCGAGGGCCGCGGCAGCCTGGATGCGGTGATGCGACAGTTGTGGTCGTTGGGGCAACAGCGGGGTTCTCGGCGAGGGCTCACCCTTGCCAAAGGCGCGCTGCCGGCCCGTCGCGACCCCGGCAACATCGGGATCACCGAGTCCGACATCGCCGAGGCCTTGAAGGCCGTCGGTGGCCGCTCCTATGCGCGTGAACTGCGCGCCTGGGTGCACGGAACCGGTGAGCTGCCCCTGCCGGCGCTTCTGCCCTCCATGGGCATTGCGCAGTCCCACGAGCCCGATCGCCTCTCCGCCGCCTGGGGGCTGCGTTTGAGCGAAGGCCCCGTGACGGGTTGTGTGGTTCGGCAGGTGCTGCGCGGCAGCGCAGCCGAAGCCGCGGGCTTGTGTGCGGGCGATGAAATCCTGGCGGTGCAGGGCTGGCGCGTTCGTCGCCTGGACGACGCGGCGCAGTGGCTGGCGGCGCAGCGGCCGGCGGACCCCCCTGCGGGTCCGGCACGGCGCAGCCCGTCGTCTGCGGGCGCCGCACCAGTGACCCTCCTGGTCAACCGTGATCAGCGCATCCTGTCACTCTTGATCCCATCCACGGCATCTGGCACCCGCCTGCCCACGCTTCGCTGGGCTTTGAGCGATGCCGCTGGGGCGGCGGATACGGCCGAAGGCCAACGCCGCAAGGCCTGGTGGACCCCCAGCGCCGGATGACGGATCCATCGGCTCCGGCCCGTGATCCCGCGCGCTTGGGACGCGCGGGCCGCCGGCGGCTGTGGGCGGTGGCCATCGTCTTGGCGGTTCTGCTCGGGCATGCCCTGGTGGGCAAGCAGTTGGCCGACACGGTGGCGGCTTGGCATTCCCCTGCGCCGATGCTCCATGCGTTGGATGTGGTGGTGGAGGGTTCACTCCAGCCTACCGAGCCGGTGCGCAAGCCTCGAGCGGTGCCGCCGCCGTCGGCCGAGCCGGTGGTCTCCAGCGAGACCGCCTCATCGCAGCCGTCGGGCACGGCGGCCGCACCGCCAGCGCCGGCCGCATCCGAACCGGCACCGGTGGTGGCGCAGGCGGAGCCACCGCCAGCGCCCGAGGCCCCGCCGGCAGCGGAGCCCACCGTGGTTGCGCCGCCAGACCCCTGGCCACCCTCGACACGCATTCGCTACAGCCTGCGCGGTAACTTTCGTGGCGAGTTCAGCGGGTATGCCCAAGTCTTGTGGCTGCGAGAAGCCGACCGCTACCGTGTGGAAGTGGAGGTCGCCATCGGGCCGCGCGTGGCGCCTCTGTTTTCACGGCGGGTCATCAGCGAGGGTTCGCTCGGAGCCGATGGCTTGATCCCTCGGCGTTACGAGGAGGACACGCGGGTCATTTTTTCTCGTGCCCGCCGGGTCACGATGAGCTTCGAGCCGGGGGTGGATGGCCAGCCGGGTGCCACGCGTTTGCAGGACGGTACGCGGCGTCCAGCGCCCCGTGGCACGCAGGATTCGGCCAGTCAGTTCGTGCAGTTGGCCTGGCTGTTCAGCACCCACCCCACCACCATCAAACCGGGTGACAAGGTGACCTTCCCGCTGGCACTGTCCCGGCGCTCGGACCTGTGGAGCTATGTGGTCGGTGATCCGGTCACGGTGGACACGCCGGCTGGTCCGGTTCAAGCCCTGCACGCGCGGCCCCAGCGCGAGCTGGATCCCCTGCGCCGCGAATTGATCGCCGAGGTGTGGTTCGCGCCGGCGCTTCAGTACCTGCCGGTTCGGATGCAGGTGGCGGTGGATGCCGAAACCTACGCACTCATGGTGATGGATGGGCTGCCCGAGCGCGTCAAGCAGGGCGTTCCGCTGGACGATAGACTGCCCGCGAACACAGAGCCATCGGCCCCTGCGCCCTCACCCACAAGCCCCAACCCATCATGAGCTACGAGACCATCCTTATTGACGTCCGCGGCAGCGGCGAACTCAAGACCGGCGTGATCACCCTCAACCGCCCCAAGGCGATGAATGCGCTCAACGACCAGCTCATGGACGAGTTGGGTTGTGCGCTCATGGGGTTCGAGCGGGATGAAGCCATCGGCTGCATCGTGTTGACCGGCAGCGACAAAGCCTTCGCAGCGGGAGCCGACATCGCCGCGATGAAGGACTACGACTTCCAGAAGGTCTACAGCAGCAACTACATCTCGCGCAACTGGGAAACCATCCGCTCGGTGCGCAAGCCGGTGATTGCGGCGGTGCAGGGCGTGGCGCTGGGCGGTGGTTGTGAATTGGCCATGATGTGCGACATGATCTTCGCCGCGGACAACGCCAAGTTCGGTCAGCCCGAGATCACCATCGGCGTGATTGCCGGTGCGGGTGGCACGCAGCGTCTGCCGCGCACGGTGGGCAAGGCCAAGGCCATGGACATGCTGCTGACCAACCGCTGGATGGACGCGGCCGAGGCCGAGCGCTGTGGCTTGGTGTCGCGCGTCTTGCCGGCTGATCAGGTCATGAGCGAGGCGCTCGCCGCCGCCGAGAAGATTTGCAGCTTCGGCCGACTGGCCGTCATGGCCACCAAGGAGGCGGTGAACGCCACCTTCGAATCCTCACTCTCCGAAGGCCTCCACATCGAGCGCCGCCTGTTCCATTCCATGTTCGGCACCGCCGATCAGCGGGAGGGAATGGATGCGTTTGTGAACAAGCGCAAGGCGGTGTTCAACAAGTGAAATCACAAAAATAGGGTCAGTAAAAACGGGGTCAGTGTCATAAAAACGGGCTCAGTGTCATTTATTTTGCGAACACGCTGTGTTCGCAAAATAAATGAC
>JBMSQF010000113.1:0-3634 GCA_049423145.1 Burkholderiaceae bacterium
TCCTGATGGACGCCACCGTCGGTTTCATCAACATCAACCAGAACAAGATCATCAAAATCTTCTCGGTGGCCAGCGTGGCCTTGTTGCCCCCAACGCTCATCGCCAGCCTCTATGGCATGAACTTCCAATTCATGCCCGAGTTGCAGTGGGACTATGGCTACCCCTTCGCACTGGGCCTGATGCTGGCATCCGTGGCCGCCCCCTTCATCTACTTCCGCCGCAAGGGCTGGCTGCGCTGACCATTGACCGGTGCCGCTAGGCCCTGCCAGCCGGGCCCGCGGGAAATCGGACGGAAAAGCGCGTGCCCGGGTGGGTGACCCCGGGCCCACGCGGCCGGGCGTCCTCCACGCCGACCGCTGCACCGTGGCGCTCTGCGATCTCACGGACGATGGCCAGGCCCAGGCCCGAGCCGTCCACTTCGGTGCCCAGGGCCCGGTAGAAGGGCTGGAACACCAGTTCGCGCTCGGCCTCGGCAATGCCCACGCCGTTGTCCTCCACCTGCAGCACCGCCACACGCCCGTAGTAGTCGTGCAGAACGCGCACCGTCACGGCGCCCCCTTCGGGCGTGTAGATCAGGGCGTTGTCCACCAGATTGCGCACCAGCTCCCGGATCAGCACCGGCTGCCCTTGCACGGTGATGGCCGGACGGCCTGGCGGCGGCGGCGGCGGGGCTTCATAGCCCAGGTCGATATGGCGATCGAGCGCACGCTGCACGAAGTCCTCCACCGTCTCGAAGGCGATGTCGTTGAGGTCGACCAACTGCCGCCGCAGGGCCTGTTCCGGGTCTTCCGCGCGCGCCAGGGCCAGCAGCTGATTGACCATTCGGGTGGCGTTCTGCGACGCCCGTGCAATCTGCTGCAGGCTTCGGCGCGCCTGCTGCGGGTCACCGCCCTGCGCGATCTCTCGCTGGGCCAGTTCTGCCTGCATGCGCAGACCGGCCAGGGGGGTCTTGAGTTGGTGCGCAGCGTCGGCGAGAAAGCGCTTTTGGGTGGCCACGGACTGTTCCAGCCGAGAAAGCAGGTCGTTGATCGCACTCACCAAGGGCGCGACTTCCTCAGGAGCCTCGCGCTCGTCGATGGGCGAGAGGTCCTGGCTGCGCCGCGCTCGGATGCGCCGCTGCAGCACTTCCAAGGGCGCCAACCCCCGGGTGAGCGCCATCCACACCAGCAACACCGCCAGGGGCAGGATGGCGTACTGCGGCAGCAAGACTCCCTTGAGCACCTCGGTGGCCAACAATTCGCGCTCGGCCCGCGTCTCCGCCACCTGGACCAAGGGAGGATCCTCGCCGGGCAGCTCCACTTTGTCGGGCAACCACATCCAGGCCACGCGCATCGGGACCTCATTGACTTCGATGTCGGCCAAAACGATGCGCTCATTGACCGAGCCGCGCTGCGTGGCGTCCAAGGGCCCGGGTTCACGTGGCGGCAGGGGAAGGCCTGGGTTTCCGGCCACCAGCTCACCGCGCACGCCGAGCACCTGCACCTGTCGATGCCCGTCGGCCTCCCCCACCAGGAGGGACTGCAAGGGGATCCCGATCTCCATGCGCGAGCGGCCCTGAGGCTCGCGCACGCGCACCACCTCGCGTGACACCGCTTGCACCAAGTACTCCAGCTCGCGGTCGTGCGGCCTGTTGGCGATGTTCTGCGAGATCAGCCAAGTGAGCGTCACGCTCAAAGGCCACAGCAACAGCAGGGGCACGAGCATCCAGTCCAGCATCTCGCCGAACAAGGACCTCTGCGAACCGCGGCGCCGCAATGGCCGTATGGGCAGACGAGCGCCCGCCGGCGGGCTTGCGGGACCGGGCTGCGGGACTGCGGCACCGGGTTCCCGGTCTGCGGTCGGTGCGTTGGGCGGGTTCACCGCGCTGGAAGCCTCCACCCCGCGTTCAACCCGGAATCTTCTCCAGACAGTAACCAAGCCCCCGCACCGTGGCGATGCGGATGGGGCCCTGCTCGATCTTCTTGCGCAGGCGGTGGATGTACACCTCGATGGCGTTGTTGCTCACCTCATCGCCCCACTCGCAGAGCCGCTCCACCAACTGGTCCTTGCTCACCAGACGGCCCGCGCGCTGCAGCAGCACCTCCAGCAATCCCAGCTCACGGGCACTGAGTTCAACCATGGCGTCGTTGATGTAGGCCACACGGCCCGTGGTGTCGAAGGTCAGCGGACCGTGTTTGATCACGTTGCTGGCCGCCCCCATGCCGCGGCGGGCCAGGGCGCGCACACGGGCCTCCAGTTCCTGGAGCGAAAAGGGTTTGGCCATGTAATCGTCCGCGCCGAGGTCCAAGCCCTTGACGCGCTCCTCCACACTATCGGCCGCCGTGAGGATCAGCACCGGCGTGGCGCTGCCGCGGGCTCGCAATTTCTTCAGCACGTCGAACCCGTGGAGGCGGGGCAGGCCCAGGTCGAGGATCAGCAGGTCGAACTCCTGCGTGGACAGCGCCGCGTCCGCCTCGGAGCCACTGGCCACATGGTCCACCGCATACCCGTTGACGCGCAGGGTACGCAACAGCCCATCGGCCAATACCTGGTCATCTTCGGCTATCAGGATGCGCATGGTCCCCTTCTCCTGCCTTTCCGACCATTCTAGGGAGGCTCCATGGGGTCTTCCCCAGGGGGTTCCACCCCCCGTTGTGGCGCCCGGACAACCGGTCCCGGGGCGCTCCCAGGGGTCACCCCTGCGAGGGCTTGACCGGCTCGCTATACTGTACGAATATCCAGTTCATGAGCCCTCCTTGCGCATCCCCCTCTGGCCCACTCGCCGGCCCACATCGCCGGGCCGAGTGGCTCACTCCATGAGCCTGTAAGGCCCCAAACTCAAGCCCATCCCCACGGCAAGGCCCCGCCCGCCGCCCTTCAATCGAACCGGAGAATTCCATGGACGCACCCGTCAAAGCCCTGAACACCGAAAAGGCCAAAGCCCTGGCCGCCGCCCTGGCCCAAATCGAAAAGCAGTTCGGCAAGGGCTCCATCATGCGACTGGGCGAGGGCGAAGCCGTCGAGGACATCCAAGTCGTGTCCACCGGCTCCCTGGGCCTGGACATCGCCCTGGGCGTCGGTGGCCTGCCGCGCGGCCGGGTCATTGAAATCTACGGCCCGGAATCCTCCGGCAAAACCACCCTCACCCTGCAGGTGGTGGCGCAAATGCAGAAGATCGGCGGCACCTGCGCCTTCATCGACGCCGAACACGCCCTGGACGTGCAATACGCGCAAAAACTCGGTGTGAACCTCCAAGACCTGCTGATCAGCCAACCCGATACGGGCGAGCAGGCCCTGGAAATCGTCGATTCGCTCGTGCGCTCCGGAGCGGTCGACCTGGTCATCATCGACTCGGTGGCCGCCCTCACCCCCAAGGCAGAACTCGAAGGTGAAATGGGCGATTCCCTGCCCGGCCTGCAGGCCCGCCTCATGAGCCAGGCCCTGCGCAAGCTCACCGCCACCATCAAGAAGACCAACTGCACCGTCATCTTCATCAACCAGATCCGCATGAAGATCGGCGTCATGTTTGGCAGCCCGGAAACCACCACCGGCGGCAACGCACTGAAGTTCTACGCCTCGGTGCGCCTGGACATCCGCCGGACCGGCAGCATCAAGAAAGGCGAAGAGGTCATTGGCTCCGAAACCAAGGTCAAGG
>JBMSQF010000114.1:0-3604 GCA_049423145.1 Burkholderiaceae bacterium
ACCTTGTTGGCGCCGGCTTCGGCCAGCACGACGGTGAACTCGGTCTTCTCTTCAGCAGCAGCAGCACCGCCGCCGCCACCACCACCGCCGGCCGCCGGAGCAGCCATGGAAGCGGCGGACACGCCGAACTTCTCTTCGATGGCCTTGACCAGGTCGTTGAGTTCCAGGACGGTCATGCTGTCCAGGGCGGTCAGGAATGCGTCTTTATCGAATGCCATGATGATTTCCTATGTACAGAAGATGTTGATTGAGAATTAAAGGGTCAGGCTGCAGCCGCCTCGCCGCCACCGCGCTTGGCGGCCAGAGCGGCCAGCACGGCTGCGGTGCGCTGCACCGGAGACTTCAGCAAGCCAGCGACCTGCGAGAGCAGGACTTCCTTGCTGGGCACGGATGCCAGCGCCTTGACGCCATTGACGTCCAGCGCTTTGCCGCCGTAGGCACCACCCTTGATGACAAGCTTGTCGTTGGTCTTGGCAAAGTCAGCGATGACTTTGGCCGCCGCGACAGCGTCTTCCGAAAAGCCGTAGATCAGCGGGCCGACCATGGCATCCGAGGCCGCCTCGAACGGGGTGCCGGCGACGGCGCGACGGGCCAGGGTGTTCTTCAACACGTGAAGGTACACACCCTTGGAACGTGCGTCGACGCGCAGCTTGTTCAAGGCTTCAACGGTGAGGCCACGGTACTCGGCCAGCGCCAGCGTCTGCGACTTGGCGGCTTGCGCCGCCACGTCCGACACCACGGCTGCCTTCTCGTTGCGATTGAGACTCAAGGTCCACTCCTCACTAAACGCCCCAAGCCTTTCGGCCCGAGGCAACGGAATCAGCGACCTTCTGTACGGTTGGCGAATCGGCTTGACGCCTCTTCGTTGCCCATTCAGCGGGACCGCCATCTGCGTTGGCGCTGGCCCTTCCCTTTCGGTTGGGGTTTGCATTAAGGGGGAATCAACCCCCGCCAACGGTCTTGGATGACCCGCCGCGTTCTGCGCATCGCTCACAGCCCTGGGCTGTTGGCGAGGCGCGGGCCGCGGCGGGCCCCCAATTCACTCGGACGCTGCGCCAGACTCGCGCACCGCCCAGATTCTTAAAAAACGGTCAAGCCTGCGGAGCCTGCGCGACCGTGGAAATATCCACGCGAGCGCCGACGCCCATGGTGGAGGACACCGCCAGCTTGCGCAGGTACACGCCCTTGCTCGAGGCAGGCTTGGCCTTGTTCAGCGCATCCAGCAGGGCGCTGAGGTTGCCCACCAGCTTGTCGGTGTCGAATGAACGACGGCCGATGGTGCTGTGGACGATACCCGCCTTGTCCACGCGGAACTGCACCTGACCGGCCTTGGCGTTGCGCACAGCACCAGCCACGTCGGGGGTGACAGTGCCTACCTTGGGGTTGGGCATCAAGCCGCGAGGACCCAGGATCTGGCCCAGGGTGCCCACGATGCGCATCGTGTCAGGAGAGGCGATGACCACGTCAAAGGGCATATCGCCGGCCTTCACGCGCTCAGCCAGGTCTTCCATACCGACCACATCGGCACCAGCCGCCTTGGCTTCTTCGGCCTTGGCGCCCTGGGCAAACACGGCCACGCGCTTGGTCTTGCCGGTGCCATTGGGCAGCACGACGGCGCCGCGAACGACCTGATCGCTCTTCTTGGCGTCGATGCCCAGTTGCACCGCCACGTCGATGGATTCATCGAACTTGGCCGTGGCGCAATCCTTGACGATGCCGATGGCTTCGTTGATGGTGTACAGCTTGAGGCTGTCGACCTTGCCCTGCAGGGCCTTGGCCTTCTTGGTGAGCTTGGCCATTTACACGCCCTCCACGATGATGCCCATCGACCGGGCAGAGCCGGCGATGGTCTTGACAGCGGCGTCCATATCCGCCGCGGTGAGGTCCTTGATCTTGGTCTTGGCGATCTCTTCGAGCTGGGCGCGGGTGACCTTGCCCACCTTCTCCAGGTGCGGACGGCCCGAGCCCTTTTCGATCTTGGCGGCCTTCTTCAGCAGCACGGTCGCCGGGGGCGACTTCAGCACAAAGGTGAAGGACTTGTCAGCGTAGGCGGTGATCACCACGGGCAACTTCAGACCGGGCTCCATGCCCTGCGTCTGGGCGTTGAACGCCTTGCAGAATTCCATGATGTTCAGACCGCGCTGGCCCAGTGCGGGACCAACAGGCGGCGACGGGTTGGCCTTGCCGGCCGGGATTTGCAGCTTGATAAAGCCGACGATCTTCTTTGCCATAGTGGCTCCTGTTCGAGTTCAAACGCCTTGAGGATCAAGCCCCCGCAGCTCCTCGGTTGGTGCGACCCTCTCTTGAATCCTCAACCGCCGGGTCGCGAAGCGGCTGAGGAATGCTTAGATCTTCTCTACCTGCGAGAAATCGAGTTCGACAGGCGTGGCACGACCGAAGATCGTGACGGACACGCGAACCTTGGACTTCTCGTAGTTCACATCTTCCACCGCACCGTTGAAGTCGGTGAATGGGCCTTCCTTCACACGCACGAGTTCACCGACCTGCCACTCCACCTTGGGACGGGGCTTCTCGATGCCTTCCTGCATCTGATTGACGATCTTCATCACCTCGGCCTCCGAGATGGGCGCGGGCCGGTTCTTGGCACCACCAACGAAGCCGGTGACCTTGCTGGTGTGCTTGACCAGGTGCCAGGACTCATCGTCCATCACCATTTCCACCAGCACATAGCCAGGGAAGAAACGGCGCTCGGTGACAGCCTTCTTGCCGTTCTTGAGTTCCACCACTTCTTCGGTGGGCACCAGGATGCGGCCGAACTTGTCTTGCATGCCCGCGCGCTCGATGCGCTCGCGGATGTTGCGCTCAACCGCCTTTTCCATGCCCGAATAGGCATGGACCACGTACCAGCGCATGGCGTTGGCGGGGGCGGTGGTGGTGTCGGTCATGGTAGGTTCCTCTGGGCGATCCTGTTGGGGCGCGTGGTGTGTCTTCTGTACACGCGTTCAGCGCCACCCCAGGATGACGCTGTACAGCAGCCATTCCAGTGTCTTGTCCGTGAGCCACAGCATCAGGGCCATGACCACAACGAAGGCGAATACGTAGCCGGTCATCTGCATGGCCTCCTGGCGCGTAGGCCAGACGACTTTCTTGGTCTCGCGCACGGATTCGCGCGCATAGCCCACGAACTGCCTGCCCGGCTCAGAGACCAAGAAGATGCCCGCTGCGGCGGCGATCAGCACCAACAAGGCGCCGACGCGAACCCAGATGTTCTGCGCCGACAGCACATAGAAGGCCACAACCGAGCCGAGCAGCAGCAGCGCGGCCAGGCCGATCTTGGCTTTGTCTGCTCCAGTAGAGACGGTTTCGACTTGTTGCGCGTTGGACATCGTATGGACAGCGAAGCCCGCCGAGCCTTTTGGGCTGCCTGCGGGCCGATTTCAGTGGCTTGGGGCGAGCCCCTTGCCGGGTTTCAGGTCAAGTCAGTGGCGAGCACCGGACTTGGCAGGGGCAGAGGGAATCGAACCCCCAACCTTCGGTTTTGGAGACCGACGCTCTGCCAATTGAGCTATACCCCTACACTTTCTCTAATCAGTTGGGGACAGAGCTCGTCGCTTGCGCTCCTCGGTCTGTCCCACAAGGACTT
>JBMSQF010000115.1:0-3253 GCA_049423145.1 Burkholderiaceae bacterium
ACCTGACTGAGGATCAAGAATTCAGTCTTGGTGAGGTTCATGGACATCACCCACTTCTCCACCAATTCCTGGCCGCCCAACAGCGCAAAGGCCGCGGAGAAGATGGCGCTGCCCACGAAGAGCCAGCACACCATGGCACTGGTCTTGGCGGTGAGGAACACGCTTTCCTTGACCACCCGCATGTTGAGTTGCTTGTAGGCCGCGGCCAATACAAAGCCGCCGAAGGCGCCCACGGCCGCCGCCTCGGTGGGCGTGGCCAGGCCGAAAACGATGGAGCCCAGCACCGCCAGGATCAGCACCACCAGCGGGAAGAAGCTCGACAGCAGCATCTTGAAGATTTCAAGGCGCTGAAAGCTCATGAGCCCGTAGAAGCCGATGAGGGCAAGGAAACCGACGCCCACGCCGATCCAGAAGTTGGTGCTGGCCGCGCGGCGCTCGGGTTCGGGCGCAGGGCTGCCGCCCACCGCCGTGGATCCAGCCGAACCGGCGGCGGGGGGTTCCTGTACGCCGCCACCCGCACCCGGCGGCTCGCGAACGCCGGTGGATGCGCCAGGGGGCTCCTGCACGCCCATGCGTGCAGCGCCTGGGGGTTCCTGAACACCGCCGGAAGCGCCCGGGGGCTCCTGTACACCGCCCGATGCACCGGGGGGTTCTTGCACACCGCCACCGGAGCCGGGGGGCTCCTGGACGCCACCGCCGGCGCCCGGTGGTTCCTGTACGCCACCGGCCTCTGAGGCCGAGGGCGATTCCAGGCTCATCATGCCGCCAGCGGAGGCGGCCATGTTGTCGGTGTCCAGCGGGGCGGTGGCCACGCGCCAGGACATGAAGGCAACGGCCGCGAACAGCAGGGCCGGCAGCAGCGTGATGAAGAGTTCGCGCAGGATGTAGCCAGTGGGGACATCCACATTGCGTGAGCCCTTGAGTGCCTTGAGCAGGGCGGGCAGCGCGCGGTTGGACACCGCCTCCGAGATCTGCTGCGTCAGCGGCGGCAGGGCCACGAAGCGGGCCTCGGCCGACAGCGGCGGGGCCAGGTTGGGCTTGAGCTTGGCCACGAGGATCACGTACAGGATGTACAGGCCCGCCAGCATGATGCCGGGGAAGAAGGCGCCGGCGTACAACTGCACCACCGACACACCGGCTGTGGCACCGTAGACGATCAGCATCACGGAAGGTGGAATGAGAATGCCCAAACAGCCGCCGGCGGTGATGGCGCCGGCCGACAAGCGCACGTCGTAGCCCCCTTTGAGCATCTGCGGCAGCGCCAGCAGGCCCATGAGCGTGACCACCGCACCCACAATGCCCGTGGCGGTGGCGAACACCGCACAGGTGAAGAGGGTGGCCACTGCCAAGGAGCCCGGGACGCGGGCCAGCGACAGGTGCAGCGACTTGAAGAGCTTCTCAATGAGGTTGGCCCGCTCCACCAGATAGCCCATGAAGACGAACAGCGGAATGGAGATGAGCACATCGTTGCTCATCACCTTGAAGGCCGACTGCACCATCAGGTCCAGGGTCTTGGTCGTGTTCTCCTCGTAGGCCAGCCAGGTGAAGATCATGCCCATGCCCATCAGCGTGAAAGCCGTGGGGAAGCCCATCATGATGGCCACCACCACCAGGGCCAGCATCATCAGGCCGAGGTGGCCGTTGGTGACCTTGTCGGCCGAGACCAGCATCACCAGGGTGCCCGCGATGATCAGGGCCATGATGATGAGCCCGAACCAGAGTTCCCTCTTGATCTTCATGCGTGGCCCCCCTTGCCGCCGGCCTGGGGCGCCACGTACTGGTCGAGGGCAGCGATGTCCTCGTCTTTCACGTGCACCATTTCCTTGAGCTTTTCCACGTCGACTTCCTCGACATCCTGCTCGCGCGAGGGCCACTCGCCGGTCTGCAGGCACTGGATGCAGCGCACGATTTCCACCATGCCCTGCAGCAACAGCATGAAGCCTGAGATGGGGATCACGAACTTGAAGGGATACAGCGGCAGCGGCGTGGCCGAGAAGGTTTTCTCACGGATGGCCAGCGCCTCGTTGGCGTACTGCCAGCCCGCATAGGTCAGGGCCACCACGCCGGGCAGGAAGAAGATGATGTAGAGCACCAGATCGATCGTGGCCTGCGTACGGGGTTCGAAGAAGCCATACAGGACATCGCCCCGAACATGACCGTTCTTGCTCAGCGTGTAGGCGCCGGCCATCATGAACAAGGTGCCGTAGAGCATGATCTGCACGTTGAGATTCCAGTCGTGCGGCGCATTGAGCACGTAGCGCGAGAAGACCTCATAGGTGATCAGGAAGGTCAGGACGACGATGGTCCAGGCAAAGAATTGCCCGAGCCATGTGGACATGCGGTCCACCAGGAGGAGGAGGTTTTTCATGGGGTCACTCGTGCAGGGGAACCAGGCGCCGGAATCCGTGAAGCTCTGAATGAAAAAGGCCACCGACCTGCATCGGTGGCCCTTCGCCGACGATTCGGCGGATCAGCCGCGACGGCGGAAGTAGTGGTTCCAAGCCAGCTTGAAGTCAACGAGGTAGTCATTCTGCCACTCGCCGGCCCGTTGCGCGAAGGCGCGCTGGCTGTCGAGGATCCTCTTGAACATGGCGTTCTCGGCGCTCTTCTTCTCCATGATCTTGTCCCAGGAAGCCAACTGCGCGCGCAGCACGGCGTCAGGCGTCTTGAAGAATCTCACGCCGGCCTTCTTGAGTTCGCCGTAGTCCTGCGAGTTGCGCTGGATGGCCTTCCACGACATGTCGGCGCTGGCGGCCTGCACCGCGTAGTCGATGATGGACTTCAGTTCGCCCGGCAGTGCGTCGTACTTGCCCTTGTTGAACAGGATTTCGAACTGCTCGGTGGACTGGTGGAAGGACTGCAGCATGCAGTTCTTCACCACATCGGGGAAGCCCAGGAGACGGTCGGAGGTGGCGTTGTTGAACTCGGCGCCGTCGATCAGGCCCCGGTCCAGGGCCGGGACGATTTCGCCACCGGGCAGCGGGTTCACTGCGGCGCCCATGTCGGTATACATGTCCACGGCCAAGCCGACGGTACGGAACTTGGTGCCCTTGATGTCCTCGACCCTGGCGATGGGCTTCTTGAACCAGCCAAAAGGCTGGGTGGGCATCGGGCCGTACAGGAAGGACACCACCTCCAGGTTGAGCGACTTGTAGATCTCGTCGAGCAGGGCCTTGCCGCCGCCGTAGTAATGCCAAGACAGCAGCATGTTGGGGTCCATGCCGAAGCCCGGGCCCGAACCCCACAGGGCCAG
>JBMSQF010000116.1:0-3249 GCA_049423145.1 Burkholderiaceae bacterium
CTGCAGGAGGCGCGCTGGTTCATGAAGAACATCCAGCAGCGCTTTGACACCATCCTGCGTGTGAGCACCGCCATCGCCGAACGCCAGAAGAATTTCTTCACCCACGGTGAAATCGCGATGAAGCCCCTGGTGCTGCGCGAGATCGCCGATGAACTCAGTCTTCACGAGAGCACCATCTCGCGCGTGACCACCGCCAAGTACATGGCCACCCCCTTCGGCACCTATGAGTTGAAGTACTTCTTCGGCTCATCCCTGTCCACGGAAGCCGGCGGCAATGCCAGCAGCACCGCAGTGCGCGCCCTCATCAAGCAGTTCATTGCCGCGGAAGACCCCAAGAAGCCGCTGTCGGACAACCACCTCTCGGACATGTTGGCCGAGCAGGGCATTCAGGTGGCGCGGCGCACCGTGGCCAAGTACCGGGAGGCGCTGAAGATCGCGCCGGCCAGCCTGCGCAAGGTGATCTAGTTGCTCGACACCCGCGCCCCCATCTTCCTGCCCTGCGCCCAAGGCGTGGAGCCGCTGTTGGCCGCCGAGTGCCGCACGCTGCTGCCCGAAGGCACGCCCATCGAGGAATCGCGCGGCGGCGTGCGCGTCACCGCCGGGCCGCTGGAGGCCATGAACCTGAACCTGCACAGCCGCCTGGCCCAGCGCGTGCTGTGGCCCCTGCGCGGCGCGCGCTACCGCGATGAACACGACCTGTATGCTGCTGCGCGCGAGGTGGACTGGCCGCCGTGGATCACCCCGCAGCAAACCCTGCGCGTGGACACCAGTGCCTTTCGCAGCCCCCTGAAGAGCCTGAACTTCGCCACCCTGCGCATCAAGGACGCGGTGTGTGATGTGATGCGCGAGCGCACCGGCGAGCGGCCGAGTGTGGACACGCAGCGCCCGCACCTGCCGCTGATGCTCTACCTGGGCCCCGAGGAATTCATGCTGTACGTGGACCTCAGCGGCGAGGCCCTGTTCAAGCGTGGCTGGCGCGATGCGCGCGGTGGCCGTGTCGATGTGAAGGGCGAAGCGCCGCTGAAGGAAACGCTCGCCGCCGCGATGCTGGCTGCAGCCGGTTGGCAAGGGCGCGAGGAAGATGGCCTCTTATTGGACCCCTGCTGCGGCGCCGGCACCATCGCTATCGAAGCCGCGCAGATCGCCTGCGGTATCGCTCCAGGCCTGCAGCGCGCCTTCGCCTTTGAGAAGCTGGCGCCCTTCAGGCCGCACCTGCCGGATTGGCAGCGGATGAAGGCGCAGGCGCGTGCCGCCATCCATCAGCCGCGTGTCGCCGTGCACGCCGGCGATGTGAGCTTTCGCATGACCGACTTCGCGCAACGCAATGCCGAACGCGCTGGCGTGGCGCATGCCATCGCCCTCAAGACAGCCGACGCGCTGCAGCGGCCGGCGCCGGCCGCACGTGGCGTGATCGTGATGAACCCGCCCTACGGCGCACGCCTCGAGGCCAAGGGCTCGGCGCGCGAGTCCTTTGAAGAAGGCAATGCGTCGGCGTTCTACGAAGGCCTGGCTGCGCATTGGAAGCGGCAGTACGCGGGCTGGTCGGCCTGGGTGCTCACACCGGAGCTGAAGTTGCCCGGCCTGATGCGCCTAAAGGAAAGCCGCCGCGTGCCCATGTTCAACGGTGCCATCGAGTGCCGCCTGTTCCGCTTCGACATGGTGGCGGGTTCGGCGCGCTAAGGCCATGATTTCCTCCGCGGACCGCCTCGCGCCTGATCCTGGGTCCCATCCGCAATACGCCACCGTCGCGCGTGCGATCCACTTCCTGGACGAGTCCGCTCAAAGCACCACCGCTCCCGTGCAACCTTCGCTGGAAGACTTGGCGGCCGCCGTTGGCCTGAGCCCCGCCCACCTGCAGCGCATCTTCCAAGCATGGGCCGGCATCTCGCCCAAGCGCTTCCTGAAGTTCCTCACGAAGGAGCGGGCCCTGGCCGAACTGCGGCAGGGCGCCACGGTGCTGCAGGCTGCCCACGGCGCGGGGCTGAGCGGCACCAGCCGCCTGCATGACCTGCTCATCTCCTGGGAGGCCATGACCCCCGGCGAAGCCCGGCTGGGTGGCCGGGGGCTCACTCTTCGATGGGGCTGGGCGCCCACACCCGTGGGCTGGGGCCTGGCTGCGCTGGCCCCTCGTGGCCTGTGTCACCTGGCTTTGAGCGATGCGCCGCAACCCGCGCTGGAAGCCGAGATGCGCCACCTTTGGCCTTCGGCCCAGTGGGCGCCGGATGAGGCCGCCATCGCGTCCACGCTCGCACAGGCCTTCGGTGAGCGGGCACAGGCCCACCTGCTGCTGCGCGGCACGCCGTTTCAACTGAAGGTCTGGGAAGCCCTCATCCGCACCGAACCCGGCCGTGTGCTGTCCTACTCGAATCTCGCCCGCCGATGCGGGAACCCCAAGGCGGCACGCGCCGTGGGCACGGCCGTGGCCGCCAATACGGTGGCCGTGCTCGTGCCCTGCCACCGCGTCATCCGTGAATCAGCCGAAGTCGGACAGTACCGCTGGGGCCCGGTGCGCAAGCAGGCCTTGCAGGCCTGGGAGGCCCGTGGGCGTCTGCGCGAATCTTCGATGAGCGGCGGCGGGCCCGGTTCCTAGGCCCCCGCGCCCGCCACGGCCCGCTTTGCCGCCTGTACCCGCCGCAGCCACACCAGCGCCGCGGCCATCAGCGCCAGCGGCACCAAGGCCCCCAGGTTCATCGAGGTCCACCCACCCGTGGTCACCAACGCGCCCGAACTGAAGGAGGTCAGCGTCATCGTGGCGTACACGCAGAAGTCCAGCGCCGCCTGCGCGCGGGTCTTCTCCTCGGGCCTCCAGGCTTGCGTGGCCAGGGTGCTGCCACCGATGTACAGGAAATTCCAGCCCACCCCCAGGGCCAGCAGGGCCCAGAAGAAGTGCATCACGTCTTCGCCCGACAAGGCCACGGCCACGCACAGCACATTCAACGCCAGCCCGGCCGTCATCACCGGCAGCACCCCGAAGCGCTTGATCAGCTTGCCCGTGAAGAAACTCGGCACGAACATGCCCAGCACATGCCACTCCAGCACGAAGGCCGCCTCCTTGAACGGATGCGAGCACTGCGACATGGCAATCGGTGTGGCGGCCATCAGCAGGTTCATGATGCCGTAACCGATGGCGCAGCCCGCCGCCGCGATGATGAACACCGGTTGCCGCACGATCTCACCCAAGGACCGCCCCTGCACAGCCGTCTGCCCCTGACCCGGCAGCGCAGGAAACGAAATGCGCGACATGACCAG
>JBMSQF010000117.1:0-3230 GCA_049423145.1 Burkholderiaceae bacterium
AACTGGATCGGCGGCAACTGCACCAACTCCATCCTGCTGATGGGCCTGGGCGGTTTGTTCCGCGCCGGGCTCGTGGAGTGGGTGAGCTCCATGACCTATCAGGCGGCGTCCGGTGGCGGCGCCAACCACATGCGCGAATTGCTCAAGGGGATGGGTGTGTGCCATGCCGCTGCAGGTGAGGATCTGGAGAACCCGGCCACGGCGATCCTGGAGATCGACCGCCGGGTCGCGCAAGCCATCCGCCAGGACGTGCCCACCGAGTTCTTCGGTGCGCCCCTGGCGGGCGGCCTCATCCCTTGGATCGATTCGCAACTGGACAACGGCCAGTCCAAGGAAGAGTGGAAGGGCCAGGCCGAGGTCAACAAGATCCTGGGCACGGCGCAGATCATTCCCGTGGACGGCCTGTGCGTGCGCATCGGTGCGATGCGCTGCCACAGTCTCGCGCTCACGCTCAAGCTGAAGAAGGACCTGCCGCTGGCCGAGATCGAATCGATCATCAAGGCCGGCAACCCCTGGGTGAAGTGGGTGCCCAATGACCGCGCCATCACGGTCAAGGAACTCACCCCGGCCTCCATTACCGGCGGCCTGCAGGTGGGCGTCGGCCGCGTGCGCAAGCTCAATATGGGGCCTGAGTACGTGTCCGCCTTCGTCATCGGTGACCAGCTGCTGTGGGGTGCAGCCGAGCCGCTGCGCCGCATGCTGCGCATCCTGCTGAGCGCTTGACCCGCTTGCTGTGAGTCGCATCGCCCTGGGTATCCGCTACCGCGGCACCGCCTACCAGGGTTGGCAAAGCCAGCCCGGCGGCCGGACGGTGCAGGACCATCTTGAAGATGCCTTGTCGCGCTTTGCGGCGCAGCCCATTCGCACCGTGTGCGCCGGTCGCACCGATACCGGTGTGCATGCGATCAACCAGGTGGTGCACCTGGACGCGCCCGTGGACCGCGAACCTGCCTCATGGGTTCGTGGAACCAACCGCTATCTGCCGCAGGACATTGCGGTCCAGTGGTGCACGCCCGTGCCGGACGGTTTCCACGCCCGCAACTGCGCCACGGGGCGGCGCTACCGCTACAGGCTCCTCGAGTCTCCCGTGCGGCCGTCGTTGGAAGCCGGCTTGTGCGGATGGGTCTTCGTGCGTCTGCAGGGCCAGGCCATGCGCGAAGCCGCCTCATGCCTGGTGGGTGAGCATGACTTCAGTGCCTTCAGAGCGGCGGAGTGCCAGGCCGTCTCACCGGTCAAGAACCTGCGCGAGCTCGCCATCACCCGCCACGAAACGATGCTCGGCACCCTGTGGCACTTCGACTTCGAAGCCTCAGCCTTTCTGCACCACATGGTGCGCAACATCATGGGGTGCCTGGTCTTTGTTGGTCAGGGTCGTCGGCCCGTTTCATGGATGCAAGAAGTGCTGGATTCACGGTCTCGGCAGCTGGCTGCGCCGACATTCTCGCCAGAGGGCCTTTTTTTCATTGGGCCGTCCTACGAACCGAAGTGGGGCATTCCCGCCGCGGTTCTTTCAAGCGGCGAGACTTGAGGTCGGGTCGCTGTGCTTTGACCTGAAGCTCATAGCCACCCCGAGCGCCTGAAGCGCCAGAACAGCACGCCGGCGCAGGATGCGATGATGGCCAGTGCAATGGGGTAGCCCCATTGCCATCTCAATTCCGGCATGTGCTCGAAGTTCATGCCCCAGATGCCCGCCAAGGCAGTGGACACCGCAAAGATGGCAGCCCAGGCGGCCAGTCGCTTGGTGACTTCAGACTCCTCGATCGTCACCATGGACAGATTGACCTGGATGGCTGTGGCGATGGTTTCGCGGATGCCGTCCAGCGCCGCATTGATGCGGATCAGGTGGTCGTGCACGTCGCGGAAGTACTCCTGGCTCTGCTGACACGCCGTGGGTACCCGACCACCGTGCAGCTTGCCGGCCACTTCCACCAGTGGTGCCACGGCGTGGCGGACCGTTGCGGCCCTTTGCTTGAGGCTGTACAGACGCTCGATGTTGTAGCGGGCTTGGCCGCGATCGAAGATTTGGGCTTCAATGGCCTCGAGTTCACCTTCCAGTCGTTCGATGAGCGGAAAGTAGCGGTCCACCACTTCATCCATCAGTGCGTACAGCACAAAGCCAGCACCCCGCTTGAGATGCTCGGGCTCGCGCTCGCAACGGGCGCGAACACCCAAGAAACCGGGCTCGCTTTGGCGCCGCGAGGAGAGCACGAAATTGTTCCCGACAAAGACGGCGACCTCGCCCAAGCGCCAAGGGTCCTCGTCGGCCAGGCCCGGTGCCGTGACCTGGGTTGCGGGGAGGGCCGGCACCTTCATGACGACGAACAGGGTATCGCCGTACTCTTCCACTTTCGGCCGCTGATGGCCGTTCTTCGCATCATCCACCGCCAGTTCATGAAGCTGGAATTCCTCTTGCATCTGGTGCAACTCGTCTGGCGAGGCATCCTTGAGTGCCACCCAAACGAAGCACCCGGGTTTTGTCAGCCACTGGTCAATGTCGGAAACCGGAATGTCGGAGAGCTTGTGGCCCTCTCCGTAGGCAACGCAATTGATCAGCATCCTCGGGCTCCCTGCAGGGCGTTTGTCGGCAGATCTGGAAATCATGGCCGAGAATCCCCCCTCGCCGCAATAAATGGGGTCAGACCCCATTTTTCGCTAATCACTATTGGCTTTGATGTTTGAATTGACGATAACTAAAAATGGAGTCTGACCCCATTTTTCGGACGCGAATCAAGATCTGTGGCCTCACGCGTGAAGCGGATGTGGATGCGGCGGTGGAGGCGGGTGCGGACTATGTGGGCTTTGTGCACTATCCGCCGAGTCCACGCCATGTGGCTCTTGAACGTGCGGGTGAACTGGCAGCCCGGCTGCCGGGAACGGTCTCACCGGTGCTGCTGTTCGTCAATCCGAGCGACGAGATGGTGCAGGCGGGCGTGCAAGCGGTGCCGCAGGCCCTGCTCCAGTTTCATGGCGATGAAAGCCCTGCCCATTGTCAGCAGGCGGCACGGGGCCAAGCGTATTGGCGTGCGGCACGCATGCAGCCGGGTATGGACTTGCTAAAATTTGCGGCTTCGTTCCAACAGGCGCAAGCCATCCTGCTCGACGCGCACGTCGAGAGTTATGGTGGCGCCGGAAAGTCCTTCGATTGGTCGCTCGTGCCCGCCGGCGTTCCCGCTCGGCTCGTTTTGTCTGGTGGGTTGAATCCTGCCAATGTGACCGATGGCATTCATCGC
>JBMSQF010000118.1:0-3129 GCA_049423145.1 Burkholderiaceae bacterium
GCATCGCTGGTCGCGAGTGCGTCATCGTCTGCAACGACGCCACGGTCAAGGGCGGTACCTACTACCCCATGACCGTCAAGAAGCATCTGCGGGCGCAGGAGGTGGCGATGCAGAACCGCCTGCCCTGCATCTACTTGGTGGACAGCGGCGGCGCGAACCTGCCCAACCAGGACGAGGTGTTCCCCGACCGCGACCACTTCGGCCGCATCTTCTACAACCAGGCCCATATGAGCGCGCAGGGCATCCCGCAGATTGCGGTGGTGATGGGCTCCTGCACGGCCGGCGGTGCCTATGTGCCGGCCATGAGCGACGAAACCATCATCGTGAAGAACCAGGGCACCATCTTCCTGGCCGGCCCGCCGCTGGTGAAGGCGGCCATCGGCGAGGTGGTGAGTGCCGAAGACCTGGGCGGCGGCGATGTGCACACGCGTCTGTCCGGTGTGGCGGACCACCTGGCCGAAAACGACCTACACGCGCTGTCGATCGCCCGCCAAGTCGTGGCCAACCTCAACTGGAAGAAGCCCGAGCAGCTGCGAATGCTGCCTGCGCAGCCGCCCCAGCTAGATCCCTCGGAGCTGTACGGTGTGATTCCCAGCGATGCGCGCAAGCCGTATGACGTGCGCGAGATCATCGCCCGGATCGTGGACGGGTCGGTGTTCGACGAGTTCAAAGCCCGCTTCGGCACCACCCTGGTGTGTGGTTTCGCGCACATCGAGGGCACGCCCGTGGGCATCGTGGCCAACAACGGCGTGCTCTTTTCCGAGAGTGCAGTCAAGGGCGCGCACTTCATCGAACTGTGCTGCCAGCGCCGCGTGCCCCTGGTGTTTCTCCAGAACATCACCGGCTTCATGGTGGGCCGCAAGTACGAAAGCGAAGGCATTGCGCGCCACGGCGCCAAGATGGTGACCGCCGTGGCCACCGCCACCGTTCCGAAGTTCACCGTGATCATCGGCGGCAGCTATGGAGCAGGCAATTACGGCATGTGCGGCCGCGCTTATTCGCCGCGCCAGCTCTGGATGTGGCCCAACGCGCGCATTTGTGTGATGGGCGGTGAACAGGCTGCCGGCGTGTTGGCCACCGTGCGCAAGGACGCCCTGGCAGCCAAGGGCCACACCATGAGTGCCGATGAAGAAGCGGCGATCAAGCAGCCCATCCTGGACCAATTCGGCCGCCAGTCGCACCCCTACTATTCCAGTGCCCGGTTGTGGGACGACGGCGTCATCGATCCAGTCGACACCCGTCGGGTTCTCGCACTGGGTATCAGCGCGGCACTCAACCAGCCCATCCCCGAGAAACCGCAGTTCGGCGTGTTCCGGATGTAGCGCAGGAGCCCCAAGATGCTGGAAATCCTTCGCCCGTCCACCCACACCGCCGAGGTCTGGCTC
Source organism: Burkholderiaceae bacterium (assembly GCA_049423145.1). Lineage (GTDB taxonomy): Bacteria > Pseudomonadota > Gammaproteobacteria > Burkholderiales > Burkholderiaceae_C > RFTU01. The sequence goes on from JBMSQF010000118.1 coordinate 1,386, forward strand.
AGCCGTCCCGATGTGCGCAACGCGTTCAACGACGCCTTGATCGCTGAACTCAGCCGGGCGTTTCGGGAGCTGGGTTCCGACCCTGCGCTGCGGTGCATTGTCCTGGGCGGTCGCGGCAAGGCCTTCTGCGCTGGCGCGGACCTGAACTGGATGAAGGCGATGGCGGCCTACGACTGGGAAGGTAATCGAGCCGATGCACAGGCCCTGGCAGACATGCTCTTTGCCATCTACAGCTGCCCCGTGCCGGTGGTGGGGCGCGTGCACGGTGACTGCTACGCCGGCGGTGTGGGTCTGGCGGCGGTGTGTGACGTGCTGGTGGCCGCTCGAGGCGCCCACTTCTGCCTCAGCGAAGCCCGTCTCGGCCTCTTGCCGGCCACCATAGGCCCTTATGTGGTCAGGGCGTTGGGCGAACAGGCTGCGCGGCGCTACTTCATCACCGCCGAGCGCTTCAGTGCCGAGGAGGCGCACCGCCTGGGTTTTGTGCACGAGTGCGTGGAGCCCGAGCGCCTGGACGCCGTTGTGGAGGCGCTGGTTGCACAACTGGTCCAGAACGCCCCGGCTGCGGTGAGAGCCTGCAAGCAGCTGGTCCAGGATGTGGCCGGTCACCCGCTCACGGCCGAGCTCAGGGCCGATACTGCACGCCGGATCGCCGACATCCGCGTCAGCGAAGAAGGCCGCGAAGGCATTCGCAGTTTCTTGGAGAAGACGCCGGCGCCCTGGCTGCCTTGAACCCTCGACCGTGGACCCATCATGACCATCCCGCTTCCCATCGCATCGTCTGCCGCCGCGGCCCATCCGGTTCGCGAGACCCTGCCGGCCACCGATGCACGGCACCGCAGCGCCCATCCGTGGACGGTGGATGCGGTGACGGCGCTCTTCGATCTGCCCTTCAATGACCTCTTGTTTCGTGCGCAGGCCGTGCACCGCGAGCACTTTGATGCCAATGCCGTGCAACTGTCCACACTCCTGTCCATCAAGACGGGTGGCTGCGAGGAGGACTGCAAGTACTGCCCGCAGTCTGCGCACTTCGACACGGGCGTGAAGGCCGAAAAGCTGCTGCCCTTGGAGGAGGTGTTGGCGGCGGCCCGTGCGGCCAAGGACAGCGGCGCCACCCGCTTCTGCATGGGTGCGGCCTGGCGCTCGCCCAAAGACCGGCACATTGAACAGATCAGCGAGATGATCAGCGGCGTGAAGGCCATGGGCTTGGAGACCTGCCTGACCGCCGGCATGTTGGCCGACGAACAGGCCCAGCAATTGCGCCATGCGGGCCTGGACTACTACAACCACAACCTGGACACCGCCCCGGAGTTCTACGGCCAGATCATCACCACCCGAACCTACCAGGACCGCCTGGAAACGCTGGACCGGGTTCGCGATGCCGGCATGAAGGTTTGCAGCGGCGGTATCGTGGGCATGGGTGAGACCCGCCGCCAACGCGCCGGGCTGATCGTTCAATTGGCCAATTTGAACCCTTACCCAGAGTCGGTCCCGATCAACAATCTCGTGCAGGTGGAGGGCACCCCCCTGGCCGGCACCGCGGCACTCGACCCCTTCGAGTTCGTGCGCACGATCGCAGTGGCCCGCATCACGATGCCGCGCGCCATGGTGCGCCTGTCGGCCGGACGCGAGGAGATGCCGGAGTCCCTGCAGTCCCTGTGCTTCCTCGCGGGCGCCAATTCCATGTTCTACGGTGACAGGCTGCTGACGACAGGCAACCCGCAGGCCGAGCGCGACCGTGCGTTGG
>JBMSQF010000119.1:0-3128 GCA_049423145.1 Burkholderiaceae bacterium
GGCTAATACCCCCACCCAACCCCCTCCACCCCACGGTGCAGGGGGTTTGGTTTTTTTACCAGCGAACCTTTCCGGTGCCGATATCCATCACCATGCGCGTGGCCAGAAACAGCCGGGGTGCGATGGAGTCGATGTGGATGTACTCGTTGTTGTTCGAATGGGCACCAAACCCCCGAAGGCCGAAACTCTCCAGCACACCACCCTTCGGGCGCAGCCCGGCGAAGGCGGCATCGGTTCCGCCGCCCGTGGCCCGGTCGCGGATTTCAAGTTGCTGACCGATCTCGGCGAACACCGATTGGGCGTGGCGGGCCATGGCCACCGATGCCGCATTGGCCACGAAGGCGGGGCGACTGCGGTAGAAGGTGAGCTCGACCTCGGTGTCGGGAATCAGCCGCTCCTTGATCGCCTCCCGCAAGGCCTTCTCCATCAGGTCCAGATCCTCGTTGCGGAGCGAGCGGATGTCGGCCACGGCGGACGCCTGGGCTGGGATCACGTTGCGAACCCCCCCGCCTTCGATGACCGTCCAATTGATCTTCAGACCCTTCGACTCATCGCCGAAGCCGCGGGTCTTCATGATCTGGTGGGCCAGCTCGTAGATGGCGTTGCGACCACCTTCCGGGTTGGCGCCAGCATGGGATGCCCGGCCCTTGACCTTCAATTCGGCAATCGCGATGCTGCTGGTGGCCAGCCGCACCATGTCACGCGTACCGCCACCGCCCTCAAACGACAGCACCGCGTCATACCGGCTGCCCAGATCGCTCAGCATGGCGGCTGAACCCGGGGAGCCAAGCTCCTCGTCGCCATTGATCAGCACCGCGAGCTCGGCGTAGCCGTCATTGCCCAAGGCCTTCAGCAGTTCCACCGTGTGCAGGATCAGGGCCACCCCGGCCTTGTCATCGGCGATGCCCAGGCCGTAGGCGCGGCTGCCCTCGATACGGAAGGGCTGCTTTTCCAGCATGCCCTTGGGGTACACCGTGTCCATGTGCGCAATCAGCAGCACCTTGTGGGTTCCACGACCAGTCTTGCGCGCGTAGACCATGGGGCCAAGCTCAGCGCCCTTGAGCATGGGGTGGAATTCCGGCGCCTTGGCTGGAAGCACTTCAACGTGAAAGTCTGCAGCCTTGAGGCGCTCGGCCAACAGGCTGGCCAATCGCTTGAGACCTTCCAGATCCCGGCTACCAGATTCGATCTCCACCAAACCCTGCAGACTCGACAGCACACCGGGCACCAACGCTTCGGTCCGCGACTTCAAGTCTGCGGCATCGGCCGACGTGGCTACCGATGCCGCAGGGCTGGCCATCGAGACCCCGTGCAAGGCCGCCGCCTCCTCGCGGTTCTGACCAGCCTGCGCCCAGGCTGAAGAGGCCGCCAACGCCAGTAAACCGGCGCGGGCGAAGGCCAAAAGCAACGGGAAAAACAACGGTCGTGACGGATGGGCGGGCATGTTCGATCTCCTCTTATCTGCGGCCGCCAAGGGCCATCTCAGTTGCATGCCGCCGGTGGCGCGTGGCCCACGCGTAACCGTTGCGGGGCCTCATGGGCCCCTCATATTCTGCAACAACCGCTCCACCTGCTGAGCCTGGTGCAGAAGCGCTCGATCATGCCCACGCCGACCCAGCAGCTGAATACCCAGGGGCAGTCCATTGGGCAACTTCAAGCCCGGCACCTGCACCGCAGGCAAGTCCAGTGCGGTCCCCACGGTACAGAAAATCGGATCACCCGTGCTGGCCAAGCCCCGGGGCGCACCGCCGGTACTGGCCGGCAGTGCGATGGCGGTCAATGACGTCGGCCACGCCGCATCCACAGCGGCGCGAAGTTGCGCCAAGGCATCCAGCGCCTCCTGGCGCTCTTCGTCGCTGGTGGCCAGACCACGGGTGATCTGACCCTGCAGGGAGGTCGAGAGTTGCAAAGCCCCTCGCTCGAACTCCGAGCAGAAAGAGCGCCCAATCTCCGCTTCCATGATGAGTCGGTGCAAATTCACGATGCGCTCGGCGGGCAGCCAACGGTCGACGTGGGCCGTTGCTGCACCGTCTGGCTGAAGCAAACCGCTCGCCCGAAAGGCCGCCAGAGCCTGGCTCCACGATGTTTGCGCTGTCGGCTCGGTGCGCGACCAGTAAGGCGTTGGCCACCAAGCGATGGACGCTGTGGCCTCGGCATGCCCAGCCCGTGTAGGACGAGAAACCGTCAGGGCCTCGAAGAGGCGCACCAACCCCTGCACCTCGCGCGCGAACAAGCCCAGTGTGTCGAAGCTGGGCGACTGCACCAGCACGCCGGTTCGCGGCAGCGTGTGTCGCGAGGGCTTGAAGGCGGCCACGCCGCAGAAGGCACCGGGGCGGATCACCGATCCATTGGTCTGCGTGCCGATGGCCGCGTCCACCATCCCGCAGGCCACGGCGGCGGCCGAGCCGCTGGAGGAGCCCCCGGGCGTGTGTGCCGGGTTGTGGGGGTTGCGCGTCTTGCCGGGGTGGTAGGTGGCCAGTTCCGTGGTGACGGTCTTGCCCACCACCAAGGCGCCGGCTGACTTCAGCGCCTGCACGATCGCGGCATCCACGGGCGGCCGACGCCCGGCATGCAGCGATGTGCCGTTTTCCGTGGGGAAGTCGGCGGTGTCGATGATGTCCTTGATGCCGACCGTCCAAGCCCATAAGGGGGCTGCCGCACGCTCGTCGGCCGAGAAGCGATCGAGCGCCTGCGCCTGCTGCATCAGCACCGGCACATCGAGATGCGCCCAAGCCTGCACCGTCGGCTCCAGCGCCTGAATGCGCTGCAGGCAGGCCTGAGCCAGCGCCGAGGCGCTGGTCTCAGCGGTCATCGGTACAGCACCTGCGGCAGCCACATCCCGATGGCCGGGAAGTTGTACAGCAGCACGATGGCCAGCACCTGGATACCCATGAAGGGCAGCATGCCTGCAAAGATCTGGTTGAGCGTGACGTGCGGCGGGCTCACGCCCTTGAGGTAGAAGGCGGCCATGGCCACGGGTGGCGACAGGAAGGCCGTCTGCAGGTTCAGCGCCACCAGCAGGCCGAAGAACAGCGGATCAACGCCGAAGTTGTCGAGCAGCGGGATGAAGATGGGCATGAAGATCACGATGATCTCGGTCCACTCCAGCGGCCAGCCCAGGATGAAGA
>JBMSQF010000120.1:0-3011 GCA_049423145.1 Burkholderiaceae bacterium
TGCCCCCGGGCACCCAGGCCCGATGCCGCGCCCATCACATCCAGCGCCAGGGCCAGGCCGGTGAACATCATCGGCATCGTGAGCAAGACATGGCGGCTGACGCGCCCGCCATACAGCACGCGGCTCCACGCCACGGCAGAAAGTGAATACAGGTTGAAGGTGAGCAGCGCCAGCGCCACCGGGATGCGGGCCACCGCGCCATAGAGCGTCAGGCTTTGCAGGGCCACCAGCAGCGCAATGGCCAGCATGACCTTGGCCTGGCGAGGCGTGAAGTGGATGCGCAGACCCGACCGCGCCCAAGCGTGCCACACCAGCAGGCCCACCACCAGGGCCGTGGCCAGGCTGCGCACCGCCACCGCGGTGCTCACACCTAAGCCATGGTCAAACGCCACCCGCGCCGCCACATGGTTAGCCCCGAAGATGGTGGCCGTGAACAGGAGCGTGGCGAAGGCGGCGGGTTTCATGGAAGGCTGATGAGCACGGCACAAGACGGAACTTCAGTCTTCGCCGAGCAACATCAAGTCGACGCACTTAACATCCGGCCCTCGCCCTGTGCATGATCTTACGCAAGGATACCCATGAAATACCTGCACACCATGGTCCGCGTGACCAACCTGGAAAACAGCCTGAAGTTCTACCGCGACGCCTTGGGCCTGGAACTTCTGCGCGTCAAAGAAGTGCCGCAGGGCCGCTACACGCTGGCGTTTCTGGCGGCCCCCGGCGACCACGAGGCGCAGATTGAGCTCACCTACAACTGGGATGCAGAGGCCTACACCGGAGGCCGAAACTTCGGGCATGTGGCCTATGCGGTGGACGACATCTACGCCACCTGCGAACGCCTGCAGCAGCATGGCGTGACCATCAACCGCCCGCCGCGGGACGGCTACATGGCGTTTGTGCGATCGCCCGACAACATTTCGATCGAGTTGCTCCAACGCGGTGGGCCGTTGGAACCCCGCGCTCCGTGGACCGAGATGCCCAACACCGGGCAGTGGTAGCAGGAAGCGAACTGACCTGCTTCCGCCCCCCTCACCGCCCAAAAAACCGCTTCACCACCTCATCACCCACCTGCTGCAGAAACGCCACATCGGTCGCGGCGATGCGCCCAAAGTAGTTGTAGCTGTTGCCGGTGCAGGGCTTGTTGTAAATGGAGGCGTAGGTGACGCAGGCGGCCAGGAAGGTGCCCAGGATATCGGGGTGGGAGCCATCGAAATCGGTGTGCAGCACGATGTGGGGACGGCGCCGGTAGGCCTCGTCAAAGGCCAGCGCAACCGGAATGACCAGCGCACGGATCTCATTGCCCACCGACAGGTAGTGGCGCGCCGTCAGCTCCAGATTCTCGGGCCTCACCTGCCTGTGGGGCGGCACATAGACATGCGTCATGTACAGCACCACCTCGCCACCGCGACGCCGGATGGTATCGGCATGCTGGCCGATGATTTGGCGTGACGCCGCACGGCGTTCCTCGCTCAGCGGTTGCGCGCTGCCATCGGCCAACACCACCACTTCGAAAGGTTCCCTCACGCCGATGCGACCCGGCTCGGTCAACCAGTCGATATTGTGATGAGCCAGCGAGGCTCCGCCAATAGTGGCCGATTTGTACTGCATGTCGGTAGACTTCAATCGGGAATCACCGGCCACCACCATGCGGTTCACATGGTTGTGCAGGCTGTTGCCGTAATAGAAGTAGCTGTTGCCCACGAACAAGATACGCGTGGGGGTCTGGCTCGAGAGGGCTTTGACTTTCGGAACCGGCAGCGCTGCAACCGCCTGTGCGCTGGCCGCCTGTGCGATGGCCAGACCAGCGGATGTCACCCCGGCGCACACAAGCGCCGCGGATCGCACAATGCTCCACCAATCTGCAAGAAAGGCCAATCCCTTCCACGGCATGTTGGGGTACTTCACGGTGGCTCCCGTCGTTGCAAGGATGTTCAAACCAGCGCGGCAATCGCCCGGCCCACATCGGCCGTCCCAGCCCGGCCACCGAGATCAGCGGTGCGCGGCGCCCCGCTGCCAGGCAGCAGTGCCTGCTCGATGGCCGACAGGATGGCATCGTGGGCCGCCCGGTAGCCCAGGAACTCCAGCATCATGGCGCCACACCAGATCTGCCCGATCGGGTTGGCGATGCCCTTGCCCGCGATGTCGGGTGCCGACCCATGCACCGGCTCGAACAGGGAGGGAAACTTGCGGTCGGGGTTGAGGTTGGCGCTCGGCGCAATACCGATGGTGCCCGTGCAGGCCGGGCCCAAATCCGACAGGATGTCGCCGAACAGATTCGACGCCACCACCACATCGAAGAAGTCCGGGCGCTGCACGAAGTGCGCAGTCAAGATGTCGATGTGGAACTTGTCCAGTTTGACATCGGGATAGGCCCGGGCCATCTCGGCCACGCGCTCATCCCAGTAGGGCATGGTGATGGCGATCCCGTTGGACTTGGTTGCGCTGGTCAAATGCTTCTTCGGCCGCGACTGCGCCAGATCGAAGGCGAACTTGAGCACACGGTCCACACCGACGCGGCTCATGATCGTTTCCTGCATCACGATCTCACGTTCGGTGCCGGGATACATGCGGCCACCGACCGCGGAGTACTCACCCTCGGTGTTCTCGCGCACGATGTACATGTCGATCTCACCGGGCTGGCGAGGGCTGCCGTCGCGGCGTACAACCGGAGCGATGATGCCGGGCATCAGGCGCGCCGGACGCAGATTGACATACTGGTCGAATTCGCGTCGAAACATCAGCAACGAACCCCACAGCGAGATGTGATCGGGCACCTTGTCGGGCCAGCCCACCGCGCCGAAGAAGATGGCATCGTGAGCGCCGATCCGATCCTTCCAGTCGTCGGGCAGCATCTTTCCGTGCTTTTCGTAATAGTCCCAGCTCGAAAAGTCAAAGTGGTCGAACTCGAGGTCGATGCCAAACCGGCTGGCCGCAGCCTCCAGAACGCGCAAGCCTTCGGGCATGACTTCCTTGCCGATGCCGTCGCCCGGGATCACGGCAATACGATGTTT
>JBMSQF010000121.1:0-2870 GCA_049423145.1 Burkholderiaceae bacterium
CATGTGCGCCGGGTTGTAGTGGAAGTGCAGGTACTGGTAGCCCACGTTGGACACCCAGTCCAGGTGGCTGAAGATGCCGTAGGGGAACCCGTGCCCCCAGGCGCCCATCAGAACCGGTCGGATCACCACCAGCGTGAAGTACGCGAAGATGGCCATGCCGAAGGCGGCGGGGACGTGGAATCCCATGCCCAGTTTTCGACAGATCTCCACCTCGCGCAAAGCCCAGGAGACAAAGGCTCCGAGCGCGCAGACGGTGATGATCTGCCACAGGCCGCCTTCCATCAGCGGCGCCAGTTTCAATCCATAGGACAGGTCGGGCGGTGCAATGTTGATCTGCCAGACGTTCCAGGTTGGTCCCTGTGAAGCGCCCCACAGGATCAGCACCGTGCCCAGAACGGCGAAGAAGATCGTGGTCACGCCGAAGAATCCGACGTAGAAAGGCCCGACCCAGAAGTCGAAGAGGTCTCCGCCCACCAGGGTGCCGCCTCTGACGCGGTACTTCTTTTCAAAATTCAACATGGCCATGGTTGGTCCTCCTGCCCGTGATCTGCCGGAGTGCAGCGTCAACTGCCCTCCCACGCCAGCGGCAAGACGGACGAGCCGTCAAGCCGCTTGCGGGTACTGCGCTGGGTACTGCTTACTTGCCGTTGGATGCCACGGCAGCAGGCATCGGCGCATTGGCGGATGCCACGGCCGGCTTCTTGGCTCCATCGAACCAGTTGTACTTGTTCGTGCTCAGCAGGACGAGGTGAATCATCGCTGCCAGGCCAAACAGGAAGATGCCTTGAACGACCATCGCCCGAAGGGGGTCGTAAAGACGCCAGATTCTCCACATAGGTGTGCTCCTAAAGTAAGTGGGACATGAAGGTGTAGACCGCCGCCTTCACACCGCCAAAGATGCTCGACATGCCTTCGGCACCGGGCAGCCAGGTCCGCCAGTGCAATCCCAGGGCCGTTCCCAAAAGGGCAATGACCAAAAACACGACATAGCCCAACACAAAGATGAGCGAAGTGCTTCGCACATCGTCGTGTGGATGCAGCCGTGCGTGTTCCACATGGGGGTTTGCCATCACAGATCCTCCTGTCAGGTGACCATCAAGCCGTCAGAGCCAGGGACGCCAGATCCAGACGAGCAGGTGCGCGACCACGGCCACGGCCGTGAATCCCACAAATCCTTGAACCCAGTAGGTATGAAACTCCTGGGCCTCGTCATCGGTCAGGCCAGAGATCGAAGTTCTCCGTTCAGCCATCGAGATGCTCCTCAAAAGCGGCCTTGCGGCCGTTCGCCTGCGAAACCCGCGCAGCACGGGAAGCCGCGGCGGATTGCCGCGACATCGGTTGTCCGAACTGCCTGGACGTGAGAATTGCCCCGAAGGTCCGCACTCATGCCGGTATCTCCTGGGCCGTTTGTTTTTGCACCACGCCCACGGGCGGGTGCGCTGGGACTGAGTAGGCCTGACCGAGCGCCTGGCGCACGCGCTCCAGCGTCACGCCATCCGCGCCTTCGCGGCGTGCGATTTGTTCAGCGCGGTCGCGCAGGGTCTTGGCCGCCGAGATCTGCACCAGCACCGGTTGCTGCTGCACCCACTCGCGCAGCGCATCCTGCGCTTCGTCATCCCAGGCCAACAGCGTCTCGGCACCGGTGATGCCCCGCGCCGGCGTTGCTTGAACCTGGTCCATCTCGGTGGCCAGCGGCAGGATGTGGAACAGGGCATCGAAGAGCGCGTTGCAGACCTCTTGCACCAGATAGGTCGCGCCGGCATAGCCCATGAAAGGCGTTCCCGTGTGGCGCCGGATGATGGCACCGGGGAAGGAAGCCGGAATGTAGGCCGCGCGCATCGGCCCCTTCTGGCCGGCTTCGGCCAGGTACATGCGCTCGTTGAAACTGCCAAAGAGGATCAGCGGCGTCTTCTCGTGCACCAGGCGCCGGATGTTGGCGTTGTCGGTCTTCTCGCCCGCACGGCGCGAAATGGCGAACTGGCAGGGCAGGCCCATCTCTTCTTCGAGGAAGTGGCGAACGCCGCGCGCATAGGTTTCACCGGCCACGATGCCGAAGCTGGCGGTACCGAAGAAGTCCTGCGTCACCGACCGCCACAGGTCCCACAAGGGCTTGATGGTGGTGTGCTTCTCGCGCTCGATGAAGGGCTCGGGGTCCAGGCCCAGCAGGGTGCCCAGTTCGCGCAGGAAGGCCGTGGTGCTGTGCAGGCCGATGGGGGCTTGCAGATAGGGGCGCTCCAGGGCTTCGCACAAGGCGCGGCCGAACTCGCGGTAAAGGCAGATGTTCACATCGGCATCGGCCAGGTTGGCCACATCGGCCAGATGGCTGCCCAAGGGGAAGGCCATGTTGACCTCGGCACCGATGCCCTGCACCAGCCGCCGGATTTCGGCCAAGTCGCTTGGGCAGTTGAAGGTGCCGTAGGCCGGGCCGATGATGTTCACCCGCGGCTTCTCGCCGGCTGGGCGCTCGGCCAGCGGTGTACGCGCGGGGATGTGCCGCAGACCGTACTGCTGCCACAGCCACAGCATCGACCGGTTGGCGCACTGCCACTGGTCCTCATCAATGGTGCGCGGCAGGAATCGTTGAATGGTCGTGCCCTCGGGCGTCACCCCGCCGCCGATCATCTCGGCGATCGAACCGGTGACCACCACCGACGGCAGGTCCGGGTCCAGCACACCGTGTGCGCGCTTCATCGAACCTTCTGTGCCCTCGCGGCCCAGCTGCTCCTCGGCCAAACCTGTGACCACGATGGGCAGCTCGTGCGGCGGCAGGGCGTCGCTGTAGTGCAGCACACTGGTCACGGGCAGGTTCTCACAACCCACCGGGCCGTCGATCACCACCTGCAGGCCCTTGATGGCGGTGAACACATACA
>JBMSQF010000122.1:0-2844 GCA_049423145.1 Burkholderiaceae bacterium
ACCACGCCGATGCGGCCCTTGCGGTGGATGTGGCCCGGCATGATGCCGATCTTGATCTCCTCCGGTGTGATGAGGCCGGGGCAGTTGGGGCCCAGCAGAAGCGTCTTCTTGCCGCCGGCTGCCTCCTTGGCCTTCATCTTGTTGCGCACCATCAGCATGTCGCGAACGGGGATGCCTTCGGTGATGCAGACCACGAGATCCAGATCGGCTTCCACGGCTTCCCAGATGGCATCGGCCGCGCCAGCCGGCGGCACATAGATCACGCTGACCGTCGCACCCGTTTGGCCGGCCGCTTCCTTGACGCTTGCGTAGATGGGAATGTCGGAGAACTTTTCGCCCGCCTTCTTGGGGTTCACGCCGGCGACAAAGCAGTTCTTGCCGTTGGCATAGGCCTGGCAGCCCAGAGTGTGGAACTGACCGGTCTTGCCGGTGATGCCCTGGGTGATGACCTTGGTGTCTTTGTTGATCAGGATGCTCATTTCAGGCTCTTTCTCTGGTCAGTTGGGGACAGAGCTACTCGCTTCGCTCGGGCGGTCTGTCCCCAATTACATGGGGCTGGGACAGAGCTACTCGCTTCGCTCGGGCGGTCTGTCCCGCAAGGTCATTAGGCGACCGCTTTGACAATCTTGGTGGCGGCTTCGGCCATGGTGTCGGCCGAAATGATCGGCAGGCCCGATTCGGCCAGCATCTTTTTGCCGATGTCCTCATTGGTGCCCTTCATGCGCACCACCAGCGGCACCTTCAGGTTCACCGCCTTGCACGCGGCGATCACGCCTTCGGCGATGGTGTCGCACTTCATGATGCCGCCGAAGATGTTGACCAGGATGCCCTTGACCTTGGGGTTCTTGAGCATGATCTTGAAGGCTTCGGTGACCTTCTCGGGGGTGGCGCCGCCGCCCACGTCCAGGAAGTTGGCCGGCTCGCCGCCGAACAGCTTGATGGTGTCCATGGTGGCCATGGCCAGGCCGGCGCCATTGACGAGGCAGCCGATGTTGCCGTCCAGGCTGATGTAGGCCAGGTCGAACTTGCTGGCCTCGATTTCGGCGGCGTCTTCTTCATCGAGGTCGCGGTAGGCCACGATCTCGGGGTGGCGGAACAGGGCGTTGGAGTCGAAGTTGAACTTGGCGTCCAGGGCGATGATGTGGCCCTTGCTGTCGCGGTTGAGTGGATTGATCTCCACCAGCGAGGCGTCGGTCTCCAGGTAGCACTGGTAGAGCTTCTTGAAAACGTCCTTGGCCTGGGCTGCAGAGCCCTCGGGCATGTCGATGCCCTTGCAGATCTGTGCGGCCTGTTCGTCGGTGAGGCCCTTGAGCGGGTCCACGAACACCTTGCAGATCTTCTCCGGGTGGCTGTGGGCGACTTCCTCGATGTCCATGCCCCCTTCACTGGACGCGATGAAGGCGATCTTCTGCGTGGCGCGGTCGGTGACCACGGACACGTAATATTCCTTGCCGATGTCCGCGCCTTCTTCGATGTACAGGCGCCGCACCTTCTGGCCCTCGGGCCCGGTTTGGTGGGTCTTGAGTTGCATGCCCAGGATCTGGCCGGCCAGGTTCTTCACGTCGTCTACCGAGCGGGCCAGCTTGACGCCACCGCCCTTGCCCCGCCCTCCGGCGTGGATTTGGGCCTTGACCACGCACACCGGCGTGCCCAATTTCTGAGCCGCTTCAACCGCCTCCTGGACGGTGAAGGCGGGGTATCCGCGCGGCACGGGCACGCCGAATTGGCGCAGGATTTCCTTGCCTTGGTACTCGTGAATCTTCATGGTTCCCTCCCGGTCTACATCGTGTTCACGCGCACTCCAAACAGGATGGGTGGCGCAAAGCGGTTCGCATTGTGTGTCAGGAACTTGGCGTTGACCTGACGGCGACCGAGGCGACCGGGAGGGGCCCGGCGTGGGAGCCCGTCACTGCCGCGTGACCCCGGGCCAGGAGCCATTACCCGACCAATCGGTCAGTCAATGAATCAATGTACCACGGGCCCAGGTGCCCGCCGGCGGCCGAGTGACCGCGGCGCGCGGGTGCGCCTAATCCCCGGCATCGCCGCCTTTGACCACGCGCTTGATGACGTCTGCGCTGAAGCCGCGTGCAGCCAGAAAGCGCATTTGACGCGCACGGTCGGCCCCGTCAAGGGCGGGCGTGTCGCCAAACTTTCGGGCCCAGACCGCCCGGGCACGGGCGTGTTCGGTGCGGCGGAGTTCCGCTGCGGTCTCCGCATCCAGGGCCAGCCCATGCTGACCGAGCTCGGCCTGGATGCGGCGGTTGCCGAAACGCGCGGCGCGGGCCTGCACCCGGGATTCGATGAACCGGTCTTTACTGAGCAGGCCCTGGGCCTCCAATTCATCCAACAACCGGTCGACCTCGGCGGGGTCCACGGCTGCAGCACCCTCGCCGGAGCCGGACTTTATGCGCAGGAGCTTGCGCCGCAGCTCGGCCCGGCTTTGCTCTCGCAAGGCCAGTGCCTGAAGGGCGCGGGCCTTGAGGGAAGGGGCTCGGCTGGGCCTCAAGCGGCCTCGGCTTCACCGCCTTCCAACAGCGGGATGCCCATGAACTCACGGATGCGATTTTCGATTTCGATCGCCACATCAGGGTTCTCACGAAGGAACTCGCGGGCGTTGTCCTTGCCCTGGCCGATCTTCTCGCCCTTGTAGGCGTACCAGGCGCCGGACTTGTCGACCACTTGCGCCATGACGCCCATGTCGATGATTTCGCCCTCTCGGCTGATGCCTTCGCCATAGAGGATGTCGAACTCGGCGGTCTTGAAGGGCGGGCTGACTTTGTTCTTGACCACCTTGACCTTGGTTTCGGAGCCAATGACCTCTTCGCCTTTCTTGATGCTGCCGGT
>JBMSQF010000123.1:0-2805 GCA_049423145.1 Burkholderiaceae bacterium
GTGTCGCAGCAGGCTTCGCGGGGGCATGGGTCGGCTCGGCAGCCTGACGTGGCGATGGCTCTGGCACGGGTGTGGATTCGGACTCGGCACTCATGAGAGCGATTCTAATGACGCCACCTGGCGCGCCAGTTCGTTGGCCTGCGGTTTGCACACCGACACATACCCCCATCCGAGCGATCGCAACACCTGCGCGATGCGGTCATGCGTGGCCACAGCGCGAGCCGCAGACCATGGCCCGAGGGGCAACAACTCCGCCAGGTAGTGCACCGCCAGCGAACTGCTGAAGACCCACACAGACCCATCGGCCAGGGCCTGTCGGGCACGCTGCTGCCGCTGGGTATCCCAGCGCGGCGCACCGCGCTGGTAGGCCACCACCCAGCGCACCCGAACGCCCTGGGTCGTCAGTTGCTCAGCCAGCCAGTCACGTCCCACACCGGTCTGCTCCAGCGGCGAATTCGTTTCAGCGTCGCGCTCCGAGGTGGCCTCGGTACCGCGCACAATCGCCACCGTCTCACCCGCTGGCCAGGCGGCCACTTGAGGGCGAACCATGGCCCACAGGTGCTCGGTATCGAACTGGGGGGCATCATCCGCGGGCGCGTCAATCTGCATCTCGGCCACACCGCACTGGCGCAGCGCACGCCGAGTCCCTGGGCCGGTTGCCCAGAAACGGACGTCGGTCAGGTCCGCGCCATCAGGGCGTCTTGCAAAGAAATGCTGGACGGCCGGTGTGCTGACGAACATCCAGGCGCGGCAGGCCGCAAGGTTGTGCCAGGCCTGGTCGATGGCAGCCGGTGAATCCACTGCCTGCGTTTCAATCAGCGGCCAATCCCGCACCTCATGTCCAGCGGATTGCAGAGCCTCCTGCCACGCACGGCTTTGACCGGCCGGACGGGTCAGGATGACACGAGACATTCAGCGCGCGCCCCCGGCTCGCAGGCGAGCCGCGACCTCAGTGCCAATGCGCTCGGCCGTGGCCAGGTCGGCGCAATCATCGGTCAGCTCGGCGGTCACCAGCGTGGCAGCGCCTTCAGGGTCTCCCCAGGCGGCACGCAAATGCAGGTACTCGCCCTGCATCACCGCGTGGGCGGCGAGAGGCATGGAGCAGCTCCCCCCCATGGCGCGGCTCACGGCACGTTCGGCCGCCACAGCCAGCCAGGTGGTCTGGTGGGACAGCGGGGCCAGCAGGTCGTGCAAATCGGCGCGGTTGGCGCGCACCTCCAGGCCCAGGGCTCCTTGCCCGGCAGCGGGCAGCATTTCATGGGTTTCGAAGATGGACCGGATGCGCTCACCCAGGCCCAGACGCTTGAGCCCGGCGGCCGCCAGCACGATGCCGTCGTACTGCCCCTCGTCGAGCTTGCGCAGACGAGTATCCAGGTTACCCCGCAAAGGCTCAATGCGCAGGTCCGGGCGCAAGGCACGCAGCAAGACGGTGCGGCGCAGGCTGGAGGTGCCCACCACCGCGCCTGGCGGGAGCGCTTGCAAATGGGGGTAGCGGGATGACACCCAGGCGTCGCGCGGGTCTTCGCGCTCCATCACACACGCCAGGGCAAAGCCCTCGGGCAGCTCCATCGGCACATCCTTGAGCGAATGCACCGCCAGGTCGGCGCGACCCTCTTCGAGGGCCACTTCCAGCTCTTTGACAAACAGGCCCTTGCCGCCCACTTTGCTGAGGGTGCGGTCCAGTATCTGGTCGCCCTGGGTGGTCATGCCCAGCAAGTCCACGGTACGACCGCGGTCGCGCAACAGCGCCTGAACATGGTGGGCCTGCCACAGGGCCAAACGACTTTCACGGGTGGCGATGATCAAGGGTGCTGCACTCACAACAAAAATCCCAACGTTGAAGGGGAGAACACGGCGCTCATGCTAGCACGGGGGCTAGGCCGTCCGCCCACTAAAATCGGCGCATGGCAAGCAATCAACTCGACACCAAATCCCAGGGCTGGTCGGCCCTCTTCTCCGAACCCATGAGCGAGTTGGTGCAGCGCTACACCGCCAGCGTCTTCTTCGACCAGCGCCTGTGGCGTGCGGACATCGCCGGCTCGCTGGCCCATGCCGGCATGCTGGCCCAACAAGGCATCCTCAGTGCGGACGACCTGGCCGCCATCCAGCGGGGCATGGCGCAGATCCAGGCCGACATCGAAGCCGGCCGTTTCGAGTGGAAGCTGGAACTGGAGGATGTACATCTCAACATCGAGGCCCGCCTCACCCAGCTGGTGGGCGATGCGGGCAAGCGTCTGCACACGGGCCGCAGCCGCAACGACCAGGTGGCCACCGATGTGCGTTTGTGGCTGCGTGACGAAATCGACCAGATCATCGGCCTGCTGACCGAGTTGCAGCGCGCCTTGTTGAGTGTGGCCGAGCAGAACGTCGAGGTCATTCTGCCGGGCTTCACCCATTTGCAAGTGGCCCAGCCGGTGAGCTTCGCGCACCACCTGCTGGCCTACATCGAGATGTTCGCCCGTGATGTGGAGCGCCTGCAGGATGTGCGGCGTCGTACCAACCGTTTGCCGCTGGGGTCGGCCGCGCTGGCGGGCACCACCTACCCGCTGGACCGCGAGCACGTGGCCGTCGCACTGGGCATGGTCGACGAACACGGCCAGCCGGCCGTGTGCCAGAACAGCCTGGACGCGGTGAGCGATCGCGATTTCGCCATTGAATTCACCGCGGCTGCCAGCTTGTGCATGGTCCACATCAGCCGGCTGAGTGAAGAACTGATTCTGTGGATGAGCCAGAACTTTGGCTTCATTCGCATCGCCGACCGTTTCACCACCGGCAGCTCCATCATGCCGCAGAAGAAAAACCCCG
>JBMSQF010000124.1:0-2611 GCA_049423145.1 Burkholderiaceae bacterium
GTGGTGCATTCGCGCGCAGCGGGGCTGGAGCCGCCTATCGACACGGTCTGGGTGGAGTTGCGCAACACGGCTGGATTTGAGCACTGCGTGCAACACGTCAAGGACCTGGGCTTTCAAGGCAAGATGTGTATTCACCCGGATCAGATCGAGCGGGTGAACCAGACCTTTCGCCCCAGTGCAGTCGAGCTGGAGCGGGCGCGTCAAGTGGTGGCCGCCTTCGCGCAGGCCGAGCGCGAGGGTTTAGCGGCCATCCAGGTGGACGGTCAAATGGTGGACTACCCCATCGTGCATGCCGCCCAGCGTGTGTTGGACCGCGAGGCGGTGATCGTCAAGTCTCAGCAGACTTGAGTGGGTAGAGGACTGGCTAGTGCCGCCGTCTGGAGCGATCAGGGATTGACCGCCATCATGCCTCATCGCTGCTTGGCACCAAGTCCTCAAGGCCTCACCGCCGGTGATGGTGTCGGGTCCACCCCTTGGGCCACAGCGTCCCGCTGCTCGCGTGCCAGCGCGCGTTGCAAGGCGGGACGTTCTCGAAGCCGCTCCCAGTACGCATGTACCTCCTGCGGCCAGGCCTGATCGAGGTCCAGATACGTGTTGACCAGCAGCGCATAGCCCACCGAGATGTCGGCGGCGGTGAAACGCTCGCCGCACAGATAGGGTTGCCCTTGCAAGCGCAGGGGCAGAGCCTTGAGACGTCCCATGAACCATCGCGTGTAGTCCTCGACCACCTGGGGCTGTCGCCGCTCGGGGGATTCGAAATGCGCATAGCGCAGCAGCAGGGTTTGCGGGAAGGTGAGGGTGGCCTCGCCAAAGTGCAGGGCGTTGAGGTAGTCGCCGTACCGTGGGTCATGCGCGGCCACATCCCAGCGGCCCTCGCCATAACGGGCCGCCAGGTACTGGCACATCGCGGCAGATTCGCTCAAGGTGATGTCGCCATCCTGCAACCAGGGCACGGTACCCAGGGGGTTGATGGCGAGGTAGTCCTTGCGCTGCACACGAGGCGGGAACGGCAGCATGTGCAACTGGTAGGGCAACCCCATTTCCTCGCACATCCAGACCGGTCTGAGGGAGCGTGCACTGACGCAGTGGTGAATCGTGATCATGGCGGCTGTGAACCCAGTGGACTTGCATTATGCGGGTTTCATTGCACAATCCTTGCGCCATGACACACTTCACCACCCGACCTGAAATCGTGGGCACGCAGGGCGTGGCCGCTTCGACCCACTGGCTGGCTTCGCAAACCGCCATGGGCGTGCTGGAACGCGGCGGCAACGCCTTCGATGCCGCCGTGGCCGGTGGCTTTGTCCTGCAGGTGGTGGAGCCTCACCTGAATGGTCCCGGGGGCGAGGTGCCGCTGTTGCTGTGGAGCGAGCGCGAGCGTCGCATGCTGTCCGTGTGCGGACAGGGCGCTGCACCCGCCGAGGCCACGCCGGAAGCCTTTCGTCGGCTCGGCCTGGAACAGGTACCCGGCATTGGTTTGTTACCCGCCACGGTCCCTGGCGCCTTTGGCACCTGGCTGACCTTGTTGCGCGACCACGGCACCTGGTCGCTGGCCGACGTGCTGGCGCCGGCCATCGGTTACGCCCGCGAGGGTTTTCCGCTGGTGCCCCGCATTGTGCAGGCCATTTACGCGGTGCAAGCCCTGTTTCGTGAGCAGTGGACGAGTTCTGCCGCGGTGTGGTTGCCCGATGGCCGGGTGCCGGCACCGGGATCGATGTTTCGTTTGCCGCAGGTGGCCGATACCTACGAGCGCATCTTGCGCACCGCGCAGGCGGAATCGACGACTCGCACAGGCGTGATTGACGCGGCCCTGCGCGCCTGGTATCAGGGTTTTGTGGCGCGCGACATTGACCATTTTTATCGCCACGAGCAAGTGCAGGACACCTCGGGCGGGCGCAACCGCGGTTTGCTGCGCTATGACGATCTGGCGCAATGGGCCCCCACCGTGGAGGCCCCGCTCACGATGGACTTTGGCCGCTACACCCTGGCCAAGTGCGGCTTCTGGAGTCAGGGCCCCTCGCTGCTGCAGCAAGTGGGCATGCTGCGGCATGCGGACCTGCAGCAGCACGCCCCCCACACAGCGGGTTTTGTGCACCGCATCGCCGAGGCCGCCAAGCTGGCCCTGGCAGATCGGCTGGCCTGGTATGGGGTGGCCCCGGGCGATTGGACCCAGGCCCGGCGGGCCCTGCTCTCCGACGACTACTTGCGTGCTCGCTGGGCCGAGGTGGGGGCGTCGGCTTCTTCCGAGTTGCGCGCCGGTGCGCCCGCGGGTCTGTCCCCCAGGCTGCCGGATCTGGATGTCACACGACGCACGTTGCTCAATGCCGATACCCGGTTTGGCATTGGCGAGCCCACGTTCGCCACCTTGCCGCCCCTGTCGGAATGGTTGGAGAAAGAGGTGTTTGTCGGGGACACCTGTCACATCGATGTGATCGACCGGCAGGGCAACATGGTGTCGGCCACGCCCTCGGGGGGGTGGTTGTCCTCCAGTCCGGTGATTCCGTCGCTGGGCTTCTCGCTCAACACCCGCTTGCAGATGACCTGGCTGGATGAGGGCCTGCCAGGCACCCTGAATCCCGGTGTGCCCCCGTGCACCACCTTGTCTCCATCC
>JBMSQF010000125.1:0-2498 GCA_049423145.1 Burkholderiaceae bacterium
CTCGATCGGCGCATTGGGTTGCAGACCCGCGCTTCGCCCACGCGGTGGACGACTTCCTGCAAAGAGAAGGCGCCCATGTGGGCGCCTATCTCGATGAGCTGCGGGAACACAATCCTTTCAAGGGCGGCGTGCAAGCGCCGGCTTGAATCCGGTTTGAGCCCGGGCCGGCCCTGGGCCGAGCTTCAGTCCTTGAAGTCTCCGGCCAAGACCCACACCACCCGCGCCAAGTCCACATGTCGGCGCCAGGCCTCCAGGGCCTGCTGCGGGGTGACTTTGGCGATCGCCTCATCCAGTGCCTGTGCGGCCTTGAAATCACGGCCCAACCACTCGTTGCTCACGAGATTGCCCGCCAGGGCATCGTCCTGTGCGCGCGACAGACGCCGGAAGTTCAGCAGGCCCTGCTTGGCCTGGTTCACCTCGGCATCGGTGAAGCCATCCTTGAGGCTGCGCTCGAGTTCCTCGCGCATTGCGGCTTCCACGCGCGCCCGGTTGCCCGGTGCAAAGGCGGCCGATCCGGAGAACAGGGAGGCGGCCTCGTGGGGGTTGAAGCTGATCTGCGTGCCCAGGCCGTAACTCAGACCTTCCTTCTCACGCACGCGCACCCACAGGCGCGAACTGGGCGATCCCCCCACGATGAAGTTGGCCAGCAGGAGCGGCGCATGGTCGGCATCGAGTTCCTTCACGGCCAGGGGCAGACGCAAGCCCAGCACCGCGTTCTGCTTGTCGGGCGTGCGGGTCACCAAGCGTGCCGGCGGCAATTGCACCAGCGGCGAGGGCACGCGCTGGACAGCGGTGCCCGAGGCCCAAGCACCGAAGGCGCGTTGTGCGGCCGAGCGAACGGCGCCCTCGTCGAAGCTGCCCACCGCACTGAACTGCGCCTGTGAAGCACCGAGGAAGCGGCGGTGGAAGTCGCGCACCTGATCGAGGGTCAGCGCCTTGATGCGCTGCTCAACCTCGGCGAAGGTCGGCACGTAACGGGGGTCGTCAGCAGGGTAGGGATTGCCATGACGCTGCAAGGTGTTGGAGACGATGGCCGCCGGCTCGTCGCGCTGGGCTTGCAGTCCAGCCAGCAATTGGGCGCGCACCTCTTCCAAACCCTCGGGCCGCAGCGCCGGCGTGCGCAACATCTCGCCGATCAGTTCGACCACCGCAGGCAGGTGTTCACGGGTGGTCTTGACATTGACCGTCAGGGAACCCGAACTGCCCACCACCGCGAGTTCGGCCTTCAGCGCCGTGAGGCGATCCTGCAGTTCCTGACGCGAACGCTTCTCCGTGCCCTTGTCAAACAGGCGCGCGAGCAATCCACCGGCATCGCTGCGGCCCTTGAGGGCGTCCAGGTTGCCCAGACGCAGGACCAGCTGGGCAGAAACGGCATCGCCGCGTGTGGCCTTGGGCAGCAGGGCGAGCTTCAGGCCGGGCTCCACCTGGGAACGACGGGTCCGCGTCTCGATGTTGGCGGGCGTCGCCTCAAAGGACTCCACACGCGCCAGCGTCTCCACGGGCTTGAAGTCCTTGAGCTGGGCCGCGGCATCGGCCGTCGCCGGCGCCGGCGCCCGCTCGGGCTTGGGCGTGGGCACATATTGCGCCAAGGTGCGGTTGGCCGGCAACAGGTGGGCCAAGGCCACGCGATTGACCTGCTCGGCCGTCGCGGCCTTCACGCGGTCACGCAGGAGGAAGTACAGGCGCCAGTCACCCAGCGCGACGAATTCCGACAGCGCGATACCCACTTCCTCGGGGTTCGTGAAACGCTGCTCCCAATCGTTGAGCCACTTGGCACGGGCACGATCGACCTCCGCTGGCGTGAAGGGGCCGGCCGACAAGCCTTCCAGCGTCTGCAGGAGCGCCGCGCGCGCGGATTCGACATCGTGTGTCGGCGCCAACTGCACGCCGAAGATCGCAAAGCCGGGGTCGTGCAGCGGTGCGGAGAAGGCGAACACCGCAGCCGCCTTCTTGGACTCGACCAGCGCCTTGTGGAGACGGCCGGCCGGCGCATCGGTCATCAGGTTGCCAATGAGTTCCACGGCTGCCGTGTCGGGATGGGCACCCGGCGGCACGTGGTAGGCGCTGAACAACAGCGGTACGCCGCCGACCCGTCGCAGGGTCACGCTGCGTTCGCCGTCCTGCACCGGGTCCAGCGTGTACTGGCGGGGCAGTTCGCGCTTGGGTTTGGGGATGGGACCAAAGGCTTCGGTGATCATGGCCAACGTGCGCGGCACATCGAACTTGCCCGAAACCACCAGCGTGGCGTTGTCAGGCTGGTAATACTGGCGGTAGAAGGCGCGCAGGCGCTCGATGTCCACCCCTTCGACATCGGTGCGGGCTCCGATCGTGCTCTTGCCGTAGTTGTGCCACTGGTACATCGTGGCCAGGGTCTTTTCAAAGAGGATGCGGCTGGGGTTGTTCTCGCCGATCTCCATCTCGTTGCGGACCACGGTCATTTCGCTGTCGAGGTCCTTCTTGTTGATGAAGGCGTTGACCATGGCGTCGGCCTGCCAGCC
>JBMSQF010000126.1:0-2428 GCA_049423145.1 Burkholderiaceae bacterium
GAGCAAAACTTTGGGGCCGGGCTCTCGGCGAACCCACCCGTTGCAGTCGTCGTGAAGGTTCCGACGCCCTGGTATGCCCCCCGGTTCTTGGTGACGAGCAAGATGCGCGACACCATCCCTCAGTACCAGGCGATTGCAGGACTGAACTTCAAGGCCTTCTCCTTTGCCAAGTCCGATGGGCACTACGGTGGGATCTACCTTTGGAAAGATCTTGACGCTGCTCGAGCCTGGTTCACCCCCCAGTGGTTCGAGCGGGTTAAACAGGAGCGCGGGGCTGCGGCCAATGTGCGCGTCGTCGAGGTGGTGCTGGCCCTGGACAACACGTCTGGTGGCACGCCGGCCAACGCCAACAGTTCCGCTGTCGCCACGATGGTCGAGATCCCTGTACCGGCGGGCGTCAGCAAAGAGCGGATGGCGCAAGGCTTTGCTGCAGCCGTGCCCGGTTTTCAGAAGGTGCCCGGCCTTCTGCGCAAGTACTTCATCACAACCGCCGACGGGAAATTCGGGGGCATCTACATTTGGAAAGATGAAGCGAGTGCCGACGCCTGGTTCACGCCGGCTTGGCGCGACCGCGTGCTGAAGGAATATGGTCAGCCCGCGAGTTTGGAGTGGTTCGACACACCCATCCTGCTGCCTGGTCAGGATGCGGGCGGGGCATGGGTGAAGGGGGCCAATCCATCGTGAGGATCTGCGAACCTGATCCCGCGACGCTGCGCGATGCACTCGCGGGGAGTTTAGAGGCCGTGGATTCCTTGATCACGGCGATTCAGCCCGGCATCTACAAGTTGGCCGTGCACATACTGGGCCACCGCGACGACGCGGCCGATGCCACGCAAGAAATCCTCCTCAAGGTCGTCACGCACCTGTCTGGGTTCCGGGCTGAATCGGCCTTCGCGACCTGGGTATGGCGTGTGGCATACAACCACTTGATGACGGCTCGAACGCGCAAGGCCGAGTCACCGGAGGTCTCGCTCGATGGAATCGCCGAACATCTCGGGCAGGGTCTGGAGTTCGCCGCAAGACTGGCTCACGACAGAGGCGAGCCCGGCCCCTTGAGTCCGCAAGACAAGCTCGAGGCGCGACAAGTCGCCCTGGCCTGTACGCAGTCGATGCTGATGGCACTGGACCGTGAACAGCGTCTGGCCTATGTGATCGACACCGTGTTTGACCTTGACTCGCGCGAGGCTGCGGCGGTGATAGGAATCTCCCCCGAGGCCTACCGTCAGAGGCTGTCGCGTGCGCGTTCGCGCCTGGATGCGTTCATGAGCAAGGCTTGCGGTCTGGCCAACAGCGAGGCGGCTTGCCGCTGCGAACGACAGCTGCCCGCTATTCGTCACTTGGCCAAGGTGCGCGCACCCGACAGCGGCGCTGTGGTGGCCTTGCACAAGCCGGAGTTGGACGAAGCCGAGCGGCACTTCGCCGCGTTCACACGCTTGACCGATGCGGCAGCGATCCTGCGCGCGCATCCAGACTACCGGGCGCCGGAGGCGCAGCGCGCCGCCATACTGGCCGTGCTCAGACAGGAGGGCTTCATGCAGCGCGAGCAACCCCAATGACACCTCAGGCCGCGGGTGGCGAACCGGTCGAATTGCGGACCGCTGACGGTACGGATCTTCAGGGGGTGCTGTATCGGCCAACGGGGCAGCACCGTCGCGCGGTGCTGGTCGCGGGTGGCCTGGGCATACCGCAGCGCTTTTACGCGCCCTTCGCCACCTGGCTCGCTCAGCGCGGGCATCTTGTCATGACCTTCGATCTGCGGGGCATGGGTGCCTCGCGCAGGCCTGAACACCGTCGTTCTCTGCGGGGCTTGGACGCCGACATGCTGACCTGGGCGCGTCAGGACTTTCCCGCCGCCGTGCAGGCCTTGTCGGACATGGTCAATGAAGATTCAATCGTCCTGATCGGTCACAGCTTGGGTGCTCACCACGCTGTGATGACGGATGCCCACACCCAGGACCGTATCGAAATGTTGGTGTCCGTTGCGGCCGGGTCGGGATACTGGCGCGACTGGGCAGCGCCGTCGCGCCGTGTGGCACCCCTGATGCTTCACCTGGCTGCACCGTTGCTCACGCCCTTGCTGGGCTATTTCCCGGGCAAGGCCCTGCGCATGGTGGGCGACTTGCCTGGACCTGCCATGCGGCAGTGGACCCGCTGGTGCCGTCACCCTGGCTTTGCTTGGGGTGCCGAGCCAGATCTCGTGCAGCCGAGTCTGCAGTCGGCACGCTTTCGTATCGAGGCCTTCAGCTTTACCGACGACGACGCGATGACTGAGAACTGCACGCGCAAGTTGTTGACCGCAACGCCCAATGCACCATCAAAGCTTATCGTGGTGAAACCGGGTGACAGGGGCCTGGCCAGGATCGGACATACAGGCGCCTTCCGACGTGAGGCTGCTGATGTACTTTGGCCAATGTTTGAGGCTGCTTTC
>JBMSQF010000127.1:0-2405 GCA_049423145.1 Burkholderiaceae bacterium
CAGGCGCTCAGAGCCCCGCACCACGCGGGGCTTTTTGCTATGGGCTCCTGACTGCCCCGATGGCTACCCACCCCCGAAATCCGTCTCAAACCCCGTTTCGTCTCAGAACCTCCTGACTTTTTCGCCGTGGTACGGCGGCAGGGGGTTGGCGAAAAACTAGGCCGTTGGAGACGTACCGATTAGCTGCGCGGCAATTTATAGAGCGCCGACCCCATAGCGAAGGTTCGCGCGGCCGCAAATTTCAGCCTTCTGGCAAACCTCAGTTTTTCTGTCCGAGCGACTTATGCCGGGAGAGACAGTCAGTTGATTTCGACGGTTCTGAGTCTGAGTGCATTGCCTATCACACTGACCGACGACAGAGCCATCGCTGCTGCGGCAACGACCGGTGACAACAGCAACCCGAAGAAGGGGTACAGCACGCCGGCAGCCAGCGGTATGCCCGCCACGTTGTAGGCAAAGGACAGGAACAAATTCTGCCGGATGTTCTTCATGGTGGCGTGCGAGAGCTTGCGAGCACGCACGATGCCCATCAGGTCACCCTTGAGCAAGGTGATGCCTGAGCTTTCCATGGCGACGTCCGTACCCGTGCCCATGGCAATACCCACCTCGGCGGCCGCCAGGGCCGGGGCGTCATTCACCCCATCACCGGCCATGGCCACCACCCGGCCTTCGCTGCGCAGCCGCTGCACAATGTTCGCCTTGTCCTCGGGAAAGACCTCGGCCACCACCTCGTCGATGCCCAGTTCCTTACCCACGGCCAAGGCCGTGGTGCGGCCGTCGCCGGTCAGCATGACGATACGCACACCCGCCTCGCGCAACCCTTGGAGCGCCGCAGGCGTGGTGGCCTTAATGGGGTCGGCAATGGCCACAAAGCCAGCCAGGCGGCCGCCCAGGGCAACGAAAATCACGGTGGCCGCCTGGGCCCGTTGACGTTCCGCAGCGCCCTGGAGCGAGCCCACGTCGATGCCTTGCTCGGCCAGGAATTTGGCTGCGCCAGACACCACGGCCACACCGTCCACCTTGCCCAGTACGCCTTTGCCCACCGGAGAATCGAAGTCCGTGACTTCGACCAGTGGCAGCTTGCGTTCCTGCGCCGCGGCAACCACGGCCATGGCCAATGGGTGCTCGCTGGCACACTCCACGCTGGCAAGCTTGCCCAGAAGTTCCTCGGGCGAGATACCGGCTACTGGCTCAATGTGCACTACCCGAGGCCGGCCCTCGGTGAGGGTACCGGTCTTGTCCACCACCAGCGTGTCGACCTTCTCCATGCGCTCGAGCGCCTCGGCATCGCGGATCAGCACCCCGTGCTGCGCGCCACGACCGACACCCACCATGATGGACATAGGCGTCGCCAGGCCCAACGCACATGGACAGGCAATGATAAGCACCGCCACTGAAGTGATGAGCGCATAGGAAAACGCCGGAATTGGCCCCCACAACAGCCAGACCACAAAAGTCAGCAGCGCCACCGCGATGACCACTGGCACGAACCACGCCGAGACCAAATCGGCCATGCGCTGGATGGGGGCGCGGCTGCGCTGGGCAGCCGCCACCATGTGCACGATCTGGGAGAGCAAGGTGTCTGCCCCGACCTTCTCGGCCCGCATCACAAAGCCGCCGGTCTGGTTCATCGTGCCAGCAGTGACCTTGGAGCCCGTTGCCTTAGCCACGGGCATGGGCTCGCCCGTGACCATGGATTCGTCCACCGTGCCCTTGCCCTCCGTGAGTTCCCCATCCACGGGCACCTTTTCGCCGGGACGCACCCGCAGCAACTCGCCCACCTGGATGGTGTCGATGGGCACCGTCTCGTCGATGCCCGCCTCAGACACCCGTACTGCCGTCTTGGGGGCCAGGTCAAGCAGTGCCTTGATGGCGCCGGAAGTCTTTTCACGTGCCCTGAGTTCCAGCACCTGTCCCAGCAGCACCAGGACGGTGATTACCGCGGCGGCCTCGAAGTAGATGGCCACAGCCCCATCCTCGCCGCGCAAATCCGGCGGAAACAG
This sequence comes from Burkholderiaceae bacterium, assembly GCA_049423145.1. Lineage (GTDB taxonomy): Bacteria > Pseudomonadota > Gammaproteobacteria > Burkholderiales > Burkholderiaceae_C > RFTU01. The sequence continues at coordinate 2,004 of JBMSQF010000127.1, forward strand.
GCTCGGGGAGAGCGTGCCGAACATGCTGTAGATCCAGGCTGCCCCCGTACCTATGGCGATCAGCGTGAACATGTTGAGGCTGCGGTGCTTGACGGATGCCCAGCCCCGCACGAAGAACGGCCAGCCCGCCCAGAGCACCACGGGTGTGCCCAGCAGCATTTGGATCAGATTGGAGGTCTGCGCGCCCACCAGGTGCTTGATCTCGAGCAGGTGTCCGCCCATCTCTAGGGCCAGCACAGGCAAGGACAGCACCAGCCCGATCCAGAAGCGGCGGCTCATGTCGCGCAGCTCGGCGCTATCGCCGGTCTCGCCCGTGGCGATCACGGGCTCCAGCGCCATGCCGCAGATGGGGCAGTTGCCGGGACCGATCTGCCGCACCTCGGGGTGCATGGGGCAGGTGTA
>JBMSQF010000128.1:0-2382 GCA_049423145.1 Burkholderiaceae bacterium
CCGGTGAGCATGAAGAAGGTGGAGCCGAAGATGCCCGAGCTGAGCTTGAGGTTCAGGTCGCGGTAGGCGTGGGCATATTCATAGCCCTGCACCAAGAGGAAGGTGGCGCCCAGCAGCACGGTGATCCACATCCACAGGATGGTCTTGCCGCGGTTGCCGGCGATCAGGGCGTGGTGCGCCACCGTCAGCGTCGCACCGGACGTGAGCAGCAAGGCCGTGTTGATGGTGGGCAGCGGCCACGGCCCGATGGTGCTGAAGGGCTCGGTGATGCCCGCAGGCGATGCCGTCACGCCGCCGGCGCTGGGCCAGATGGCCTTGAAATCGGGCCACAGGAGCTGGTGGTCCAGGTTGCCCAACATCGGCACCGAGTGCACACGGGCCCAGTACAGGGCGCCGAAGAAGGCGGCGAAGAACATGACCTCACTGAAGATGAACCAGCTCATGCTCCAGCGGAAGGAGATGTCGATGCGCTCGCCGTAGAGGCCGCCCTCGCTTTCGCGGATGGCGTCACCGAACCACTGCTTGAGCACAACGGCCACCCACAGCAGACCGAAGAACAGCGAGTACGGGCCCCAGTTGGCCCCATTGACCCACTGCCCGGCACCCAGGATGACGAAGAACAGACCCACGGCCATCATCGCCGGATGGCGGGAAGGACTGGGCACGTAGTAGTAGGGTGTGGACCCGTCGTGGTGTGTCGCTGCGGACATCGTTGTTTCTCCTCGTACCAAAATCAAGTTTGCGCCACGCCGCTGGCGACCACCCAGTTCACCAGCCACCACACGCCGGCCACGAATGCCGCCGCAGCCAGGATGCCGGCTGCGATCACGTGCAGGGGGTTCAGGCGTGCGACGTCTTGCGCGTAGCCGTCCGATCGGCGGATGCCCAAGAAGGACCAGGCCACGGCCTTGAGCGTTTGCGCAAACGAGCCCTTGCGCGCGACGGCGCCTTGGAGGTCGTCGTCCGTGGCTGGGCGCTGATGGGAATCGGGCGGGGTCATCAGGGCGTTCATCACGATGGTGCTTTTTCGGCAGCGCCCAGCGCAGCGGGCAAGGCGGCCGCCTTCATCGCCAAGCCCTTGCCCTTGACCTCAAAGAAGGTGTAGGACAAGGTGATGGTGGTGACGTCCTTGGGCAGCTTGGGGTCGATGACGAAGGCCACCGGCCATTCGCGCGCCTCGCCCGGTGCCAGCGTGTATTCGTTGAAGCAGAAGCACTCCAACTTGTTGAAGTGCGGCGACGCCTGCATCGGCGCATAACTGGGAATGGCCTGGGCTGCCATGGTGCGGTCCTGCACATTGCGGAACTCGTACATCACCGTGGCAAGCTCACCGGGATGCACCTGGAGCGAACGCTGGGCGGGCCTGAAGTCCCAAGGGCCTCGCGCATTGGCATCGAACTCCACGGTGATGAGCCGCGTGCGGTCCACCTGGGTGTTGCCGGCGAGTTTGGCGGCCTGCTCCTGGGTGCTCTGCCCCGCGCCCACGCGCTCGGACACCGACAGGACATTGATCCCCAGCGCGTCGCAGACCGCGCGGTAGATGGGTACCAGCGCATAGCCAAAGCCGAACATCAGTCCGGCGATGACCACGAGCTTGCCCACCATGCGGCGGTTGTCGTGACGCGGGTTCATCGTGATGTGCAGTGCCGTTGGCGGGATGAGGCCGACGGGTTCAGCGGCCCAACAGGGCGATCTTCACCGCGAACCCGACCGCAAAGGCCAGTGCCACGGTGGCCAGGATGAGTCCTAACCGCCGGTTGGCGCGCCTCTGCTCGTCGCTCAACATCACGGGCCTCACCTTCAGCCGATCACCTTGGTGGCGGTGGCGTTCAGCTTGGGTGGCGTCTCAAAGGTGTGGAAGGGCGCCGGCGACGGCACTTCCCACTCCAAACCCTCAGCGGCTTCCCAGGGTTTCTGCGGCGCCTTCTCGCCCTTGCCCATCATCATGGGCAGCACAACGAAGACGAAGAAGTAGACCTGCATCAATCCGAAGCCCAGGGCGCCGATCGAAGCGATCGCATTGAAATCAGCGAACTGCATCGGGTAGTCGGCATAGCGGCGGGGCATGCCGGCCAAGCCCAGGAAGTGCATCGGGAAGAAGGTGATGTTGAAGAAGATCAGCGAACCCCAGAAGTGGATCTTGCCGCGGGTTTCGTTGTACATCACGCCTGTCCACTTCGGCGCCCAGTAGTAAACGCCGGCGAACATGGAGAACAGCGAGCCGGCGACCAACACATAGTGGAAGTGCGCCACCACGTAGTAACCGTCCTGCAACTGGATGTCGATGGGGGCCATGGCCAAGATCAGGCCGGTGAAGCCGCCCATGGTGAACACGAAGAGAAAGCCCACCGAGAACAGCATGGGCGTCTCGAAAGTCATCGA
>JBMSQF010000129.1:0-2350 GCA_049423145.1 Burkholderiaceae bacterium
GCGGCATCGACGCCATCATGGGCGGCCACACGCACGACGGCGTGCCGGTGGCCATTCCGGTGAAGAACCCCGGCGGCACCACGCTGGTGACGAATGCCGGCAGCAACAGCAAATTCCTGGGCGTGATGGACTTCGAGGTCAAGGGCGGCAAGGTCACCGACTACCGCTACCGCCTGCTGCCGGTATTCGCCAACCAGCTCAAGGCCGATCCGGCCATGGATGCGCTCATCGCCAAGATTCGCGCGCCCTATGAGACCAAGCTGGCCGAGAAACTGGCCGTGACCGACGGCTTGCTGTACCGCCGCGGCAACTTCAACGGCAGCTGGGACCAACTGATCTGCGATGCGCTGATGGATGTGCAGGGTGCGGACCTCGCTTTCTCGCCGGGCTTCCGCTGGGGCACCTCCTTGTTGCCCGGTGATGTGATCACGCGCGAATTGATGATGGACCAGCTGGCCATCACTTACCCCTACGCCACCGTGACCAATTTGAGCGGCGAGATGATCAAGACCATCCTGGAGGACGTGGCTGACAACCTCTTCAACCCCGACCCCTATTACCAGCAGGGCGGCGACATGGTGCGCGTGGGGGGCCTCAGCTACACCTGCACGCCCGGCGAGAAGATGGGCAGCCGCATCAGTGACATGCGCTTGAAGGGCCAGTTGATCGAAGCCGGCAAGACCTACAAGGTGGCCGGTTGGGCGCCCGTGGCCGAAGAGGCCAGCCGCGCCGGGAACAAGCCGGTGTGGGACGTGGTGGAACAGTGGTTCAAGGCCCAGGGCGGGCGGGTGAAGCCGCGCCGCATCAACACGCCGAAGCTGGTGGGCGTGGAGGGCAACCCCGGGATGGCCTGACGTCCCGTGTTGTTCCCAAAGACAAAGGCGCCCCGCAGGGCGCCTTTGCACGTCTGAAACGGGTCGAGCCCGCTCAGGCCTTGGACAGCATGTCGGACCAGATGTTGTTGGCCCAGCTCAGCGCATAGCGGCCTTCCACCTCGCTGGCCGCGGCCGAGACGCCTCCCGAGCCCGGTACAGTGAGGAATTGCTTCTGCTGGGCGTTGTATTGGTGCACCGAGGCCACATGCACCACCTCGGTCTTGGACACGAAGCTGTAGCAGGTGTTCATCACCACCGGGGTCGCGTTGACCGCCTCGCCTTTGAGCAGGTTGACGATGGCCGCAGCCGCCACCTTGGCGTGCTGGTTGGCCATGTGGCCGCTCTTGGGCATCAGCGGCGCGCTCATGGTGGAGTCGCCCAGGACATGGATACCCGCGACGGCGGTCGATTCCATCGTCAGCCAGTTCACGCCGACCCAGCGGTTGTTCTGGTTGATCAGGCCCGCGCTGCGGGCGATGTCGCCGGCCCGCTGCGGCGGGATGACGTTGATCACATCGGCCTTCACATCCTCGAATTCGAGCTTGGCCACGCCATTGCCCGCATCCACTTCCTTCAGCTCGGCATTGGCCCGGTACTCGAGGATCCCCTTGTAGCGGTCGGCAAAGGCCTTCTCGAACAGGCCCTTCTTCGAGACGATCTCCCCATTGCCATCGAGCACCAGCACCTTGCTGCGGGGTTTGTGCTCCTTGAGGTAAGCCGCGACCATGCAGGCACGCTCATAGGGACCGGGCGGGCAACGATAGGGCGCCTTGGGGATGGAGATGGCCACCACGCCGCCGTCTCGCATCGCAGTGAGCTGCTGGCGCAGCGCCACCGTTTGCGGACCCGCCTTCCAGCTGTGCAGGAACTTGGCCTGTGCGGCCGGCGTGGCCAGGCCCGCGATGGCTTCATTCATGAAGTCCACACCGGGCGAAACCACCAGACGGTCATAGGGCAGCTGCGTGCCGTCGGCCAGACGCACCCGCTTGCCGGCGGTGTCGATGGCGGTCACCTCGCCTTGGACCACCTTGACGCCCATGGCCTTGAGGCCTTCATAGCCCACGGTCACTTCGCTGATCTGCTTGTAACCACCCAGCACCAGGTTGGAAATCGGGCAGGAGACGAACTGGGGGTTGCGGTCTACCATCGTGACGTCGACATTGCCGCCCCACATCTTCAGGTAACGCGCTGCAGTGGCGCCCCCGAAGCCACCACCCACCACCACGACGCGGCCGATGGACGGGCCCGAGTCCGTGGTGGCGCAACCGGCCAGTGACAGGCCGGTAAGGGCAGAACCCGCGGCCAGCAGGCGGCGGCGGGAAATCGTGTGCATGTTCATATGGGAATTCCTTTGCGGTCCGTTGGCCTGCGCGTCAGCGGCTGGCGGGCTTCTGTGCGGCGAAGTAAGCGGCGATCAGCTTGATCTGGTCGTCGGTGTAGCCCTTGGCGATCTGGTGCATGATCGTCGTGTTGGG
>JBMSQF010000130.1:0-2241 GCA_049423145.1 Burkholderiaceae bacterium
CCGTAGATGATGCGCTCGGCCACGGCCTTCTTGCCGGACTCCATGACGACGTTCATGAACTTGGAAAGATCCACCGATCCGAACTTGGGATCGGGCAGGATTTCACGCTTGGGGACTTCGCGACGACGCGGCATTTGTTTCTTCCTTTATTGCTTCAGCTGGCTCTGGTGGCTGGTTCCACCTCAAGAGCCCGGGCTCTCCATCCGGGAGGGCCGCTTACTCGGTCTGGCACGGTGAGGTGCAGTGTTCATCCAGACCGCCGACAACGCCGGTCATTCATACCGGCAACGATTTCATCAGGCCTTCTTGGGGCGCTTGGCACCGTACTTCGAGCGGGCCTGCTTGCGGTCCTTGACGCCCTGCAGGTCCAGGGACCCACGGACGATGTGGTAACGCACACCGGGCAGGTCCTTCACACGGCCGCCGCGCACGAGGACCACACTGTGCTCCTGCAGGTTATGGCCTTCGCCGCCGATATAGGAGATGACCTCGAAGCCGTTGGTCAGGCGCACCTTGGCCACCTTGCGAAGCGCGGAGTTCGGCTTCTTGGGGGTGGTGGTGTACACGCGGGTGCAAACCCCGCGGCGCTGCGGGCAATTCTGCATCGCAGGCGACTTGCTCTTGGTGGGCTCGACCTCGCGGCCGTGTCGCACCAACTGATTGATGGTGGGCATGAGTAACTTGTTCCCGTTTGAAGTTACAAAAATGAAAAGGCCTCTTGTCCGCGGTTGGCGCGCCTGTCGTGTTGCACACGCAAAGCAGTGCGACACAGGTCAAAGCGGGCCGGCACCCCTTCAAGCCCTTGCCCGGTTCAAGCAACAGCCTGCTGGCGCAGTACACGCAGTGCACGCGGGCCCGCCAGCTGTGCGACTCTCTCGTCGCCAGCCTGCAGGCCCAGTTTTTCCGCGGAAAAGCCCGCCAGTATAGTCGCAGACGCCCATGTCAGCAAGAACCCTAGGCCCCGACCCCGGCCGCTCGCCCGCAGCCGTTCCCGGGGTCGTTCTGGACACCAACGCCGTGCTGGACCTTTGGGTCTTCAAAGACCCGCGGGTACAGGGCCTGGCGCAGGCCCTGCAGGCTGGCCTTCTGGGTTGGCTGGGGTGTCCGGGCATGCGCGGCGAGTTGGCCCATGTGCTCGAGCGGGGAATCGCCCGCTCCCGGGGCCTGGAGCCCGAGGCCGTGCTCCGCGCTTGGGACCAATCGGTGATTCAGCCCCTCTGCCCCGACCCGCCGGCCATTTCCCGGCTGCACTGCACGGATCCCGATGACCAGCGGTTCATCGAGCTGGCACTATGCCATCAAGCAAAGTGGTTGTTCACTTCTGACAGAGCCATTCTAAAACTTGCCCGTCGTGCCGCTCCACAGGGTTTGGTGATCCGACCGCCGCAGGGCTGGGAGGCCGAGTTGTCCCCGTGAAAAAAGGCCACCGCCCAGATGGGTCGGTGGCCTTTGAGCCGAGTGGGAATCAGCCAGCGGGGGCCGCTCAGCCCGGGGTCGCCTCTCCGGCGCCGTCGGCAGCGGCCATCTGGGCGGCTGCCAGCTCCTCGGCTTCCTGGAGCGCAATGGCGCGGCGCTCGGTCTCGTCCATTTCTTCCTTGACCTTGCGGGCCTGGTGGAAAGCCATACCGGTGCCCGCGGGGATCAAGCGGCCGACGATGACGTTTTCCTTCAAGCCGCGCAGCTCGTCGCGCTTGCCCATGATGGCCGCTTCGGTCAGCACGCGGGTGGTCTCCTGGAAGGAGGCTGCGGAGATGAAGGAGTCGGTGGACAAGGAGGCCTTGGTGATGCCCAGCAGCAGGTCTTGGTAGGTGGCGGTCGTCTTGCCCTCTCCGCGGAGACGGTCGTTGGTGTCCAGCAGTTCGGAACGCTCGACCTGCTCGCCACCGATGTAGCTGCTGTCGCCCGGGTTGACGATCTGCACGCGGCGCAGCATCTGGCGGACGATCACCTCGATGTGCTTGTCGTTGATCTTCACACCCTGCAGGCGATAAACATCCTGCACCTCGTCGACGATGTAGCGGGCCAATTCCTCCACACCCAGCAGACGCAGGATGTCCTGCGGGTCGGCTGCGCCGTCGACGATGAGCTCGCCGCGATTGACCACCTGACCCTCGTGCACCAGGATGTTCTTTTCCTTGGGCACCAGTTCCTCCCAGACCTTGCCGTCCGGATCGGTGATCTGCAGACGCACCTTGCCCTTGGTCTCCTTGCCGAAGGACACCGTGCCGGTGATCTCGGCCA
>JBMSQF010000131.1:0-2216 GCA_049423145.1 Burkholderiaceae bacterium
TGGAGTAGGTGTCCATCATCCAGGCCATGATCTGTTCATTGGTGTTCACATCCGGTGCGGGAATGTCCTTGGTCGGGCCGATGATGATCCCAATCTCGCTGGTGTAGCGTCGGGTCAGCCGTTCGAGCTCTCCCATCGAGAGTGATTTCGGATCGACGCGGATGCCACCTTTCGCCCCACCATAGGGCACGTTGACCGCCGCATTCTTGATCGACATCCAGGCAGACAGGGCCATCACCTCGGACAGGGAAACATCCTGATGGAAACGTACCCCGCCTTTGCCTGGACCGCGCGAGGTGTTGTGCTGTACTCGGTAGCCTTCAAAGTGGGCGACGCTCCCGTTGTCTAATTGGATGGGCACATCGACGATGAGAGATCGCTTGGGCCGTTTAAGGGTCTCGACCCATCGCGCCAGTGGCCCCAGGTAGGGCGTGACCCGATCGACCTGCTGCAAATAGGTGCCCCACGGGCCCAACTGGTTGGCCTGCAGGTAGGAGGGCAGTGCGTGCACGTGGCTGTTCATGCGGGCGTCTCCAGATTGACTCAAGTTGAGTATAGGGGGAGGGCTTCGACGCGCTGGGACACGCGACTTGGGGCTTGCCGGTAAAATCGTCACCTTCATGCGCACTGCCGCTTGCCACCCAGGCCTGGCCCGGCAAGCGCCCAAACCGATTTCCCCATGCTGTACCCGCAAGAGTTCGATGTCATTGTCGTTGGCGGTGGCCATGCCGGCACCGAGGCCGCGCTGGCCGCTGCGCGCATGGGCTGCGCCACCCTGCTGCTGACCCACAATATTGAAACCCTGGGCCAGATGAGCTGCAACCCATCGATTGGGGGCATTGGCAAGGGCCACCTGGTGAAAGAGGTCGATGCCCTGGGCGGGGCCATGGCTCTGGCCACCGATGAAGGGGGCATTCAGTTTCGCATTCTCAACAGCTCCAAGGGGCCGGCGGTGCGGGCCACCCGGGCCCAGGCCGACCGCATTTTGTACAAGGCGGCCATTCGGCGCAAGCTGGAAAACCAGCCCAATTTGTGGTTGTTCCAGCAGGCGGTGGATGACCTGATGGTGCAAGGCGACCGGGTGGTGGGTGCCAGCACCCAGGTCGGCATCCAGTTTCGCGCGCGCACCGTGGTGCTGACCGCGGGCACCTTTCTGGATGGCAGGATCCATGTGGGCCTGAGCAATTACGCCGCGGGCCGTGCGGGTGATCCGCCGGCAGTCAGCTTGTCGCACCGCCTGAAGGAGCTGCAGCTGCCGCAAGGGCGGCTGAAAACCGGCACGCCCCCGCGCATTGACGGCCGCAGCATCGACTTTTCCCGCTGCATCGAGCAACCCGGCGACGGCATGCCAGGCGGCGCCAATGAGGGCCAGGTGCCGGTGTTCAGTTTCATGGCCCCCGCCCATGGCGGTGCCGCCACGCACCCGCAGCAGGTGCCCTGCTGGATCACCCATACCAATGCGCGCACCCACGAGATCATCCGCTCCGGCTTTGACCGCAGCCCCATGTTTACGGGCAAGATCGAGGGGGTAGGGCCGCGCTATTGCCCCAGCGTGGAAGACAAGATCAATCGCTTTGCCGACAAAGACAGCCACCAGATCTTTCTCGAGCCCGAAGGGCTTACCACCCATGAGTACTACCCCAACGGCATCTCCACCAGTCTGCCTTTTGATATTCAGTACCAGCTGGTGCGCTCGATGCAGGGACTGGAAAACGCCCACATCCTGCGCCCGGGCTACGCCATCGAGTACGACTACTACGACCCGCGCGCGCTGAAAAGCAGCTTCGAAACCAGCCAGATCCAGGGCCTGTTCTTTGCCGGCCAGATCAATGGCACCACCGGCTACGAAGAAGCGGCGGCCCAGGGCCTGTTCGCTGGCATCAACGCCGCCTTGCAGTGCCGGGGCGAGGCGCCCTGGCTGCCGCGCCGCGATGAGGCCTACCTCGGGGTACTGGTAGATGACCTGACCACCCAGGGGGTGACCGAGCCGTATCGCATGTTTACCAGCCGCGCCGAGTTCCGGCTGCAGCTGCGCGAGGACAACGCCGACATGCGCCTGACCGAGGCCGGGCGGCGCATGGGCCTGGTCGACGATGCCCGCTGGGAGGCGTTTTGTCGCAAGCGCGAAGCGGTTTCACGTGAAACCGAACGCCTCAAATCAATCTGGGTCAATCCACGCAACCTCCCGGCCCCGGAGGCTGAGCGGGTACTGGGCA
>JBMSQF010000132.1:0-2188 GCA_049423145.1 Burkholderiaceae bacterium
GCAAAAAGGCCACCCGAAGGTGGCCTTGGCGATGGGGCTGAAGGCGCTCAGGCCGCCAGCCGCTGCTCGATCTTCGCCTTGGTGGCGGTCAGCTCGGCCGGCAGGTGGTAGGCCAGCTGCGTGAACAGCTCTTCGTGCAGCTTGAGCTCGGCCTGCCAGGCGGCCTGGTCGATGCTGGTGACGGTGCGGAACTGCTCGGCGCTGAAGTTCAGGCCGGTCCAGTTCAGTTCTTCATACGCCGGGCTCACGCCGAACACGTGCTCATTGCCCTGGGCGTTGCCCTCGATGCGGTCGATCATCCACTTCAGCACGCGCATGTTCTCGCCGTAGCCGGGCCAGACGAACTTGCCGTCCTCGCCCTTGCGGAACCAGTTGGTGGTGTAGATGCGCGGCAGCCTGGCGCCCGAGGCCTCGAGCTTCTTGCCGAGGTTGAGCCAGTGCTGGAAATAGTCGGCCATGTTGTAGCCGGCAAAGGGCAGCATCGCGAACGGGTCGCGGCGCACCACGCCCTGCTGGCCGGCGGCGGCGGCGGTGGTCTCCGAGCCCATGGTGGCGGCCATGTACACGCCCTCGACCCAGTTGCGGGCCTCGGTCACCAGCGGCACGGTGGTGCTGCGGCGGCCGCCGAAGATGAAGGCGTCGATCGGCACGCCGGCCGGGTCGTCCCACGCGCTGTCGAGCGCCGGGTTGTTGGTGGCGGCCACGGTGAAGCGCGCGTTGGGGTGCGCGGCCTTGGCGCCGGTGTCCTTGGCGATGGCCGGCGTCCACTCCTTGCCCTGCCAGTCGATGCAGTGCGCGGGCGCCTCGCCCATGCCTTCCCACCACACGTCGCCGTCATCGGTGAGGGCCACGTTGGTGAAGATGACGTTCTTGTCCAGGCTGGCCATGCAGTTGGGGTTGGTCAGCGTGTTGGTGCCCGGCGCCACGCCGAAGTAGCCCGCCTCGGGGTTGATCGCGTACAGGCGGCCGTCCTTGCCGGGCTTGATCCAGGCGATGTCGTCGCCGATGGTGGTGACCTTCCAGCCGTCAAAGCCCGCCGGCGGGATCAGCATCGCGAAGTTGGTCTTGCCGCAGGCGCTCGGGAAGGCGGCGGCCACGTGGTACTTCTTGCCCTGCGGGTTGGTCACGCCAAGGATCAGCATGTGCTCGGCCAGCCACCCCTGGTCTCGGCCCATGGTGGAGGCAATGCGCAGCGCAAAGCACTTCTTGCCCAGCAGCGCGTTGCCGCCGTAGCCCGAGCCGTACGACCAGATCTCGCGCGTCTCGGGGTAGTGCACGATGTACTTGGTCTTGTTGCACGGCCACGGCACGTCCTTTTGGCCGGCTGCAAGCGGCGCGCCCACGGTGTGCACGCAGGGCACGAAGTCGCCGTTGACGCCCAGCACGTCGTACACGGCGCGGCCCATGCGGGTCATGATCTTCATGTTGACCGCCACATACGGGCTGTCGGACAGCTCGATGCCGATGTGCGCAATCGGCGAGCCCAGCGGGCCCATGCTGAACGGCACCACATACATGGTGCGGCCCTTCATGCAGCCGTCAAACAGCGGCTGCAGCGTGGCGCGCATCTGCGCCGGGTCCATCCAGTGGTTGGTCGGGCCGGCGTCTTCCTTCTTCTGGCTGCAGATGAAGGTGCGGTCTTCCACCCGCGCCACGTCCGACGGGTCGGACCAGGCCAGGTACGAGTTGGGGCGCTTGGCCGGGTTGAGCTTCTTGAAGGTGCCGGCGTCCACCAGCTGCTGGCACAGGCGGTCGTACTCCTCGTCGCTGCCGTCGCACCAGTACACGCTGTCGGGCTTGCACAGCGCAACCATGTCGGCCACCCAGGCCAGCAGCTTGGCGTTCTTCACGTGCGCGGGCGCCTGCGGCAGCCCCTTCATCGCCGGAGAGTTCATCGGAAAGGCTCCTAAGTTAAAAAATCGTCTTTCCGAAATGCGCGGGCGCACGGGCGCGGGACGCACTTGGGAAAGACGTTGCCGGAGGGTTCTGCAGGGTCCTTGGGAGGGTGTCGATTTTATGAAAGCACCCCAAAAACTGCCTGTCACCGGGCTGAATCCCTATGCAAAACTTGCATAAAGTCATGTGCCGGCTTTGCTGCGGCGCGGCACAAAACACAACGCCCGAGCGGTGTCGGGCGTGGCGGGGGGCGGGGCGGGGGGGCCGCGGGGGGGGTGGGGGGGGGTTAGGG
>JBMSQF010000133.1:0-2168 GCA_049423145.1 Burkholderiaceae bacterium
CGCGTCTTGTGCCGCTTGGCGGCAGATCAGGATGGCCGCGAAAAGGCGCAGGAGGCGCAGGGTGGCGCCCGCGCCCCTACATCGACCGCAACACGTCTTCCTTGGCCACCTGCTTGGCCCGGGCCACGGCGCGAAGGATGGCGTTGAGCGTGCCGATCCGCAGCGGCGAGTGATTCGGGATCGAAATCCGATGCGACATCGGGGCGTCGGTCTGAAGGATGATGTGACTGCCGACCTGATGAACCTGGCGATAGCCCCACTCGCGGCAGAGCGCTTAGACCAAGTCTCGCCCGGAAGCGTCCCGCGGCAGCTTCACGCCAAGACTTCGTCTCGGACGAGATGCAGCCGGATGGCCTTGGGGGCGGGCCGGTCGAAGTAGAATGCCGCCACCGCCTCAAGCACGTTGGCGCGCAACTCTTCCCATGATCCGGCCTCGGTGATGATGCTTTCACCCAGCGCCTCGGCGACGTAGCCGCCATCGGCCTCTTGGGTCACTTCAAAGACGAGCTCGCTCATGGGGGCAGGGTACGTTCCCCCGATTTTCCTGCAAGTCAGGACAGGCGCGACTCCGAAGAGAGGCGCGAGGGCGATTTTAGGAGGTCAGGCTGAAACGTGTAACGGAGGGGCGGCGCGAGGCGATTGGGAGGCTAAAGGCGCGAGGCTAGAGGCGAGAGGGAAAATGGTGTAATCAAGACATGGGTAACACTTTGATGTCAGGACATCGGTAACACCTGGGTATCAGTTTTTATATTGGTTCATGGGTTGTTCCCTGGGTGAGGGAGGACTCACGCAGAGAGACGAGCAGCTTCCGTGGGGCGGCTTGGCGCCCCACGGGCGGGCCCCCCCCGGGAAGCTGCTTGTCTGCAGATCGATTGTTCCGACCAGCAGATAGTTGAGCCAGACCTCCAGCTGGCCGCCGTCGATGATCCTCAGGCCGACCTGCAAGCCGGTCAGGGCGGCGCTGACGAAGATCCTCTCCCCGTGCCATTTCACCGTCCCTTGCCTCGTGACTTGGCGCACGAAGAAGCCTGCTCCGTAGTCCAGCCGCCCGGCGGCCGCCGGCATCACTCGCTCCGACTTGTGGTAAACCTCCCCGGGCGTGCGCCCATCCAGCGCCTCGTGCGGCCGCTGCCAGTTGTATTCCTCCCGCCACACATCGAAGCAGGCCTGCTGCATCTTGGCATCGGGCTGCGCGTGCCGCGCAACCTCCACCTCAAGGTCGCGGTGCATGCGCTCATGCGCGCCGTTGTCCTGCGGGTGCCCGGGCCGCCCGCGGTCCAGTTCAATCCCCAGGCAGACCCACCACGCCGACAGCCGCGTCAGCCCCAGGGGCGCCTGCACGCTGGCGAACGGACTGCCGTTGTCGCTGTGGATCACCCGCGGCAGGCCGTACAGGCTGAACAGCCGCTCAAACTCGGCGCGTACTCCCTCCCAGCCTGATTTCGCCGGCAAACTCACCGCCAGCAGGAAACGGCTGTGCGCGTCCCGCACCGTCAGCGGCTCGCAGCGACTGCCGTCACCGAGCCGCCACCACCCCTTGAAGTCCACCGTCCATACGTCGTTCGGCGCCCGCGCCACCACCGCCGCCTCCAACCGACCGCCTACCCGCCGTGCCCGCCGCCGCCTCGGCTCCACCAGGCCGCTCCGGACCAGCACCCGGTGGCAGCTGCTCACGCTTGGTGCGCTGCCATGCCGCTTCAGGTACACTTGGCATACCTTCTTCGGGCCCCACTTCGGATGCGCCATCTTCAGCCGCACCAACTCGCAGACCATCACCTCATCCAGCTTTCGAGGACTGCTCTTCGGCCGCCGGCTACGCTCCCGCAGCCCTCTCAGCCCGTCCTCCAGCGCACGCTGCTTCCATTTGTAGCCGGTCTTCCGGCTCACGCCGTACTCCCGGCACAGCGACGCGAAGCTCTCCGCGCCCTGCACTGCCTTCATCGCAAACTCTTTCCTTTGGTCGTTCATCTGGGTGTTTTGCCACGGCATACCCGCTCCTCTCACGCGGGCCCCGCCTTCGGCGAGGTGTTACCCATGTCCTGAAACAATTGTGTCACCTATGTCCTGATACTGCACCGGCTGCGAGGGGGCAGGGCTTTGGGCGGTTGGCAGGCTCAGGGCTGTGCGAGGGACGATTGTCTAGGGGCCGATAGGGCGTGGTTTCCCTG
>JBMSQF010000134.1:0-2111 GCA_049423145.1 Burkholderiaceae bacterium
CCAAGCTCAAGCCGGGCGAGGTGCCGTTCGGTCAGGGCAATATCCGTGGCGTGGCGGCGCCCGAGTCGGCCAACAACGCCGGTGCGCAGACCTCCTTCATTCCCCTGCTGACGCTGGGCATTCCGCCCAACGCGGTGATGGCGCTGATGGTGGGTGCCATGACCATCCACAACATCCAGCCGGGCCCGCAGGTGATGACCAGCAACCCTCAACTGTTCTGGGGTCTGATCGCCTCGATGTGGTTGGGCAACCTGATGCTGGTGATCTTGAACCTGCCGCTGATCGGCATGTGGATCAAGCTGTTGACCGTGCCCTATCGCTTCCTGTTCCCCTCCATCGTGCTGTTCTGTGCGATTGGCGTGTACTCGACCAACAACAACACCTTCGACATCTGGATGGTGGCTATCTTCGGCTTGATCGGCTATCTGTTCCTCAAGCTCGGGTGTGAGCCGGCGCCGCTGTTGTTGGGCTTCATTCTGGGGCCGATGATGGAAGAGAACCTGCGTCGTGCACTGTTGCTCTCGCGGGGTGACTGGTCGGTGTTTGTCACCCGCCCGTTGTCGGGGGGCTTGCTGGCGGCAGCCTTGCTGTTGCTCGTTATCGTGCTTTTGCCCTCGGTGAAGTCGAAACGCGAAGAAGCTTTCGTCGAAGAATGACGGCTTCATCATGCCCTTGAAACGGGCCTTGAGTGGAACAAGCAGACCTGCGGGTCTGCTTTTTTCTTGGGGCTGACTGCCTCGCGCTGCCAACCACTGCATCATCGTGCTCAACCAAACCCTGGCACACAGGCGACCTTGCGCCGCCAGAGCGATGCGAGACAATCCACTCACTCCATGACCACGACCCCTGCACCCAGTTCTCCTGTCTCGACCGGCATCGTGCTGGCCATTGCCGGGGCCATCGCCTTCAGTGGCAAGGGTGTGATCATCAAGCTGGCGTACCGTTATGGCGTGGATGCAGCCACCTTCATCATGCTGCGCATGCTGTTTGCCTTGCCCTTTTTTTTGCTCATGGGCTGGTGGGCGGAGCGCCGCGCCAGTGCCCGCGCGCAACCCTTGAACCCGCGCGATGTCCTGAGCATTGTGGGCTTGGGCTTTTTGGGCTACTACTTATCCAGCTACCTGGACTTTCTGGGCTTGCAATACGTCACCGCAGGCCTTGAGCGACTGATCCTCTATCTCAACCCCACCTTTGTGATGTTGCTGGGCTGGGCCCTCTACCGCAAACCCATCACAGGCATGCGGGTGGCCGCCATGGCGCTGAGTTACAGCGGGGTGTTGCTGGTGTTCTGGCACGAATTGAACTTCGCCGGATCGGACGTGGCCCTCGGCACCGTGCTGGTAGTGCTGAGCGCGCTCACCTATGCCATGTACTTGCTCTACAGTGGCGAGATCGTCAAACGCCTGGGCTCATTACGCTTGGTGGGATGGGCGAGCACCGTGGCCTGCCTCTTTTGTATCGGGCAGTTCCTGGTGTTGCGGCCTATGTCGGCGGCCGAGGTGCCCTCGGAGGTGTTATGGCTGGCCTTGCTGTGCGCCTTGGCCTGTACCGTCGCCCCGGTACTGATGGTGATGATGGCGATCGAGCGCATCGGCTCGTCGCTGGCGGCGCAGACGGGCATGGTCGGTCCCATGTCCACCCTCGCCTTGGGCGCTATATTCCTGGGTGAGCCGCTCAACCTGTGGATCGGGGTCGGTACCCTGTTGGTGTTGGGTGGTGTGTTTCTTTTTTCCAAGTACGGAGCAAACTGATGGATCTCGGACTCAAAGGCAAATGGGCCCTGGTGGGCGGTGCAAGCAAGGGCTTGGGGTTTGGCTGCGCCAACTCACTGGCCCGCGAGGGTGTGAACGTGGTGATCGTGGCGCGTGGCGCCGAAGCACTGGAGGCGGCGGCACAACAGCTGCGTGCCTGGGGAACCACCATACTGCCAGTGGCCGTGGACATCACCACACCAGCCGGGCGTGAGGCCATCTGGTCGGTGGCAGGTGGCCCGGGCAAGGCGTATGACATCGTTGTCACCAACGCCGGCGGTCCGCCCCCTGGCGACTTTCGTGACTGGGAGCGCGAGGCCTGGATCAAGGCGGTCGACGCCAACATGCTGACCCCGATCG
>JBMSQF010000135.1:0-2076 GCA_049423145.1 Burkholderiaceae bacterium
ACCCAGAAGAAGATGATGTCGTAGCCGGTGACCAGCACCGATGAGGGCAGGAAGAGATCCTGTTCAAGGGTCTTGTTCGGCCAGCCGAGTGTGGAAAACGGCACCAGCGCTGAGGAGTACCAGGTGTCCAGCACATCGGGGTCGCGCTGCAGATCGCCTCGGTAGCCGGCTGCGTCTGCCTTGGCCCGGGCCTCGTCTTCGTTGCGGGCCACGAACAGTTCGCCACCGGTGCCATACCAGGCCGGAATCTGATGGCCCCACCACAGTTGGCGGCTGATGCACCAGTCCTGAATGTTCTTCATCCACTGGTTGTAGGTGTTCACCCACTGCTCGGGCACGAAGCGCACCTCGCCGGTCTGTACCGCCTCAATGGCCTCTTGAGCGATGCTCTTGCCCTGGGCGCCGGGTTGGGTCATGGCCACGAACCACTGGTCGGTCAGCATGGGTTCGATGACCTGCCCGGTGCGGCCGCAGCGCGGCACCATCAGCTTGTGCTTCTTCACCTCCACCAGCAGGCCCTGCACGTCGAGCGCATCGACGATGCGCCTGCGGGCCTCGAATCGGTCCAGCCCGCGCAAGTCGGCCGGGATCTCCTCCAGGTGGCTCACCACTCGAGCCTCCAGGTCGAAGATGGTGATCATGGGCAGGCCGTGCCGCTGCGCCACTGCGTAGTCATTGGTGTCATGCGCTGGGGTCACCTTGACGACGCCTGTACCGAATTCACGGTCCACATAGGCATCGGCGATCACCGGCACCAAGCGCCCGGTGATCGGCAGACGCACCTGTCGGCCGATCAGCGCAGCGTAGCGATCATCCTCAGGGTGCACCATCACCGCGGTATCGCCCAACATGGTCTCGGGCCGCGTGGTGGCCACCACCAGCGAGTGGGAACTGCCCTCCACAGGGTAGCGGATATGCCACAGCGAGCCTTCCTCCTCCTCGCTTTCCACCTCGAGGTCGGACACGGCAGACTTGAGTACGGGATCCCAGCTCACCAAGCGCTTTCCGCGGTAGATGAGGCCTTCCTCATAGAGCCGCACAAACGTTTCGGTCACCACGCGCGAGAGCTTCTCGTCCATGGTGAAGTACTCATGCTCCCAGCTGACGCTGGCGCCCATGCGGCGCATCTGTCGGGTGATGGTGGATCCGCTTTGCTCCTTCCAGTCCCACACCCGCGCGACAAAATTCTGGCGACCCAGTTGGTGCCGGTCGGTGCCCAGCTGTTCCAGTTGCCGCTCCACCACGATTTGCGTGGCGATGCCTGCATGGTCCGTGCCTGGAACCCAAAGGGTGTTGTGGCCGCACATGCGGTGCATCCGCGTGAGCGAGTCCATGATGGTTTGGTTGAAGGCGTGCCCCATGTGCAGCGTGCCCGTGACATTGGGCGGGGGCAGTTGAATGGCGAACGAGGGCTTGTTGGGATCGGTGGACGGGCGGTACGTGCCCTGGCGTTCCCACAGCGGGGCCCAGCGCGCCTCGATGGCGGCCGGTTCGAAGGATTTGGCAAGCTCGGTCATGGACAAGGCGGGCGCATCGGTGGCCCCCGTGCGCGAAAAGCGGGGGCTATTTGGGCTAAGCCATTCATTGTAGGTTGTGGTAACTTGCTGCAGCGGGCTGTGAGGGTGTGGCCGGGCGGGTGCAAGCGGAGGCTGAGCAGGACGTGGAAAACGGGGTCAGGCGTTCGGTGCGTGGGGCACTGGGGGTGTTGTCGGGTGTCGGTTTGGTGGCCCTGCTGGCATCCTGCGGGGGTGGAGGCGGAAGTGCGAACAGCAGCGACCCCGCGCCCATGGACATCACCGCTGGTCTGCCAGATGGCCCGGGTTGCACGCAACTCGATCGCCGGACCTTCTTGGCGGACCAGTTCCGCACCCAATATTTCTACAACGACCTGACCGCCCCGGTGGATCCCGGACCCTCGGCTTTGCTGGAGACTTATTTCAAGGCCTCGCTCTTCAAAGGCAATGAGTCCATACCCGCTGACCGGTTCAGCGGCTACCAGACGACGGAGGCCTACAACCAGTTTTACGGCGAGGGCAAGACGCTCGCTTATGGATTGGCGGTTGCGGGTCAGGAGGT
>JBMSQF010000136.1:0-2073 GCA_049423145.1 Burkholderiaceae bacterium
GCCTTGTAGAGCAGGCTCAGGATCATGGCGTTGATGCCCACCGACTTGCCCGAGCCGGTGGTGCCGGCCACCAGGCAGTGCGGCATCTTGGCCAAATCGGCCACGACCGGCTGGCCCACGATGTCCTTGCCCAGGCCCATGGTGAGCAGCGAGCCCGCATCGGCATACACCTGCGAACCCAGGATCTCGGTGAGCTTGATCACCTGCCGCTTGGCATTGGGCAACTCCAAGGCCATGGTGGTCTTGCCCGGAATGGTCTCCACCACGCGGATACTGACCAATGACAAGGAACGCGCAAGGTCCTTGGCCAGGTTCACGACTTGGGAGCCCTTCACGCCCGTGGCCGGTTCAATCTCGTAGCGGGTAATCACAGGGCCCGGCGAAGCAGCCACCACCTGGACCTCCACGCCGAAGTCCCGCAGCTTCTTCTCGATCAGCCGGGAGGTCATCTCCAGCGTCTCCGGTGAAACGGTTTCCTGGCGGGAAGGTGCCGAATCCAGGAGGTCGACCTGCGGCAGCTTGGTATCGGTGAGCTCCTGGAACAGGGGCTTCTGCCGCTCCTTGGCCACCCGCGTCGACGGTGGGACCTCCACGAGGACCGGCTCGATCAGCATCGGGATCTTCTCCTCTTCCTCGATGCGGCGCTCCACCTGCACGTCCTCGGTGCGCTCGCGCAGGGCTTGCTCGCCCAGGCGCACATCCTCAGCACGCTCGCGCTCCGCCTGGCGCTGCTCGAGCAACCCTTCGATCCAAGTGCCGATGGACTCGGCCAGGCGCAGCCAGGAAAAGCCAAAGGCCCAGGCGGAGGACGCAACCAGGCAGGCTATCCAAAACACGCCCGATCCGTTGAACCCCAGCCACTTCATCGACCAAGGCCCCAGCCCATAACCCAGCACGCCACCCGCATGCCCGGGCATGCTGGGTTCCGCGTGGTACAGGCGCGTCCACTCGAGGGCGGTACTGGCCAGCACCAGCAGCACCGTACCGGCCACCGGGAGCACCCAGGCCATCGGGCGGTGAGCCGCAACAGGCTTGGGCTCACCGCGCAAGCGCCGGGCCAGTGCCGACAGCCAGTGGCGCGCGACGACGAGCGGCAACCACCACACCGAGTGGCCCAGAAGGAACAAGGCGAGGTCCGAAAACCAAGCCCCCCCCAGGCCAACGACATTCCGGACCGTATCGTGCCGGCCACTGGTGGTGAAGGCCGGGTCGCCCGCGTGGTGGGTGGCCAGGGCCAACACGGCCAGTAGCCACAGCATACCGATCACAAACAATCCAGCCGCACCGACCGAACCGGATGGCCCTTGCGTGGGCCCCGCGCTTGCCGCAAACGGCGAGGCTGAAGCGCCTGCATCGCCGCGCTCGGCATCACCACCCCGCGCGCGGCGGTCTCGCTCCTTGGGAACGGTCAGTGGAATCGACATGGGTGTATTGTCGCGCGAAGCGCGGGCACCAGGCCCCGCGGGCCAGCCATATCGCCCCCGTGCGCAGAACGCCATCCGCCGCCGCGCAGCGGCCGGCCGTCAGCGGTGGTTCATCGGTTCGCCAAGGATGATCAGCGAGCCGTCTTCCTGGGACTGTATGGCACCACGCGCCTCGAGGTCTCTCATGACCCGGCTGACCATTTCCCGCGAAGCACCGACCACCTTGGCCATGTCTTGCCGGGAAACCCTGCCGCGGATCATTCTGCAGCCGGCAACGATCTCGGAGGCTTCCATCAGGGCTCGAGAGACACGCCCCTGGACGTCCAGCAGGGCGAGCGACTCAACCTGGCGATCGGCCGCACGCAAGCGCTTGACCAGACCGTGCATCACCGAATAGGCCAGGGTGGAGCTGTCCGGCAAACAGCGCGCAAACTCCTGGCGCCCGAGCATCAGCATGTCGGTCTGGACCTCGGCTCGAACCGTGGCGGAGTGGACTTCGCTGTCGATGAGGCTCATCTCACCGACATAGTCACCGGCCTCCAGAACCGCCAGGATGACCTCTCGGCCCCTGCCGTCGGCCGTGAGCACCCGCGCACGGCCGTTGAGCAGGATGAACAGCGCGTTGCTCTTGCGGCCCTGCTCGACGATG
>JBMSQF010000137.1:0-2057 GCA_049423145.1 Burkholderiaceae bacterium
GGGACGCCACGAAGTTCAGCAGGGGAGGCAAGCGAGGAGGGCGAACATTTGGTGTGCAGTCCTTGCGGGTATGGGCGGGTCGTGCATCGGTGTCACGGTTGGCCACTCCGGAGGTGCTGCTGTCGCACTTGCCTAGGTGTTGTGGATTATACCTGAAGGTGTGGACTTGAGTTGGGCGTAGCGGGCGCTCAGGGACTTGAAACGTTCGTAGAGCGCAGGGTCGGTGGCCACGTGGGGGGCCATCTCGCTCAATTGGGCCGAAATCTGGGCTTTCTCCATCTCGTGCAGGATGCTGATGAGCTCGCCCTGGTCGTGCTCGAGTTCGGTCGGGGCCTGCTCCACCAGCGCACACAACCAGGCCTCGTTCGGGTGGCCGCGCAGCGCCTCGCGCAGGGCCGCCCAGGGTTGCACCCCATGCTCGTGCAGTTGATGGTCCAGCCAGGCCAGCACGTCGCCGTGGGGGGCGGGCAACTCGCACAACAAGTTTTGCTGGGAGGGGGACAGTTCCTCCCAGGCGGCCATGGCGCTGAACAGCAGCTGTACCGCACGGTCCTGGCGCGGAGCCGCCTGGCGCCGCAAGCCGGGTGAGGGCGGCGGGAGGTTGCGCCGCTTGAAAGGGGCACTGTTGCCCCCCCAGCGGGGCTTGAAGTTACCCGAACCGGCCGGATTTGCACCGCGATCTGCCGACGTCCCCCCCGAGTGCGTGCGGGTATGGCCGGCGAGGTCGGGTGACCACAGGCGCTGCAATTCGTGCGACCCAATCTGCACCAGGTCGGCCAACTCATTGAGCAACTGTGTTTTCAATACGCCCTCGGGCAAGGGTGTCCACAAGGGGCGGGCCTGGCTGGCCAGCAGGGCACGCCCTTCGGCCGTGGCCAGGTCACAACCCTCGCGGGCCGTGTCGACGAGAAATCGACTGAGCGGTGTGGCGTCCTGCACGCTGCGGGCAAAGGCGTCGGCGCCAAACTCGCGCACAAAACTGTCGGGGTCGTGCGGGTCCGGGAGGAAAAGGAAGCGAATGCTGCGCACATCGGTGGCATAGGGCAGGGCGCCGTCCAGGGCTTTGCGTGCGGCACGCCGCCCGGCTGCATCGCCATCGAAGCTGAACACCACCGAGTCGGTCACACGAAACAGCTTTTGCACATGCTCGGTGGTGCAGGCGGTCCCCAGCGTGGCCACGGCTTGTGCAAACCCCAGTTGGGCCAGCGCCACCACATCCATATAGCCCTCGGTGACCAACACATAGCCGGCATCGCGAATGGCCTGGCGTGCCTCATACAGCCCATAGAGCTCGCGTCCCTTGCTGAACACCGGGGTTTCGGGCGAGTTCAGGTACTTGGGCGTACCTTGCCCCATCACCCGACCGCCAAAGCCAATGCATTCGCCGCGGATATTGCGGATGGGGAACATGATGCGGTCGCGGAAACGGTCATAGCGTTTCTCTTCCGATCCTTCATCCTGTTGCTGGATGACCAGGCCGCTCTCCACCAGCACGGGGGCCTGGTAGTCAGGAAATACGCTGGCCAGGCTGCGCCAGCCGTCCGGCGCGTAACCCAGCCCGAAGCGCTTGGCGATGTCACCGGTCAACCCACGCCCCTTGAGGTAGTCAATGGCCTGGGGGGCATGCTTGAGGTGTTGCTTGTAAGCCGTGGCCGCTTGCTCGAGCACGTCGGTGATGGTGGCCTGGTGTTCGCGCCGCTCGGCCGCGCGCTGGCGCTCGGCCGGGTCGACTTCCTCCTCGGGGACTTGCATGCCGTA
Source organism: Burkholderiaceae bacterium (assembly GCA_049423145.1). Classification (GTDB taxonomy): domain Bacteria; phylum Pseudomonadota; class Gammaproteobacteria; order Burkholderiales; family Burkholderiaceae_C; genus RFTU01. The sequence goes on from JBMSQF010000137.1 coordinate 1,759, forward strand.
GGTGTGGGCCAGGTCCTTGACGGCCTCCACGAAATTCATGCCGGCGTGTTCCATCAGGAAGCCGATGGCATTGCCATTCTTGCCGCAGCCAAAGCAGTGGAAGAACTGCTTGGTGGGGCTGACCGTGAAGGAGGGCGACTTCTCGGCATGGAAGGGGCACAGGCCCATGAAATTGGCGCCGCCTTTTTTCAATGCCACATGGCGGCCCACCACCTCGACCACGTCGGCACGGGCGATGAGTTCCTGGATGAAGTGCTGGGGAATGGCCACGGAGCGATTGTCGGCGATCTGGGGCAGCG
>JBMSQF010000138.1:0-2025 GCA_049423145.1 Burkholderiaceae bacterium
CCCACCGGGCCGTCGATCACCACCTGCAGGCCCTTGATGGCGGTGAACACATACACCGCCCCCCAGTAGCCGCCCGCGCGATCATGATCCAGCACCAGCATCAGATCATCTCCTCGGCCTTGCGGCGCTTCATGATCTTGATGACCTGACGCCGGGTCTCGGCCTTGAATTCGGGGCGGTCCTGCGGGATGCCGGCTGCACCTTCTCCGCCTTCCCACACACCGGCGGCGTGCTCGGTGCCCACGCCCTCGAAGAAGCTGCGCATGCGGTCGAACCGTCCGCGGTTGCCCAGTGCGGCATTGATCACCTGCGCCAGGGAACCCGCACCGGCCGGCCCCATCAGGGGGCGGGCCGAGATCAGGTTGGTGAAGTACAGCGACGGGATTGCGGCTTCCTTGGCCGCCTGCACCACCGGTGTGGTGCCGATCGCTAGATCCGGTCGGTACTCGCGAACCGCGGCAATGTCCTGCTCCAGCGATGCGCGGTACTGCACGTGTACGCCGCGGGCTTGCAGCCATTCCAGGTCGGGCGCACTCCAGGGGGTCTTGGGGCAAGCCGTGCCCACGTAGGGCACCTGCGCACCGCTTTCAATCAACAGACGGGCCACGAGAAGCTCTGAACCCTCGTAGCCGCTGACGGTGATGCGCCCCTTGATCGGCGCTGAGGCCAGCACGCCGCGGATCATCGGCAGGAAACGGTTCTTGGCGGCGTCGATCTGGGCCTGCCCCACATTGACCGCCGTGCCCACCGCCTGCAGCCAGGCCTCCGTTCCGTCCACCCCCACCGGGGCTGAACCCAAGACCGGGCGGCCCGCAGCCTGAAACTCCCGCACGCTGGCGGTGTAGAAGGGGTGGATCGCTGCCACGGCTGCGCAATCCAAGGCGGTGTAGAGCTCACGCCACTCCCGGGTCGGCACCACCGTGCCCACCGCAAGCCCCATGGGCTGAAGCATCATGCCGATGCCCACGGGATCGGCGGGAAACATCTCGCCCAGCAGCGTCACCGCCGGCAACGCCGACCGTGCCTGGCGGGGTGCCGCCACCGGGCCGGTTTCGGCCTCGCCGCGCGCGTAGCGCAGCATCGCACCCGCCAAGACGTCCTTGGCCTCGGCATGCGTGGGCACCCCAAAGCCCGGCACGTCGATGCCGATGATGCGCACGCCATTGATTTCGGCTGGCAGCAATTGCAGCGGCACACCACTGGCCGTGGGGACGCACAAATTGATGATGACCACGGCGTCGACCTTTTCCGGGTCGGCCTGGGCATGCACGGCTTCGCGGATGTCTTCGAAGAGCTTGCCGGTCACCAGCGTCTCGCTGTTGAAAGGCACATAGCCCACGCTGCGGCGCGCGCCGTAGAAATGCGAGGTGAAGGTCAGGCCGTACACGCAGCAGGCCGATCCCGACAGAATGGTGGCGGTTCGCCGCATCCGCAGGCCCACCCGCAGCGAACCGAAGGCCGGGCACATGCTCTGCGGCTGGTCGTGCGGACCCGCACCCTCGGGCAAGGGGTAGTCGCGTGCGTATTGCGCCAACAACTCGGCCTTGCCGGAGGCTTCGGCCGCCGCCTTCATCTTTTCCGCACCCGAGTGACAGCCCAGGCCATCCTGCTCGGCGGCCTGGCGGTTCACGGGTTCGTGCGGCGCGTTCATGTGGGCACTTTCAATGAGTCGGTGCGCAACCCCGCCTAGGCGTTGTCGTACACCACCTCCAGGGAAGGACGTGCCGCTTCCTCGCGGCCCATCATGTCGAATGTGGTGGCCGGCTCCAGCACCACGTTGCGGCCCACCGTGTCGGAGGAGAACAGTCCCAGCAGTTCATCCTGGGTCTGCGGCTTGGGCCGCTGGGGTGGCGCCTCGGCCACATTGGTGGCGAGTTCCGCAAACAGCGGACCCCACTGCCCATCGGGCTTGCCGATGATTTCGTAGGCCGCGCTCTTGCGGCGGATGTCCTCGTGGGCCGGGATGGCGGCCAGCACCGGAATGCCGGCGTTCTTCGCAAAGGCCTGCGCCTCGCCGGTGCCGTC